>NZ_JBVJKN010000034.1:0-69741 GCF_055585225.1 Streptomyces sp. NPDC053673 | reverse complement strand
CAATCCACACCAGGCCAGAAGGCCCTCACCCATTTCAAGATCGATCAGCCGTGACCCCTGTCACCGTCCACAACCTCCCAGGACAGAACACCTAGACAACAACAGAAGCCCCGTGGGGCTTGTTCGCTTTCACGTCACGGACCGGGACGTCGGTCGTGTGCTCGACCACCGACGCGGCAACCTCGGTCACGGTCGCTCCCGCCAGCACCGCCAGGACAGCCCGGTACCTCTGCTCGACAACCGACAACTCCACCAGCGCCAATCCCGGCCTCCCGCCACACGCCGCAACGACGCGCACAGAAAGGCCGATCACGGCCACTGTCAACCATCAGCTGTGACCGAACTGTCAAGCATCTCCCGGGATCGGCCAGTGGGCCGATGGGCGAGCTGTTCAGAGTTTCTTTAATTGATCAAGGGCGTCCCGCTGGCGCGGGCCGCCGCGCGCCGGCGGCCGGTGACCACCGCTCGCTCCTGTCTGCCGCCCCGCTGGCGACGCCCACCGGTCACTCGGCGCGCAGTGGCAGGCAAGCGGGCCGACCCCGATCCCGGAGGCAACCGCATCGGCCCGCAGCGGCGCCGCAAGCCGACTCTGCGCGCTTCCCCGAGGTGTACAGCTTCGGCCTGATGGTGGGAGGAAGCACCGGCAGGCAACAGAGCGAGCGGCGCCAGGCCCTTGTGGAGCACTGCGGCTTCCGAGACACGGCCACCCCCGCCATGCAGCACCCACCCTTCTGCCCCGGAGGCGTACGCGATCTGTGCAAGCCGCACGATCCGGCGGGAGCCTTCTACCAGGAGGCGTTCGATGTCGTGCGCGAGCAGGCAGCCGCCCGGCGGTGCGAGGTCATGTTCACGGGCAGCGGCGGGGACGAGATCAACGCCCACCACTCCAGGACACAGGCCGAACTGCCAACGCCGCACCCCGTGCCGTGGCTCGGCGACAAAGCAATCCGAGCGCTCGCCGAAGTCAACGAGTACCTGGCCCCCATCCCAGGTCTGCCCGTACCGACCCTGATGGCGTTCGGGATGCACAACCCCGGATTCCTCCGGGCCGGAATCTGGCCGCTGAGCCCGCTCGCCCACCCACGGATCGTGCGGTTCATGGAGCAGCTACCGCACGAGCACAAGCGCGGCAAGGCGTTGTTCCGCGAACGGATCAGGCGGGCCGGGCTGCCCGAGTGGGTGGCCGCGCCGGCCGAACCGGAGAACTTCCTGGCCATCCTGGAGAAGGGTTTACGTTCCTACGGCTTGCCGGTCTTGGACGACATGCTGAAGGAGTCCATCCTGGTGGACCTCGGCTACGTTGACGGCAAGGCTCTTGCCAAGGCGGGGAGGAGCGCCGACTCCGCGCCGGTCGTCCCCGATCTGCTGTGCGATGTGCTCGCCCTGGAGGTCGGGCTGCGAAGCCTCATGTGACCAGCCCCGACACGGAAGCCGAGCACGTGGAAGCCACCAACCTCCTGTACCGCGATCCGGCACTCTACGACGTGGTCCAGTCCGACAGCACGAGCGCCGGAATGTGCCAGACCCTGATCGAGCTGCACAGGCCGGACGCCCGGACCCTGATCGACTTCGGATGCGGTACCGGCCGCGACCTGGAGATCCTCGCCAAGCGCTTCGAATGCATCGGCGTGGACCTCCAGCCCGGCATGGTCGACTACGCCCACCAGGCCCGGCCCGGGCTGGACATCCGCACCGGCGACATGCGCACCGTGCGACTCGGCAGCCGCATGGACGTGGTGACCTGCATGGGCAACAGCCTCGCCTACGTGCACGACAACGAGTCGATCAGCCAGGTCTTCGCCACCTTCGCAGCCCACGCCCGGCCAGGAGCGCTGCTCGTGCTGTGTTCCCCCGTCGCCCCGATCACCCGGACCGAGCCGACCACCGCCACGGTCGACACCCCGGCGGGATCCGCGACCGTCACCATCTGCCACACGTGGGACCTGCGGACCCAGATCAACACCATGCACCGGCACTGGATGCTCTCCTCGGGCGACGAGGCCCGAGACGAGATCCGCAGGCGTGTCCTGTTCCCCCAGGAGCTCGAACGCTACGCGGAGGGCGCCGGCTTCGAGGTCCTGGACATGCTCGACGGTACAGGGACAGGGCTTACCGGCCCCACCGCATACACGGTGGCCCGACAAACCCCGCGGTGACCGGCGGAGCGAGAAAAGGCACCAGCACCGCCGCCCGACTCCTGACGGCAGTAGCGACGGCAACAGCCACGGATTCCCCCGCACAACCACGGACACCAACGGAACGCAAATCACGCGCTGACCTGCGAAGAAGCAGGTAGAGGGGTACCGCGCAGCACACGTACTATGTGCTGGCGGGTAAGACTCCCGGGGGCACTGGAGGGCCGACGGCCAGGCGATCGCGGGGGCCGCGGCCGCCACGTACACGGTCCCGGCGACACTGCTCACCAAGAAGCTCACCGTCACGGTCACGGCCCGCCGCACCGGGCACGCCGACGGCGCGGCTACCACCGCCGCGGTCACGGTCGCCAAGGGAGTCGCTCCGAAGGCCACCACGCTGCCGGTGATCCGGGCACGGCCAAGGTGGGCCGCACGCTCACCGCGAGCCGCGGCACCTGGACACCCGCCCCGACCTCCTACACGTAAGCCGCCAGCAAGCCGACGGCCACGGTCGCCCGCTGACCGATCCGTACACCTGCCGCTGATCGGCCGGCCGCTCCACGGGGGCGGCCGGCCGAACAGCGGCCCGAGCCCCCGGCCACGAGCCGTCCCCGGCCACGAGCCGTCCAGAGACCCGCCCGGACGGTGTCAGCGCGCCTCCGGTGGCCGCTGCCTCGGCATGTTCGGCCGCGTCGGCGGGGGGAGCGGAACGCGGCCCGAGGGGTGGCCGTTGTCGGGGCGGGGCGGGGAGGCCGGCGATTGCATCAGCAGGGGCGCCGGGCCGGAGCGGAATTCGATCATCCAGTCGGTGGTCTCGGCGCGGACCAGCTCCGTGACGTCCTCCGAGAACCGGCGCAGCACGCTCAGACACCGCTCCGCCGCCTCGCTCGCCGTGCCCTCCGCCGGGCCGAGGACCTCACGGACGCTCTCCGAGGCCCAGTCGAACTGGAGGATCTGCAGTCGGCGCTGCACCGCCTGGGCCGCCGCCACGTCCCTTATCCAGCCCGAGGTCAGGCCGAAGTACCGGTCGCACGCCACGCACGCCGCGCCCAGCAGCAGCGAGAGGTAGCCCCAGCCCGCCGCGCCCGCCAGCACCCCCGTCAGGTCCAGCAGCGGGAGCGCCGCGCCCGCGATCACGCCAAGGGCGGTGCCGGTCCGCAGCAGCCGCGCGCCGCGGCGCTTGCGGACGCGGTCGGCCAGATACCAGTCCGCGGTGCGCAGCGCGTTCCCCTCCACCCAGCGGTACAGCTCGTCGAGGCGCTCCGCCGGCTCACCCCAGTCACCGAGCGGGAACGGTCGTCCGGCCAGGTCACGGTGCGGGGCGCTCCCGTTCACCGGGACCCCGTCCTCCTCCCGGGCCGACCCCCCAGGCTGCATCTCCGGCTGACTCACCGGGGCACTCCTCTGCGCTCTGCGTGACTACGTACGTAACCGTGCTAACCCTGCGTGACGTGCGATGCGCGCGTGGGTACCGGTGCGCATGGTCTTCCTACCGCCGAATGGTGGGCCGTGGGGGCGAAATCCCGGTACTTCCGCCCGCACGAGCGTCTTGATCGGGTAAAGGAGGGACGGTCGTTCCCGCCCGGAAGTCACCCGAAAGAGTTGGTGCCGACTGGGCGGGGCATGCCGCTCCACGACCACGTAGGCTCGGTTTACCGAACAACCGACGTCGAAATGCCAGGAGTGACCGTGATTCCCGGTGGTGGCCAGCCCAATATGCAGCAGTTGCTTCAGCAGGCCCAGAAGATGCAGCAGGACCTCGCCCGGGCGCAGGAGGAGCTGGCGGCGACCGAGGTCGAGGGGCAGGCGGGTGGCGGGCTCGTGAGGGCGACCGTCACCGGCTCCGGGGAGCTGCGTGCGCTCGTCATCGACCCCAAGGCGGTCGACCCGGAGGACACCGAGACCCTCGCCGATCTCGTCGTCGCCGCCGTCCAGGCCGCGAGCGAGAACGCGCAGCAGCTGCAGCAGCAGAAGCTCGGCCCGCTCGCCCAGGGGCTCGGAGGCGGCAGCGGAATCCCCGGTCTGCCCTTCTAGACCCCGGTAGAGCCCGGTGGTCCCTGGCCGGGTCCCGGAACCGGATCCTGGCCGGGTCCCGGAACCGGATCCTGGCCGGGTCCCGGAACCGGATCCTGGCCGGGTCCCTGGACCGGATCCTGGTCGGGTCCGGGTCCGGGTCCGCCGCTCCGGGCCTTTCGAGCCGTCAAGCCTTCAAAGGCGAAGGCCGACCAACTACCGTAACCATCGAAGCAATTCCCAGAGAGGCGTTCCGTTGTACGAAGGCGTGGTTCAGGACCTCATCGACGAACTGGGCAGGCTGCCCGGCGTCGGTCCCAAGAGCGCGCAGCGGATCGCCTTCCACATCCTCCAGGCCGAACCGACCGACGTCCGCCGCCTCGCCCACGCACTCCTCGAGGTGAAGGACAAGGTCCGCTTCTGCGCCGTGTGCGGCAACGTCGCGCAGCAGGAGCA
This sequence comes from Streptomyces sp. NPDC053673, assembly GCF_055585225.1. NCBI lineage: Bacteria > Bacillati > Actinomycetota > Actinomycetes > Kitasatosporales > Streptomycetaceae > Streptomyces > Streptomyces sp. NPDC053673. Next base: position 65,137 of record NZ_JBVJKN010000034.1, on the reverse strand, counting down.
GTGCAACATCTGCCGGGACGCACGCCGTGACCCGGCGGTCATCTGTGTCGTCGAGGAGCCCAAGGACGTCGTGGCGATCGAGCGGACCCGAGAGTTCCGCGGGCGCTACCACGTCCTCGGCGGTGCGATCAGCCCGATCGAAGGCGTCGGCCCGGACGACCTGCGCATCCGCGAGCTGCTCGCGCGGCTCGCCGACGGCGCGGTCACCGAGCTGATCCTGGCGACCGACCCCAATCTCGAGGGCGAGGCCACTGCCACGTACCTGGCGCGCATGATCAAGCCCATGGGGCTGAAGGTCACGCGCCTCGCCAGCGGACTTCCCGTTGGCGGCGATCTGGAATACGCCGACGAGGTCACGCTCGGGCGTGCCTTCGAGGGGAGACGACTTCTCGATGTCTGACGCAACGCTCCACTCCGCCACCCACGATCCCGACGACTTCTCGGTTCAGATCGCCGACTCGATCGAGAGCTTCATCGTGGCCACCACGGAAGTGGCGAAGGGCGACGAGCCCGACAGCGCGGTGCCCTTCCTGCTCCTGGAGGTCTCGCAGCTGCTGCTCGCGGGCGGCCGGCTGGGCGCACACGAGGACATCGTCCCCGAGGAGCGGTACGAGACGGACACCGGCCCGGACCTGGAAGTGGACGAGCTGCGTGAGCGGTTCGCGAGGCTGCTGGACCCGATCGACGTCTTCTCCGAGGTCTTCGACCCGTACGAGCCGCGCAGGGCGCCGGTCGCGTGCAGGATTTCCGACAACCTCGCGGACATCGTCGCCGACCTCGGCCACGGCCTGGCCCACTACCGGGCGGGCCGCACCACCGAGGCGCTGTGGTGGTGGCAGTTCTCGTACTTCTCCAACTGGGGCCCGACGGCGTCGGCGACGCTGCGCGCCCTCCAGTCCCTCGTCGCGCATGTCCGCCTCGACCAGCCGCTGCAGGAACTGGACGGGCTGGACACGGACGAGGACCTCGCCGAGGACGACCTCGCGGAGGAGGCCGGGCGCGTGATGGTGGAGGAGATCGCGGGGCCGCTGGGGCTGGGGAGGGTCCGCGCACCGCGCTGACCCGTACCGGCCCTGCCCAGGGGCCCGAACGCCGGCGGTCATGTGGTTAAGGGCTGTCCTGAGGCGGATACCGCTGCCGCTGTACGGACCTGCTCCCGCAGCCACTGATGGGCCGGGTCCGCGTCGTTGCGCGGATGCCAGGCCATGCCGAGCATGACAGGCGGCAGGTCCAGGGGAATCTCGAAGGTGTGGAGGCCGAGGGCGGAGGGCCAGTCGTCGCCGGGGCCGGCCGGGGCGAGACAGACCAGATCGGTCCCGCGGCAGAGGAAGAGGGCGGCGGCGTACCCGGGTACGACGGTGACGACCCGCCGTTCCAGACCCAGTTCCGACAGCCGCTCGTCGACCGGTCCGCGCACCTTTCCCTGCCGGGAGACCCCGATGTGGCCGGCCGCGGCGAAGGCCCGTGCGGAGACACGGCGTCGGGCACCGCCCCGGTCACGGATCAGGGGGTGCCCGGGGCGTACGGCTCCGAGCAGCCGCACCTCGCCCAGCCGCTCCACCAGGGTTTCCGGATCCGTGTGCTCGATGGCCCCGATCTCCAGGTCGAGCCGCCCGTCGCGCATCGCGGCCGTACCCTCCAGACTCTCCGGCAGAAGGCGCAGAGTCACGCCGGGCGCCTCCGCGGCGACGGCCGAGAGCAGCCGCGCCCCGAGGCCCGCGAGCACCATCTCGCTCGACTGCACCGTGAACTGCCGCGTCAGCGCGGCCGGATCGGCGATCGGTCCGGGTACGAGGAGACCGCGGGCCTGCTCGACCACGGCCCGTACGCGCGGGCGCAGCTCCACGGCGCGGGGCGTGGGCACGAGCCCCCGGCCCGCCCGCACCAGGACCGGATCGCCGAGGCGCGCGCGGATACGGCCGAGGGTGCGGCTCATCGCGGGAGCGGACAGATGCAGCCGCGCGGCGGCGCCGGTGACGCTCTCCTCCTCCAGCAGCGCGTCGAGTGCGACGAGCAGGTTCAGGTCGAGCGATTCGATGGTGTGACCCCCGCCACTGAGCGGTCCGCCCGCGGCCGGGGCGACCAGGTGGATTGCCTACGCCGCAAGTATTCATTGCCGATGTTGCACTGGAGTCAACCAGGAGGCCGGGCAAGGCTGTTGCCATGAACGACACACTCGCCGTGGTCAGCCAGAGCGGGCCGACCGTGACCTTCTTCGACGCCGGGACGTACGAGCGGCTCGGCATCCTCGAACTTCCCAGTGAGCCGCACGAGTTGTGCTTCGACGCGGCGCGCCGGCTGCTGTACTGCACGATCACGTATCGCTCCGGCTACTACCACGACAACTCCGGACGCGCGCATGAACTCGCGGTCATCGCCCCGGACACCCGGCGCCTGATCGACGTCGTCGACCTCTCCCCGGACCACGCTCCGCACGGCTTCGCCCTCGACGCGGCGCGTGACCTCCTCTACGTGAGCGTGGAGGAGAGAGCGGGGGAGGGTGCCGGAGCGGGCGCCGGAGCCGGCGCCGGGGGCAGGGGGCCGCATGTACCGGGCGGAGTCGTGGTTCTCGATCTCGTCACCCGCAAGCCGGTCCGCCGTATTCCGGTGCTGGCCCCCGGTCCGCACTGGTTCGCCATCACCCCGGACGGGCGGTACGGCTACTCCGCCAACAAGGAAGCGCCGTACGTCACCGTCGTCGACCTGGAATCGGGCGAGATGCTCGAACGGATCGAGGTACCGGGCAGCGAGGGAATCGCCGTCTCACCCGACGGCCGGCAGGTGTACGTGGCCGCCCCGAAGGGCGACTTCGGCCCGGGTCCGGTGAAGGACGCGGGCGTACGGGTCATCGACACCGAGACCGGCCGGATCATCCGTACGCTGCGCACCGAGGGCGCGGTCTTCCCTGTGCACGTCACAGCCGACGGATTGGTGCTGGCGGGGGAGCTCCGTATGGGCGCGCCGGCCGGATCGGCCCTCGGGACGCAGCTGGGCGGCATGCTCCATGTGTACGCCCCCGGGGGCGGCAGGGTTTTGGGCCGCGTGCCGACCGGCGCGTTCCCGCTGACGATCACCTCTTCGCCGGACGGAGCCTTCGGGTACGTCGCCAACGTCTCGTCGAGCACGGTGACGGTGGTGGACCTGGCGCGGCTGAGGGTGGTCACCACGCTGGAGGTGGCGCGGGCGGGGGAGCCGGGGGCGCACGGGCTGGCGTACATTCCGGCGCGAATCCCGGCGGAGTGACGGGCCAGGCGCAAGTGATCGAGCGGCGCGAAGCGGTCCATGGTCCGTACCACCCCGAGGCGCTGACCTCACAGAGCGTGCTCGCCATGGCGTATCTGTCCCCCGCGGCCCGGAGGGCGCTCGCGCTCCATGAGGGGACCATGGCGGTCTGTGTGCGCGAACTGGGCGAGGACCATCCGAGACGCGCACGCTCCGCCGGAGCCACGACTTCGTGCGGGCTGTGGTTGGCCGTGGTCGTGGGGAACAGCGTGGTCGTGGGGAAAGCGCGGTCGTGGGGAACAGCGTGGTCGTGGGGCAACAGCGTGACGGATGACACATCGGGCTTGCGCGGCGCGTCAGGGGGCAGGAGTCCGGCTGAGCGGCCAGGAGCCCCCCGGGTCCGCGGACGCCGTGGAGTTCTGGGACAACACTCCGCAGTTGATCACGTCGTGAGCGGGACATCTCACGATGCGATACATAGGGGGCGTTCCCGGCTCGCTCGTTAAACTGACGCCGACCGCAGTAATGACTGCGGCAAAGACTGAGCGAGGAGCGCACGTGGGCCTTGTCGTGCAGAAGTACGGAGGTTCCTCCGTTGCCGATGCCGAAGGCATCAAGCGCGTCGCCAAGCGAATCGTCGACGCCAAGAAGAACGGCCACCAGGTGGTCGTCGTGGTCTCGGCGATGGGCGACACGACGGACGAGTTGATCGATCTCGCCGAGCAGGTATCACCGATCCCTGCCGGGCGAGAGTTCGACATGCTGCTGACCGCCGGAGAGCGGATCTCCATGGCCCTGCTGGCGATGGCGATCAAAAACCTGGGCCACGAGGCGCAGTCGTTCACCGGCAGCCAGGCCGGCGTCATCACCGACTCGGTCCACAACAAAGCGCGCATCATCGATGTCACGCCGGGCCGGATCCGTACGGCGCTGGACGAGGGCAACATCGCCATCGTCGCCGGCTTCCAGGGCGTGTCCCAGGACAAGAAGGACATCACCACTCTGGGCCGCGGTGGGTCGGACACGACCGCCGTCGCGCTGGCCGCGGCGCTGGACGCCGAGGTCTGTGAGATCTACACCGATGTGGACGGTGTCTTCACCGCCGACCCGCGGGTCGTGAAGAAGGCCCGCAAGATCGACTGGATCTCGTTCGAGGACATGCTGGAGCTCGCCAGCTCCGGCTCCAAGGTGCTGCTGCACCGCTGCGTCGAGTACGCACGCCGTTACAACATCCCGATCCACGTCCGGTCGTCCTTCTCGGGGCTGCGGGGCACCTGGGTCAGCAACGAACCACACTCCGAGCAGGGAGCCCGCAAGGTGGAGCAGGCCATCATCTCCGGTGTCGCCCACGACACCTCCGAGGCGAAGATCACCGTCGTCGGCGTGCCCGACAAGCCGGGTGAGGCCGCCGCGATCTTCCGGACCATCGCGGACAACGAGATCAACATCGACATGGTCGTGCAGAACGTCTCGGCCGCGGCGACCGGTCTCACGGACATCTCCTTCACCCTCCCGAAGACCGAGGGCCGCAAGGCGATCGACGCGCTGGAGAAGACCAAGAGCACCATCGGCTTCGAGTCGCTGCGCTACGACGACCAGATCGGGAAGATCTCGCTGGTCGGCGCCGGTATGAAGACGAACCCGGGCGTCACCGCCTCGTTCTTCGAGGCGCTGTCCGACGCGGGCGTGAACATCGAGCTGATCTCGACCTCCGAGATCCGCATCTCGGTCGTCACGCGCGCGGACGACGTCAAGGAGGCCGTCCAGGCCGTCCACACCGCCTTCGGTCTGGACAGTGACTCCGACGAGGCCGTCGTCTACGGAGGCACCGGCCGGTGACCGCCGGGCGCCGCACCCCGGCGGTCGCGCGATGAACCGCAAGCCGACGCTCGCGGTCGTCGGCGCGACCGGGGCCGTCGGTGCGGTGATGCTCCAGATCCTGTCCCAGCACGCGGACATCTGGGGCGAGATACGCCTTGTCGCCTCGTCGCGTCCGGCCGGCCGCAAGCTGGCCGTACGCGGCGAGGAGACCGAGGTCGTCGCGCTCTCCGAGGAAGCGCTTACGGGTGTCGACGTCGCGCTGTTCCTGGTGCCCGCCGAGGTGGCCGCCCACTGGGCGCCGATCGCCGCCGCCAACGGCGCGGTGGTCGTGGACAATTCAGCCGCTTTCCGGCTGGACCCGGACGTTCCCCTCGTCGTGCCCGAGATCAACCCCCATTCCGTACGGGTGCGTCCGCGCGGCATCGTCGCGAGCCCCTGCTGCACCACCCTGGCCATGATCGTCACGGTGGGTGCGCTGCACGCCGAGTTCTGCGTCGACGAGTTGGTGGTCTCCACGTACCAAGCGGCCAGCGGGGCCGGGTACGGCGGCGTCGAGGTGCTGCGCTCCCAGCTCTCCCTGGTCGCCGGCACGGAGCTGGGGACCAACCCCGGTGACGTACGCCGTGCCGTCGGCGACGACACCGGCCCCTTCGCCGCGCCCATGGCGCTCAACGTGGTGCCCTGGGCCGGATCGCTCGCGGAGGACGGCTGGTCCTCCGAGGAGCTCGCCATCCGGGCCGAGACCCGCAAGATCCTGGACCTGCCCGAACTGCGGGTCTCCGCAACGTGCGTCCGTGTGCCGGTCGTCACAACGCACTCGGTCTCCGTGCACGCCCGCTTCGAGCACGAGGTCTCCGTCGGACGGGCCCACGAGATCCTGGCGACCTCGCCCGGAGTGGTGCTGTTCGACGACCCCGCGGAGGGCGAATTCCCCACGCCCGCCGACGTGGTGGGCACCGACCCGACGTGGGTGGGACGGGTCCGGCGGGCCATGGACGACAGCCGCGCACTCGAACTCTTCGTGTGCGGTGACAACCTCCGCAAGGGTGCCGCGCTGAACACCGCTCAGATCGCCGAGGCGATCGCGAGGGAATTCTGAGCCGAGTTGTCATAGATCTTTATAGGATCTGTGAACACCCTGTGAGCAAGTCCCTGGTATGGACCGCTTGAACTGGGGTGATGGCATGTTCGACGATGATTTCCCGCCATTGTGCAACCGGTTACTGGGCGGGAAGCGTCTTTGCGGTCGCCCCTTCACGGTGCCGCGACAAATGGGGCATTGGGGAAGAGCTGGTGCGCATGAGGGCATACGGTGCATCGTCAAAAGCGGTGGTGTGCGCGTACAACCCTGACGGGGGGAAGCGTGTCCAACAGGCGTGGCAGAGGTACTCGACATCACAGCGGTGGTCCCGGTCCGGGGTACGGGCATGCTCCCGACCCGGGGCGCCGGCGTGCTCCCGGCGCGGAGCGCGGGCTTCGTCCCGGTCCGCGGTGCTTCCGTGCGCCCGCTCCGGCCGTCCCGCCCTTCCCGTGCCTCCGGGCGTCCCGTCGGCGGGATGCCGGTGATCGCTCCCATGCCCGCAGCGCGCCCAGGCCGCGTTCCGTCGCAGCGTGAGGGCGCTGACGACACCATGGCAGCGGGGACCACTGTCGATCATCTCACCGAGACCTATCGCGCCCACTACCGGTCGCTGCTCGGACTCGCGGCGCTGCTGCTCGACGACACCGCGTCCTGCGAGGACGTCGTCCAGGAGGCCTTCATCCGCGTCCACTCGGCGCGCAACCGCGTCCGTGACCCGGAGAAGACCCTCGCCTACCTCCGGCAGACGGTCGTCAATCTGTCGCGGTCCGCGCTGCGCCGCCGGATCCTCGGGCTGAAGCTGCTCTCCAAGCCGATGCCGGACATGGCGAGCGCCGAGGAGGGTGCGTACGACCAGCTGGAGCGGGACGCGCTGATCAAGGCGATGCGCGGGCTCCAGCGGCGCCAGCGCGAGGTGCTCGTGCTCCGCTACTTCGCGGACATGACGGAGGCTCAGGTCGCCGAGACGCTGGGCATATCGCTGGGCTCGGTGAAGGCGTACGGCTCGCGGGGCATCGCGGCGCTGCGTGTCGCCATGGGGGCGACGGCATGAGCAGGCACGAACACGGGCAAGAGCACGGACCGGGGCGCGAGCCGGACGACGTCGCCTCCGGCGATACGTACGACGAGAAGCACACCACTGAGCTGTACGGGCCGGACGGGCCGTTGGACGACCGGACTGGAAACGGAATTGTGAACGACGGGCCGCGGAACGGAATGGACGATTACGGGCCAGGAGGTGAGACACCCCGCACCGCCGGTCCCGGCGGTCCGGACGCCCTCTTCGCGAAGGTGCTGGGGCGGGACTCCCTGGCTCCGGGAGACCTTGATCGGGGGGATCTGGGGCAGGAGGACCTCGGTCAGGAGGAGCTGGCCCTGCGGCGGATGCTCCACAGCGCCGTCGGGGACCTCGCGCCGACCGAAGGCGCCCTCGACCATCTGCGCCGGGCGGTGCCCGCGCGCCGCGCCCGCAAGCGCCAGGCCCTCGTCGGGCTGGCGGCCTCGGTGATCCTTCTCGGCACCGCGGTCCCGGCGTTCGTCCACGTCGCGAACTCCGGAGGCCTCTCCGACGACCAGACCATCAACGCCGGCCACGGTGAGCAGGCCCAGGGCGGCACCGGCACCGAGGAGGGCGAGGACGGCGGGGAGCAGGTGAACGGCAGCTCCCCGGGGGAGCAGCCCAGCACCCCCGGCGCACCCGACCCGTCGGTGAAGCCGCAGTCGCCGGGCACCGGCACCACGGGCGGCTCTACGGGCGGCACGGCCAACCCGACGGGCAGCGCCGACGCCTCGACGCCCACCTGCGCAGCCACTCAGCTCGCAGGCTCGGCACAGACGGGCGCACCTGATCCGGAGGGCAAGGTGTACGGCACGTTCCGCATCGCCAACGTCTCCGGCACCGACTGTGCGGTCAACGGGGCCGGTGCGGTCGCCTTCCAGGCCGTGGGCGCGGCCGACCCGGCCAAGATCAATGTGGTGACTCACACGACGGGCGACGCCGCGAGCGGACTGCCCGATCCGTCCCAGGAGTCCAGCACGGTGGTCCTCAAGCCGGAGACGGCGTACGAGGTGAAGTTCGCCTTCGTCCCCTCGGAGACCTGCCCCACGAGCGGCGCCTCACCCGACCCCTCGCCTTCGGACGGCGGCTCGTCGGGCACGACCGACGGCACGACAGCGGCCGGCACCGAACCCCAGCTCGTCAGCGACGACGGCGGTACCACGGCGGACGGCAGCATCACGGTGACCCACACCCCCGAGCCGGGCGGCCCGAACGCCGAGACAACGATCCCGAAGGCCTGCGCGGGCACGATCTACCGCACCGGCGCCCTGCCCGCGTCCTAGTGCGGACCTGGAGACCCGCGGGGCCGCTGGGCCGCCGGCGGGACTGCCTCGCCCTGACCCTGGGACCCCGAACACCGGACCCCGGACCCGGACCCCGGAACGCCGTGCGTTACGCCGGGTCGAGGCCGAGCGCCGCGTCCTTCGCGGCCTCCGCCTCGCGCCGCACGAAGCGGAACCACATGAACAGCACGAAGCCCGCGAAGGCGAACCACTCCAGCGTGTAGCCGAGATTCTGGAACGCCTTGAGGTCGAGCCCGCTGCCCTGCGGCACTGCGGCCGGAACCGGCCGCAGCCCGTCCGACGCGGTGGTGAGCGTGATCCAGGCGTCGTACACGTCGTCCGGCACCAGGTTGACCAACGACGCCGCGCTGATCATGCCGAGCTGGCCGCTCGGCAGCCCGCCTCCGGTGTGCACACCGTCGGTGCCCTGCGTCTCGGAGGCCTGCAGTGCACCGGTGACGGTGACCTCACCGGCGGGCGCCGCCGGGGCCTTCGCCCCGGCGGGCAGCCAGCCCCGTACGACCGGCAGAGCCTTGCCGCCGTCGGTGCGCAGAAGCGTCAGCACGTACGACCCGCGCCTACCGTCCAGCTCCCGGTCCGGTACGAGGAACTGCTCCCCGTACCGCCCGCTGGCCGTCGCGTGCCGGCCCGAGGTGTTCTTGTCGACGGGCAGCAGCTCGTCTAGCGGTGCGACGGCCTGCTCGCCCGCCGCCGGGCGCTGCTCGGCGGCCTGGTGCGTGTCGACGCGGTCCTCGAACCGGCCGAGCTGCCAGGTCCCCATGAAGATGCAGAAGGGGATCGCCAGCACGACGAAGAGATTGATCCCCCACCAGCGGGGCGTCAGCAGGAACCGGTACACCCCTCCACGGTACGGAACGCCCGCTTTCCCCCCTCTCCCGGGTCCGGTCCTGGCCCCGTCGGCGTCCAGGGCCTGGTCCAGGTCCCCGTCACCGTCCAGGGTCTGGTCCAGGTCCCCGTCCGCGTCCAGGGCCTGGTCCCTGTTCCGCCGCTGCTGCTGATGCCCGGCCGTGCCCTGCCTACTTCAGATGCCTCTCGGCAAAGGCCAGCTCGAGCCGCACCTGCTTGATCCGCTCCTCCACCACCAGCGAGCCGTGGCCCGCGTCGTACCGGTACACCTCGTGGACGGCGCCACGGGCCGCGAGGCGGTCCACATAGTTCTCGACCTGGCGGATGGGGCAGCGCGGGTCGTTGACGCCGGCCGAGATGTAGACCGGCGCCCGCACCGCGTCCACGTACGTCAGCGGCGACGACGCCTCGAACCGCTCCGGGACCTCCTCCGGCGTACCGCCCAGCAGTGTGCGGTCCATCGCCTTCAGGGCCTCCATCTCGTCGTGGTACGCCGTCACGTAGTCCGCGACCGGCACCGCGGCCAGGCCGAGCGCCCATGCGTCGGGCTGTGTGCCGAGCCCGAGAAGCGTCAGATAGCCGCCCCACGAGCCGCCCGCCAGGATCAGCTTCGCCGGGTCGGCGAGGCCGGAGGACACCGACCACTCACGGACCGCCGCGATGTCCTCCAGCTCGATCAGCCCGACCCGGTGCTTGAGGGCGTCCGTCCACTCCCGCCCGTATCCGGTCGATCCCCGGTAGTTGACCCGCACCACCGCATAGCCGTGGTCCACCCAGGCCGCCGGCCCGGCCGCGAACGCATCGCTGTCGTGCCAGGTCGGGCCGCCGTGGATCTCGAAGACCGTCGGGAACGGCCCTTCTCCCTCCGGCCGCTGCACCAGTGCGTGGATACGGCCCCCGGGCCCGTCCACCCACACGTCCTCGACCCGGACCGATCCGGGGGCCGTCAGCCCCGGCGGGTCCAGCACCTCGCGGCCCGCTGTGGAGCGGACCTTCGGCGGGTGCGCGGCGGACGACCACAGGTACTCCACCGTCCCGTCCGGCCGGGCCGTGGCGCCCGAGACCGTACCCGCGGGGGTCTCCACCCGGGACAGCTCGCGCGTCGCCGGGTCGAAGCGCCACAGCTCGCTGCGTGCCTCGAAGCTGTGCGCGATCAGCAGGGCCGAGCCGTCCGGATACCACTCGGCACTCACATCGCCCGGAAGCTCGATCGCCAGGTCGGTCTCCTCGCCGGACGCCACGTCCCACAGCATCGGCTCCCAGCGGCCCCGCCGCTGGTGGCCCACGAGCAGCCGGGTGTCCCCGTCCACCGGCGCGAAGCCGAGCACCTCCAGGCCCAGCTCCACCGAGCCGCCCTTGGTGTCGTCCAGTTCGGACACCTTCGTGCCGTCCAGCCGTACGACACGCAGTGCCGAGTGCATCGCGTCGCCGTGCTCGGTGTGCTCGATCGCGATCAGCGTCCCGTCGTGCGAGAGATCGCCGACCCCGGCCGACTCCCGGTGCCGGTAGATCTCGACCGGGTCCGACCCGGAACGTACGACATGGATCGTCGTACCTTCCTCGTCCGTGGAGCGGCCCACCACGGCCGTGCCGTCCCGGCCAAGGGCCAGCCCCGCCCCGTACGAGGCGTCGAGGCCGGGCGCCGCCGGCTCGTCCGCCCCGCCGCCGAAGGGCTGTCGCATCCAGACCCCGAACTCGTCCCCGTCCTTGTCCGAGAACCACCAGATCCACTCGCCGTCGGGCGTCAGTATCCCGTCCGTCGTCCCGTTCGGCCGGTCGGTCACCTGGCGCTGCTCGCCGGTCGCGCGGTCCCATGCGTACAGCTCGTAGGTCCCCGTCGCGTTCGACACGAAGAGCGAGCGGTGCGGCGCGTCCTCCGCCCAGTCGGGCAGCGAGACGCGGGGCGCGCGAAACCGCTGCTCCCAGGCCGGCGTGGCCGTCGGCGCATCCGCAGGGTTCGACGCCGTGGATTCGGTGATCTCAGTCATGCCCACCATTCTGCGCCGCTCCGCCCACAATCCGTTCGCGTCGTCCGCAGCCTGTGGATAACCGGCGGCGAAGCAGGTCACGGTCTGAGTGTCAGTGGCGGGATGCACACTCCCCCGTATGACAGCACTGCGCAAGACAGTTGAGACGTACTGGTCCTCGGCGGAGGCCCGCGACTGGCAGGCCTTCGCAGCGACTCTCGCCGAGGACGTGGTCTACGACCTGCCGCAGACCCGTGAGCGGATCCGCGGCAGGGAGACCTATGTCCGGTTCAACCAGGAGTATCCGGGCGACTGGCACGTCCGCGTCCAGCGCGTCGTCGCCGACGAGGAGGGGGCCGTGACCTGGATACATGTCACGGCCGGCCTCGAGGAGATGCACGCGATCAACTTCTTCACGGCCGACGCGGAGGGCCGGATCAGCACCGTGACCGACTTCTGGCCCGAGCCGTACGAGCCGCCGGCGGGACGCGAGCACCTGGTCGAGCGTTACTGAAGCGTGGCGCACGTTCGAGCCTGCCGCCGCGCGCCAGGGGAGGGCGGGGTGAAGTCCTCGGCCGCCGCGCCCAGCAGGTACTTGCGCTCAATCCCCTGCGGCATGGCCCGCCCTCTCCGTCCGGTGCGCCGAGAGCAGAGCCGGCAGTTCCCGCATGTCGGTGAAGACCACCGTCCCGGGACCCGTCAGCCACTCGGCCGGGGTCAGACCGCCCGCGTACCCGAAGCCGCGCATGCCGGCGGCCGCGGCGGCCTGGATGCCGAAGCGGCTGTCCTCGACGACCGCGCAGCGCGCCGGGTCAACGCCCAGGGAGCGGGCGGCGTGCAGGAAGAGGTCCGGGGCCGGCTTGCCGCGCTCGACCTCGTGGGCGCTGAAGATCCGGTTCTCGAAACGGTCGTACAGTCCGACCCGGCCCAGGGTGTGGCGCATCTTCTCGTGGCTGCCGCTGGAGGCGATGCACCGCTGCTGCGGCCCGAAACCGAGGACCTCCAGGCTGTCGAGGGCCTCCGCGATGCCGCTGACGGCCCTCAGGCCGATGTCCACCGCCCGCGCGTGTATCTCCCGGAAGCGCTCGTCCCAGATCCGCGCGGTGTCGGAGCCGACCCGCTCGGCGATCTGCTCGCCGATGGAGGTGGTGGAGCGGCCCACGAAGCGCTCCATGACCTCGGCCTCGGTCAGCGGCCAGCCCAGCTCGGCGCCGAGCGCGACATGCGTCCGTACGGCGATGGGCTCGCTGTCGACGAGCACGCCGTCGCAGTCGAAGATGACCAGTTCGACCGGCTCGGTCGCGTTCCCGGCCGCGTTCCCGTTCCCGGCTGCGTTCCCGTTCCCGTTCCCGATTCCGCTCCCGTTCTCGGCTGCGATCCCGGTCAACGGATGCAGCCCTGGCTGATCAGCAGCTGCCGGATCTCCTCGACCCGCTCCGCGCCCAGCCGGTGCTTGGCCTGGTCCTCCGGCCTCTCGGCCTTCTGGCCGTACTGCCACCACGCCTCGCCGGTGTCGCGTTTCATCGCGTCCATGAGACGGTGCAGGGCCGGCATGTCGCTCCAGTCCAGGGCGGCCGGCCAGGTCGGGTCGATCAGCGGCTGCGTGTCGGTCGTCATCGCGTCACACTCTCCGTCTCTTGTTGCGCGGCAAGCCACCGGCGGGCCTTTTCATGGTGTTTGGGGAGCATCTCGGGGGCAGCGAGGAAGCGCGGCAGCAGATGGCGCTCCGTGGTCAGGGCCCGCAGCATCAGCCCGATGGTGACGCCGTGGCCGGGGCGCCTGATGATCTCGACCGGGTCGCCCGCGCCGACGGTGCCCTCCTTGAGCACGCGGAGGTACGCGCCGGGCGCCCCGTGTGCGATGAAGCGCTTGACCAGGTCCGGTACGTCCCAGAAGCCGGCGAAGACGCGGCACGGCTTACGCGCCCTGATCACCTCGAACACGGCGTCCCCGATGGCCCATTGCTCGCCGACCTCGGCCCCGGTGATGTCGAGGCCGAGGGTGGAGAGGTTCTCGCCGAAGTTGCCGGGCTCGATTTCGCGCCCCAGTTCCCGCTCCCAGAAGACGGCGTCCTCGCGGGCGAAGGCGTAGACGGCCTTGTCCGGGCCGCCGTGCACCTTCAGGTTGGCGATCAGATCGCCCTCCAGGCCCCAGGTGCGGGCCGTCACGCGCTGGCCGACCGGGCGCTTGTCGATCCCGCTGCGGCCGACGTCCGTCCAGGAGCCGGTGCGCTCGACGCCGAGGCTGACGGTGGACAGTACGGCGGTCACGAGGCGACCCCGTCCCCGTGGCCCGGCCGCCGGGCCTCCGTGACGTTCGGCATGGTGGGCGCCTCGCGGATCCCGGCGCCGACCTCGGTCGGCCGGTCGACCGGCGGGCTGTCGGAGCGCAGCAGTCTCATGTGTCGTGTCCTTCCTGCCAATGGTCGGGCGTACGGGCCGTGGCCGGCGGTCGGCGGCCGGGCGAAGATGTCTGCGAGGATCCGCCTCGGCCGACCGCAACGGCGTGTTGAGAGCGGCGTGTTCGGTCGGCGGCCAGGTCAGGAGCCGCTTCTCGGCCGGGCAGCGGGCATGCGCGGCGTATCCGGTCTGCGGTGCGTACCGGCCGTCCCGGCCCTCCCGGCCGGATGAGTGCAGCCACGACATGTGGAAAGGCCGAAGAGAGAAGGCCGACGGGCATGGATCCGTCGCGCGACAACGCAAATGGACGGACGTCCGGCCGTACCGAAGAACCGCGGTATGGCGGAGGTCGGCCGGCTGGGCGCTCGGCTTCGGTGACCGGCGGGCGGTCAGTCCAGGGCTTCGGTGGCGCCGTCGGGGTGGATGAGGATGCGGATCGCACCGCCGTAACGGCCGTCCGTGATGACGGCCGGTGTCGGGGCTCCGAGCTGCTGGGCGCGCTGCTGGAGGATCGCGATGACGACTTCCTGGATGTCGCCGTAGGGCGGCGCCGTGACGGGGACCCCGTCGATCAGGCCCGCGTTGGGGGAGAAGATGCGGACATCGGCGGCCGGGTGGCTGGGATGCAAGGCAGTGCCCTTCAGGAGTGCGCGGCGATGGCGTCGGTGGACTGGGCGGCCACGGTGTAGGTGCCGCGGGACACACGCCGCAGACGGCCCGACTTGACCATGGCTGAGAGGGCGTTGCTGACCGACTTCGCCGAATCCTGGTACGAACCCGGGGGCAGCGCCAGCAGGATGTCACGACCGGTGAAGGGGCCGGGAAAGGAAGCCACCGCCAGCTCCACCGCCCTGCGCAGACTCGGCGCGGTCCAGGAAGCGAGCGGGATCACGCTCCCGGCGGAGGTGCCGGGCGCGGCGGGCCGGGGATGCGCTTCGGACCGGAAGCGCGCGTCGGTCCGGGGGAGCGGGTCGGTCCGGGGATGCGGGTCGGTCCGGGGGTGCGCGTCGTGCTGCGGGGCGTCGTGGCCGCAGAAGTGGTCCTCGTGAAGCGGCGCGATGGCGTCGTACTGCTCCAGCTGCGATCCGAGATCGCGCAGTGCCGCGTGCACCGCCTCGAGTTCAGGGCCGTGCGGAACGGTGTGGCCCGGGGCCGCGACGAGCACCGCCGTGATCGCCTCGATACGGCCGAGTGACTCGGCGAGGCGTCGCACCAGGGGCTCGAAGATGTCCTGGCGCAGGGCGGCGAGGGGGTCACTGGTCGCGAGCTCGACGCTGACGGATCCGGTGAGTCCGTGGTCCGCCGGACGGCGCGGGGTGTCGTCGCCGGTCTTCGCACGCCATGACTCGAGGCAGCGGCGTGCCTCCCGGAAGGCTTCGAGCAGCTGGGAGGTCAGCCCGGCGGAGGGCGCGTGCGCCATCATCCCGGCGAGCTGCTCGGTGATCTCGAGGGTGGGAAGCGTGGAGTGCACCAGCGGGCCGAGGACGGCCTTCTGTATGGCGAGGGCCGGATCTTCGAGCGAGAAAGTTATTCGTTCGCCTGCCGGGGCCGCCATTGATACCTCGTGTGTGTTGTCGTGCTGCTGACCGCGTGCCGCGACGCGGTGTGCTGTGGATTCCCGGGGGTGCTGCGGTTGCCGTCCGGGCCGGTCCCTCCGGCGCTCCTGCTGGGCATCGAACGCGTCGAGTACGGCGTCGAATCCGACCGTGCGGTGCCCGGAGTCAGGCGGCAACCCCAGGTCTCCCTGGGCGTTGCCGATTCCGAGCCGCCGGCGGATCCGGCGACGGTCCTCCTGGGTGGTGGCGGCGGCATAGCCACCCGGATCGGACTGGGTGACGGAGTCCCGCAGGCACTCCGCCCAGAGCGGGCAGGAGGAGCAGAGCTGCCGGGCCGCGTGTACGAGAGCCTGGAGTCGTCGCGTCTGGATGGGGAGGCCCGTGGTGCCGGCCGGCGGGTTCACGAGGAGCGGGTGGCGGAAAATGTCGGGCCGCCGTCGGCAGGGCAAAGGCGTGGACGCGGGCGCGGACCTGGGCGCGGACCTGGGCGTGGACCTGGGCGTGGACCTGATGGTTGGCCGTATGAGTGCAGGTAGCGCCCTATGGGCTGTTGTGACCATAAACGTGATCCCCCGATTTGATCTATGACCCGCGGGGACTCTAGAACAAGCCAATTGGCGACCGCAAAGTTGTCTCGAACGCATCGCCCTGCATGCGCCCGTCGGATGCTGACCACTCATCAGGGTGCTAGCCGTCCGAATCGGCGGCCGGAAGAGATCGTCGCCCGGGCCGGCTCATCCCGCGCATACGCTTCCGTACTGCGGCGATGCCGCCCCCGCGGGCCGCCAGCACCGCGACCACGCCCAGGAACCCGAGGGGAACGGACGCCGAGGGAAGGACTGTTCCCACGCCGGCGATCGTGACGAGAACCACGTCGGCGATGACCACGGTGACGCCCCGGCGGCCCGGGTGCTCCTTGCCCATCCAGGCCCCGAGGAGGGCCATCCCGGAGAGCGCCCAGTAGCCGAACACGGCCTGCCCGCTGAGGAGTCCGCTCGCGGTGCCCCGGGCGATGTCACCCGCGGCCGCCAGGCCGCCGGTGACCGCGGCGGTGACGGTCGTCGACACGAGCCCGAGCAGCAACTGCCCACGACGACGGAGCAGCCAGCCGGTCACGGCGAGGGCCAGCACTGTGCAGACCGCGATGAACGAGGACATGCCGGCCGACGCGAGTACGAAGAGCGTGTAGGCGAGGGCCAGCCCGAAGACGATGCGGGGGAGCAGTCGTACGGCCCAGGTGTCGCTGCTGTCCTGGCGCAGGAGGCGTCGTAGAGGGGTGAGGGCGGAGCGGGAACTCATGGGCCCTCCATTCCATTTCCGGCGGCACGGGAAGCGAGCCCGGTGTCGACACCGGGGGGCTCGGTCGTCGTCGAGGAAGGGCCGGAGGAGCCGGGTTTGATGCGGGTGGGCCGGGGGGTGAAACCCATCTGCCAGAGGGGCGGCGGGACGGGGCTGGCCGTGGCGGCGGCGGGAGCGGGCGCTTGGACGGCGGGGGCTTCGGCTTCCGCTCCGGTTTCGGCAGCAGCTTCGGCTTCTGTTGCGGCTTCGGCTTCGGTTGCGACTTCCGTGGTGGCTTCTGTTGCAGCTTCAGTGGTCTTCGAGCCGACGGCCGCTGCCTCCTGCTGCGGCGCCTCCTGCTGTGCTGCCTCCTTCTGCGGCGCCTCCTTCTGGGGGGTCGCGCCCGCCATGACCTTGCTGAGCATCTCCTTGCGGACCTCTGGTTCGCAGGTCGCATAGACCGCGGGGTCGAGGTAGCGAGCGAGGCTCGGATTGTCGAACTGG
Source organism: Streptomyces sp. NPDC053673 (assembly GCF_055585225.1). Classification (NCBI taxonomy): domain Bacteria; kingdom Bacillati; phylum Actinomycetota; class Actinomycetes; order Kitasatosporales; family Streptomycetaceae; genus Streptomyces; species Streptomyces sp. NPDC053673. Next base: position 48,102 of record NZ_JBVJKN010000034.1, on the reverse strand, counting down.
GCGACGGCGCGAACGGCGTTCGTGCCGATCTCGTCGCGCGAAGTCTCGGGCCACCACTGAGGTGGTTCGAAGGCGAAGTGGATGTTCTCCAGGCCGACGTGCGGATTGGCCTGGAGGGCGGGGCTTTCCACGTTGTGGAGGATGGAGCGGGTGTGGCCGCTCTCGGCGAAGACGACCACTTGCCCCTTGGCTGCCTCGGCGTAGGTCTTGGAGAGGCCGGCCCAACACTTCCTGGCGAACTCGCCGTCGACATCGATCCGGGGATCATCCCGACTGAGCAAAAGGGTGACCTCAGATTGCCAGAGGTACATCGCGTTCAGGCGACGGCCTGCTGCAGTGGTTTCGAGGGTTTGCGCTGAACCGGGACGCTCATTGTTCTGCAGCTGGGCCCACGCCTCCGCGACATAGCGGTTGTCGAGGAAGTTCTTGCCCTCGTGATTCTTCGGAGCCTCCGGATGGTCAGCACCGAACGACCAGAAGGCACTGGTCGGAGCGGTTCCTTCAGGCGGCGTGACGCCTTCGCTCTGCTGGACGAAGTCCAGCAGATAGTCATGGACGCTCTTGTTCTCAGCTCGAGCCTCTGCCCTCAGCCGTCGGACGATCTTCTTCGCGTTGGCCCTGGCCTCTTTTACTTTCGCGGCCTCTTCGTTGGCCAGCTGAAGTGCTAGTGCCTCGACGTTCTCCGGTATCGGCGCTGCGCTCACAGTTGTCCGCTCTCCAAGGGCGCCGGATAGAACTTCAGATCCAAGGTCGCGCCACTCGGTTCCTCCGTGCCGGCCGCGTCGAGTCCGAGGCCGAGATCCAGGAGTGCCAATGGCCGGTCGGCAGAGCCCGGCATCCAATAGGCCAGTCGGTACGGGTCCTGGTCCTCGATGCGCTCCTCTGCATCCGGAATCCGGTAGCCGCCGAGCTTTTCGGGAAAGTCCTCGCTCGCCCAGGTCCCCTCCCAGGTGGGTTCGCCGAGGACGGAGCATGCGGCGGTCAGGTACTGCGGCCAGACGTGGGCCGCTCGTTCCCGCACGAGTACGTTGTCGGCACCGGCCTCAGCCCAGGCCCCCCACTGCTGCTGGACCACGGACACGACGGGAGCCCAGTTGCCTCCGCGAGGAAAGAGGGTGAGTTTTCCCTCGGAGTCGGTCCGCACGCTCAGCACCCGCTCGAAACTCGTCGGCACCCAGTTGAACTGCGCACACCACATGTCCAGGCCCTGCCCCGGATACGGCGGACCGTTCCAGACGGTCTCCCAGTCCACGTCGGCCAGCCCACGCAGCTCGGCAATCAACTGCTGCGGGCTGCGGCTCTCCCGTTCCAGCTTCAGACCCATGTCGTTCCCGTCTCTTCCGTCTCTTCGATCTCGCACGTCACAGCAGCCAGCCAGGACCCTCGGACGCGTTCGGGTCCGCCTGGCCGTTGCAGGTGAGAGAGATCGTCGCACCGCCCGGCCCCCAGCCCGGCGCCGTACCCGCCGCAAGGCCCGCGCTGAGTTCGAAGACCGGGGCGGCCGGGGTGCGGAAGGTCCAGCGGGCGAACCGGTGCGGGGTTTGGTGCTCGTGGCGCCGCTTGGCGTCGTCCCGTTGGCCTGACGTGCGCGTTTCGGGGAAGTCGGGCGCGTCCCAGGCGCCGTGCCAGTCAGGGGGACCGAGGATCTCGCGGAGGGCCGCCAGGTGTGCTCCGAAACGGTCGGCGGCCGCCGTCATCAGCGACGGGTTCTCGTCGGCGTGGTCGGCACGGACCTGCCACGCCGTGTACGAGACGCCGGTCACCGGGCGGCCGGGACGGACCGATGCCAGGTGCAGACGGCCGCCCTGACGTGTGCGGACCCAGAGGCCCGACTGGAACCACAGGGGCTGCCAGCCGAACCCCTCGCACCAGTAACCGCGCTTGGTCTCGTCTGCTGGGACCCCGGCCCACACGGTGGGCCAGTCCAGGTCGAGCAGCGCGTTCAGCTCGGCGGCGAGTTCCGCCGGGCTGTGGTCGGTGATGAGGCTTGCCATGACAGGTGCCTTCTATCGGGGCATGCGGTGGTCGGGGCGGGGCGGCTGTGCCTGCGGCGGCTGCGGCTGCGGCGGGACCTGGGCGGGCGGCTGCGGGGCGCGCGGGGCGCCGGACTGCGGCGCGGGAGCGGCAGGCGCGGCCGGGGCCTGGCCTGCGCCCTGGGGCTTCTCGTAGGCCGCGGGGGCGCTGACCCGGCCGCTGCGGCGCGGACGCGGGGCCTCGGCCACGGGCGGCGCGGAAGCGGCTTCCTGCTGGCCCTGGCCCTGGTCCTGGTTCTGCTGCTTTTCGTACGCGTTCTGCTGGGCGGACCGGGCCCGGTACGCGCCCTTGCGCTGCTGGCGCTTGGAGTTGTTCATGGGCAGCCATCCGCCCTTCTGCAGCCGGCCCCCGAGCACCGCCCCGTCCACACCCCGGCCGACGCGCGCGGCGGCGTTCCCGGCCACACGCCCCGTGGCGCGCGCGGTGCCCGGCGCCTTGTCGGCCACCTTGCCGCTGACCGTGTTGGCCATGTCTCGCACGCCCAGCGCGTCCTGCGCGCCCGCGATCTGCGGGCTGAAGTTTCCGGCGAGCAGCTTCTTCAGCATCATCACGACGGCGACGGTGACCAGCAGGAGCAGCAGGAGCTGCATACCCAGGGCGATCTTCGCGGGCAGGATCATCTGGTACAGCACGAGCAGCACGGTGAGGATGACACCGAAGCCCGCACGCAGTACGAAGCTGTGGATGAAGGTCTCCAGCCAGCCCTTGAGCAGCTTCTGCTGGGACGGGTGGATGCCCAGCGTGGCGACGAGCGGCAGCAGGATGATCAGGATCAGCGTCACGGCGTGCCACAGGAGGGTGAGCGCGCTGAGGACGATGACCATCAGGCCGACGATGAGCGCGGCGACCAGGGAGTAGAAGGCGAGGCCGACGCGGCTCCCGGCGTTCTTGCCCGCCCAGTCGTTGAATGCGACCGGGTAGATGCTCTTGTCAGGGGCTTTCTCGCCGACGGCGATGTCCTTCCTGACGCTTTGCCAATCGTTGTCGAACTTGTTGAACTCCTTGTTCTCTTCCTTCTCGGCCTGGATGTCCTTGTTGGTCATGGACTGGGCCACCACCTGGCGGGCCCGCAGGTCCTCGCAGCGAGCTCCCTTGCCCCAGCTGCACTCGGTGCCGGCGCTCTTCGGCCGGCATGCACCGTCCTCGATCCGGCCGCCTTCGTTCTTCTTGAAGATGCAGTTCGTGCCGCCCTCGCCGAACTGGCCGAGCGCCCACGGCCGGAACGCCAGCGTGTCGTACATGGCACAACTGGAAATGCGCAGACCCCGGTTGTACGCGCCCTCCGGCAGGTCGCAAGGAGACTGCATCTGCCCCGAGACACCGCTGAGGACCGCCTCGGACAGGGCGGAGTTGACCTGGGCGATACCGGAGTCCGCCTGGTCGATGACCTTGTCGTAGTTTCCGCCCGTCAGAAGGGCCACGACGGCGATGGTCGTCAGAGAGGCCCAGCCGACACCGGACCAGACCTCACGCATCTCGCCCTTGCGCCACTTGGTGAAGACCCAGAGGCCGGTGAGCGCGATCATGACGGGGACGGCCGGAATGAAGACGTTCTGCTTCAGCGTCTTCACCACGCTGTCGCGACCGGCGTACAGCCCGCTGAGCGGACTCGGGTTGGAGGCGGACTCCTTGATGGAGATGGCCGTACGGGTCAGGATCTTGGTGCCGTTGAAGACCATGTCGGCGACGCCGTTGTTGACGTAGTCCATGATCTCGCAGTCGTCGGCGCCGCTGCCGAAGTCGCCGTTGTCCTCCGACGCGTCACCTTTGCCCTTGAAGGTCATGGACCAGTTCATGCCGCGCATGCCGTTGAGTTCGTACAACGTGTACTGATCGGCGCTCTTCGGCATCTTGACCGCACCGGTGACCATGCCGGTGGTGTCGTTCAGGTTCTTGGCACGGTCCTCCTTGCCCTCCCACTGATTCACCGCGGGCATGAGGGACTCGCCGTTGGAACCCGGCGTGTCCATCTGGTAGCTGTCGTCGCCGGTGAAGTCGCAGGCGAAGTCCGCGTGTGCCGTGCCGGGGGCGGCAAGTGTCAGCGCGAGCAGCGCGAGGATCAGGAACACACCGGCCCTGGCGGCCCGGCCGGCGCGCTTCACCCGGTCGCGGAGCGACGAGGCATCGTTGAGAGCACCGCCTGACTTGGCGCTACGGCGCACGAACATCGGCCTTCCTTCTGTAGTTCCGCGACACGGGGCATGGGAGAGGGGCTGCGCGCTACGAGGGGAAGTAGTCGGTCAGGACACAGCCCTCGGCCAGTCCTGCGTGCTTCTGGTAGCCGCTGGGGACCTCGAAGTCGCGCTTGCAGGACAGGAAGAGAAGCCCGCTCGGCTTGAGTGCCGTCACGGTCTCGTCGTTCTCGGGAACGATCGCGAAGTTCTGACCGACCAGGGCTTTGCGCCCCTTGCCGGCAGCGGCCGCCTTGCTGTTCGCCGCCTGGAACTTCGCCATGTCGGAGATGGCGATCAGAGTGATCCTGTCGTTGTCACCGTCTTCGCAGGTGGCGCGTTCCTTGATGGCCCAGTTGGGGTCTTTGGCCACATCGTCCATGGCGCCTTCCTCCGGGCCGGCCATCTCGAGTTCATTGCACTGGGAGTACTGGTTGATCAGTTTCTCGATGGACGCCATATCGTCCGCCGCCGGGAGCCCGAGATCCTCCATCGGGTCGCTGCTGCAGCCACTGAGCGCAGCGAGCGCGACAAGGGCGGCACCGGCTGTGAGGGTCCTGGACATGCGCATGAGAGTTCCTTCGTTACGAGGGAGAAAGGAAAGGGGGGCCGGCCCACGCTCAGGCCACAGCCGTCGGCGCCGACTCCCGCTCCGGCTCCGGGTCCGCCTCCTGCAGGAAGGTCCAGTCCCACACGCTGAGCGGCGGGTTGGTCCCCTGACGAGCAGGCCGCGTCGTGCCGTTGGTGTCCGTCGCGGCGAGGATCTCCTTGAAGACCAGGTCGACGGCGACGGTGCCGACCCGCTTGTCGGCGTCCCGCTGGAGGCAGACACCGGTACGGAGCTCCTGGAGGGCCGAGATGACCTTGGCGTCGTTCTCGGGGCGTCCGAGCAGCGGCGCGACCAGGGAGGCCTCCTGGGCGGACTTCTGCTTGAAGGCGAACACGGTGTGGATCTGGTTCGCGCCGCCGCTGCGGGCCTCGGAGTCCTCGATCTGGACGAGGTCGATGGCCTGCTGGGTGATCAGGACGGTGACGGCGAGGTAGGAGCGGCCCTGCTTGAGCGCGCGGCGCATCAGGTCGCGGCCGCTCTCGGTCGCGGTGACGACGTAGGCCTCGTCGACGAACAGAGCCTTCGGCCGCAGCCCGATCTCGCCCGTCACCGGGTTCTTCTCGTAGCCGACGTCGAGCATCTGGCTGCCCAGCTCCACGACCGCCATCAGCGCGGTGGCGGCGAGGCGCTCGGCGGGGTTCCAGTTGCGCGGGTCGGAGGCGGCCGGGGACTGGAAGCCGCGCAGCGTGATGACCGTGCGGCGCTTGCGCATCGCGGACAGCGGTTGCGGGCGCTCGGCGAAGGCGAGCCGGGCATACGGCAGGGTCCGCAGCTCGGTCAGCAGCATCTGGGCGAGCTTGAGGTCCTTGGCGGCCTCGCGGTCACCCGAGGCCACCGCCTGGTCGTAGGCCCGTACGACCTCGTCGACGACCTGCCACAACGTCGGCCTGGGCACCCGCAGTTCGGCATCGCGCGCGCTCAGGCCCTGCTCGGTGGCCTGCCGGATCGCGGAGTTGTACCAGCCAACGATGGTCGCCATGGCCTCGATGACGGGCAGCCGCACCCGCTGGTAGTCCTCGTCGCCGAGGAAACCGCGCAGCATGGACTCGGCGAGCAGCCGACCCGCGGGCACGTCACGGGCGATCACCCACGGGTCGAGCACCCCGGCCTGGCCCTTGAGCAGGTCGACGACCTCGGTCTCGGCCCAGAACTCCGGGTTGACCGGCTGGAACCGGCTGTGCGCGGTGCCGAGGATGCCCGTCTCCGCGTCGTGCGCGAACTCCGGGTCGTTCACCTGGGAGCCGAAGGCCAGGTAGTAGCAGAGCTGGGCGAAGTCGGTCTTGGGGTCGATGACCAGGCAGCGCACGCCCGACTCCGACTCCTCGTAGAACTTCTGCAGGGCGAGCGAGGACTTGCCACCGCCGGAAGCGCCGACGATGGCGAGGCCACCGCCGTCGTTGCGGGCGGGTCCGACGTGCAGGGAGTAGTGGACGGGCATCTTGCCGGCCCAGCCGACCAGATTGCCCACCCAGCCGAGCCGCTTGCCGGACCGCTGCTCGGGATTGTCGCCCAGCTCGGTGCCCGCCGTGGGCAGCCCGGCGCCGAGCTGCTCGACCTCCTGCAGGCGCAGGTACGGCGCGATGGGCAGCTTGGGCGCGTTGCCCGGCAGCTGGGACTGGAGCAGCCGCCACTGCTGGCGGGTCGGCCGCAGCAGGGTGACCTTCAGATCCTGCTTGAACTGCATCTCGAGGATGCGGCGGCGGCGCTCCAGCTCGGCGACGTCGGGGGCGGAGATGGTGAAGCGGATCTGCGCCTCCATGCCCGGCATCTTGTGCTCCTCGACGTCGTCGAGGAGGTGCTTGGCACGGGTGACCTGGCTGGCGAGCTTGGTGTCGGGCGAGCGGCCGGAGTTGGCCATGTCGTTCATCTCGTCGACGAGGTTGCCGCTGATCTTCCCCGCCCGGTCCTTGAACTTCAGGTACGGGATCAGGGTGAACCGCATGTCGATCTCGACGGGGAACTCGACGTTCTGCGCGGCGTAGCGGGCCCAGGCGGAGGACTGGCGGAAGCGGGTCTCCGTGGGCCAGCTGGCGGCCACCAGCGTCGTCGTGTAGCTGGTGTGCTGCTCGCCGGTGACCTCGTCGTACTGGTGCAGCACGATGTGCGTCTTGCGGTTCTCGCCGGAGAAGTCGACCACCAGGTCGAACTGGTCCGGGCCCCAGGAGCGGGAGCCGAGCACCGGCTCGGGCGGCACCGGCAGATCGCCGTGCAGGGGCTTGCGGATCAGCCAGACCAGTTCCTCGCGGGTCAGCGGAGCACCGCCGAGACCGTCAAGGCTTTCGTGGACCTCGCGGGCGACCTGGGTCCACTGGGCCAGCACGGCCGGCGACAGGTACTCGCCGTGGACGCCGGTCGCGCTCGCGGCCGCCTTGTCGGCGACGCCGCTCATGCCGCGGGCCAGGCCCGGCTCGTCGAACGGGTCGTCACCGCCGGGCAGCACCCCGTCGTCACCCGAGCCGCGCTTCAGCGAACCCAGCTTGACCAGCAGGATGTTGCGTTCACGCATCGCTCCGATGCGCTCCTGGTACTCGGCCTTGCGGAGGTTGTACGCCTTGTAGTTCTCGGTCGGGTCCCAGGCGACGGCGTTGAGCTGCTCGGCCCAGTCGGTGGCGGTGATCGGCCGGTACACCTTGCGGTAGTGGCATTCGACGTTGCGGTCGCCGCGGGCGAGGTTGAGCAGCGCGCGGGCCGGGCCCTCGGCCATCGTCTGCAGTTCCGTGGCGTTGAGGTACTCGTCGATGGCGGTGGGCAGGGCGATACCGGTCCACACCGAGTCGCCGTGCACGAAGATCATGTCGTCGGCGTAGCGGTAGGGGAGCCGCATGTCCTCGCGGCGGGCGGACCGGTCCTGGTTCCCGGAGCCGCCCGAGCCCCGCGAACCACCGGAACCCTGGTTTCCCTTGGCGCCCTTGGAGTTGGCGGCCATGAGCATGGCGATCACGAAGAAGGCGACCGCCCCGCCCAGGAGGATCAGCAAGAACATGGAGGAGTCATCCTGCGGTCTCGGAGTGTGCGGTCGGGGATTGCGCGGCGTACGAGGAGCCGTGCCGGGCGGCTTCGGCGGCCGCGTCGTCGTAACGCTGCTGCCAGCGCGGCGAACCCGGCTGCCAGAGGATGACCTGCCAGTGCAGTTCCTCGGGTTCACGGTCGGCGGCCAGCCCCTGCAGGCGCTTGGGCTGGAACCAGAAGTCGGCCCAGACCACCAGCTGCTGGCTGAGGGTGAGGGCGGAGGGCAGCGGCCGGCCCCAGACGAAGTAGACGGCGACGGGCGGCCCGATGTAGAGGACCGACGTCATCATCGACAGGCCCAGGAAGGGCACGAAGGCGGAGAGCGAGAGCATCGCCACCAGCCACAGCACACCGAAGCCGAAGGCGGCTCCCAGGGCGGGCAGCAGCAGGCCGGGGAGCGGGATGTTGCCCCAGTTCCAGATGCGCTTGGGCCGGTTGAGCAGATCCGTGTGGTCGTAGGCGACCATCGGCTCCGGTTCGTCCGGTGATTCCAGTGCCACCAGTCACTCCCCCTCTCCTGTGTGTTTACGGCTGCGCGTTGCGGGACCGGCGTTACGAGCTACGAGCTATGAGCCACGGGCTACGAATTACCGGGTATGGGCTGCGGGTCACGGGCGCGGGCCACCGGCTACGGCCGGCCGTGCCCGTAACCGGGCTCAGCCCTTGCCGCCGCCGCCGATCTGGCCGCCGAGGTCGATGAGCACGCCGGCCAGACCGGTCGCGCCACCGATGATCAGGGCGGCGAGCGCGATCATGCCGAAGCCCTGGAACGCCTCGCGCATGCCGTCACCGCGCTTCATCGACAGCAGCATCCGGATGCCGAGGATGAGCAGGGCGATCACCGCGACCATGGTCCCGGCGCTGCGGAGGATGTCCTGGATCTCGCCGAACATGCCTTCGAGGGAGGTTGCTGCAAGGTACACGTCGTGCGTCCTTTCGCTGTGTGGTGCCTGAGTGCGTTACGTCGGGGGTGTTGCGGTCAGGAGGTGCCGTTCGCGCGGCCCGCGCCGCCGGTCGCGGGCGGGGGGCTCGCGCCTGCGGGCGGAGCGCCTCCTCCGGTCGCGGGCGGAGTGCTTCCCCCGGTCGCGGGCGGAGTGCTGGCGTCCGGTGCCGGGGCGTCGGCCTCGCCCTCGTCCGCGCGCCCGCCGGCGGGGTCGAGGACGCCGCCGCGGATGTCCTTGATGAACCAGCCCTGGGCGGTGTTGACCACCGTGACCCGGTACGAGCGAAGGACCTTCGTGCCTGCTTCGGCATCGCCGTTCTCGCCGCCGCCGCCCCATTCGACCGTCACCCGTGCCTGGACGGACTGGCCGTCCTTGTACGTGATCTTGTCGCCGTCGTCGGTGCCCGCCGGCGCCAGGGCCGCCACGTCGCGGACCTGCGGCGCCGACAGCGCGCCGGCCAGTCCCGTGGTGGCCGCGTGGGTCGCGTCGGTGGTGGTGAAGCGGGTCATCGACGTCGTGTCGGAAGCCGACCAGGCCACGAAGTAGCCGGGCAGGACCTTCGCCTTGAGCTGGTCGGAGAGGTCCTGGTCGACGACTTCGTCGTCCTGGTCCACCTCGGGCGCGGTGCCGCGCACGGGCAACGGCATCTCACCCACGTCGCCGACGATGCGCAGCCCCGACGCGGTGGCCAGGTCCTTCACGTACACGGGTACGGAGAGGGTGGTGACGCGCCCGGTCGACAGCGTGACCTGAACTCCCAGGTACCGGCCGTTCTTTCCGTACTCGGGAAGCTCCTCGACGGTCCCGTCCCAGGTGGCGAGCGTGGCGCTCTGCGTACCCTGCCCGCCCCAGCCGCAGTCGCGGTCGACGCCTGTCGAGGCGTAGCGGGTCAGGGCTTCACGGCGCGCGTCGGCGTCCTTCGGCGCGTACGTCATGCAGAGCTTCGCGTACTCCTCGGCGAAGGTCGCCGCGGCCTGGGTCGGGAACTCGGTGAGCCGGTAACGCGTCACGTCCTCGTCGTCCAGGGCCGCGGTCTGCGCGCCGGACGACTTGCCGATCGCCAGACCCATGACACCGCAGGAGCCGAGCGCGAAGACACAGGTCGTGATCAGCAGCGTGGCACGCAGCGCGACATGGGTACGCCGGCCACCGGCGGGCAGCCGCCCACCGGGGCGCGGCACATCGAACCCGGCGCCGGCGCGTGCCGAGGCCCTGGGCTGCGGGGCGGCGGACGCCGGTGCGGCGGGGGTTGCGGTGGTGGCGGTCGTGGTTGCGGCGGGGGCTGCGTGCGGGTGGCCGGCCGCCGGGGCCGTGCCGCCACCCTGCTTACGGCCCTCGCGCTCGGCCTTCTTGCGCTCGTACTCGGCCTTGCGCTCGGCCTTCGCCCGCTCCCGCTTGTCCTTCTTCGACTCACCCGTCGGCCGGCTGGCGCGCGGCGGCAGGGTCGGTACGGCGGCCTCGCTCGGCGGCACCGCGGCCTGCGGGGCGCGGCGCACCCACGCGGCGGCGACCTGTGCGCGCGCCGCTTCCGAGGGGAGCTGCTGCTGGGGGGCCGGGGCCGGGGCCGCGGCTGTCGGATAGCCGTACGGACCGGGCGCCGGCTGGTGGTTGGCCTGGGCCTGGGCCTGGGCCTGGGGCTGGGGCTGGGGCTGCGGCTGCTGGGGCTGGTGCTGCGCGTGCGGATACTGGCCCTGGTGGTGGGGCTGCCCCGGCTGCTGTCCGTGCCCCTGTGCCTGTGCCTGTGCCTGTGCCTGCGCCTGCGCTTGTGCCTGCTGCCAGGCGGCCTGCTCCGCAGGGCCGAACTGCGCGGGCTGCCCGGAAGGCTGGCCTCCGCCGACCCCGCCAGCAGAGCTGCTGTGGTCCGTCATCGACTCGGTCTCTCCCCGCGTGTGATCCCCGTCCGCCGGTCGGGCGTGCGGCGGGCCCTGGTGAGGCCAGGTGCGGACGGCAGTGTGGCAAACGGAGGGCGCATCGGCTCCCGCCTTTTCCCAGGCGGGGAAAGCGTGAGGACGCACGAGGAAAGCCGGGGAAGCGTGAGGAATCCTCATGCGGAATTCCGGGGAATGTGCGGGAATCCGGGGCGGGCGGAGGCCTCCGGTGCTCGGTCAGAATGCGGGTTCGTGCCCGGGGGACGGGCGCTGAGCTGTCACCGACATCCCGAAGGACGAGAGTTGAGCGACCAGTACGCCCACCCGCAGCAGACCGCACCCCATGCCGCCGCGGCCCCGCCCGCCCCCGCGCCTCAAGGCGCCGCACCCGTCGCCGCTCCGCCGGCGCAGGTCATCGGTGCCCAGGCCGCCTGGATAGACGGCTACGAGCCGGGCAACCCCTGGCAGGCGAGGCTCTGCCTGCAGACCCCGTACGGCCCCGTCGTCTATCCCCTCACCCCGCACACCATGCCCGAACTCCTTGAAGGCCTGGTCATGGTCGCGCAGGAGCAACAGGGAACGACCGACATCCTCGGCCCGGACGATCCGGCAGCCGAGAGCGGCGCGGACGAATCCGACGACTCCGAGCCGGGGCGCGCCGCGGGTCTCCACGACGGCCGTGCCGCCCGCCTGACGGGCTGGGCCGTGGTCCACGACCTGTGGGAGCGCGAGGACCCGAAGGCCCGTTTCATCATGGGCGCCGTGGTCATCGGACTGTTGGTCCTCGGGATCTTCCTCACCTGATCGGAGTCCTGACCGGGATACGGTCGAACACGCGTATCGCGTGAGTGGATCGGGCTGAGGAGAGACGATGCTGACGGAGAAGACCGGCCGCACCGCCCAGGACCTGGCTGCCGAGCTGACGGGGCTGCGAGGGGTGGACTGGGCCTCGGTGTGGGCGGGCCCGCCGCAGGGCGGATCGCCGGAATTCCGTGACTGGTGCGGACGGTACGGCTGGGAGCCGCAGACCGTCGAGCGGAATCTCGAGGTGCGTACGCGCACCGGCGGTGAGATGACCTTCTGGTCGGACGGCCTGTGGACCCCGGTCAGCAGCCTTACGCACTACGCCTCACGCCTGCGGGCCTCCTCTCCGGCGGAGAACGCCGATGTCGTCGCACGAGCCGACGCGGCCTGGCCGGAGTACCTGAGCGCAGCCGAGAGCGTCATGGGCCCGGCCGTGTGGAGCGGCGCATGGGACGCCCCCGACTTCCCCGAGCCGCCGGAGCCCCGCTTCTGGGATGACCGGGAATCCCGTCTGGAGACCCGCAGCCCCTACCGACTGGCCTTCTGGCGGCCCGTGGGCGATCCGCCCGGCCAGGCCTTCTTCGTACTCGAGCAGTCCGTGTCGTTCCCGACGTGGACCGCCGACATGCCCGGCAGTTCGACCGTCGCGCTGGACGTGTATGCGCCCCAGGGCTCGCGGAGGAGTCGGTGAAGTACGACGCCCCTCCTTCCCAGGAGGAGACCAACACGGCGTTGCGGCTTCAGGACGAGTACGCGAAGGCCACCCCCTCGAACCGGAACGAGGCCCGCGTCCTGGCCAGCCGCATCTATGAGGACTGGCAGACGGCGCACGCCGAGGGCCGGTCCATCGCCCCGGACCTGCTGTCCTTCATCCGTGATATCGGCGACCACGGCTCCGTCACCGCCGAGGACAGGGGCAGCACCCGCGCGTTCTGGGCCTACGAGTCCCAGCCCGAGGGGGCGGACCAGCCCATCCCACACCGCTTCCTGGCTCGCGCGTGCGGAGCTTCGCGCGGACTTCAGGTGCTTCAGGACACCGATGCCGGCGGGCAGATGGACTCGTACCGCCTGGAGAACGAGCTGATGCAGCGCACCCTCGAGCGGAAATCCGGTCTGGATGGCAAGGAACTCAAGGCCGTCGTCGACCAGACGTGGGTCACCCTCTCGGAGCGCTACGCGATGGCCGCGGAGGGGCCGGTCGTCGCTTTCGTGGGCGACATCGCCGAACGGACCGTGCTCGGCAAGGACGAGCTGCCCATCCTCCTGGCGCATCCGAAGGTCGGCAAGGAGGGCGTGAAGTTCCCCGTCCCCCTGCCCGAGCACGAGCATCTGCCCCCGGAGATCGAGACGTTGATCGCCGATCCGCCGCTCAGGGCGCAGATGCACATGGAGGACTACAGACCGGACAAGTCACCCAAGGACTTCGCCGCCAAGCTCGCCGACCTCGACGTCCCCGAAAACCAGCGCGAAGCGCACGAAGGCGCGCTGTGGCGGCTCGCGGCCGCCAACAGCTACGACGAACTCGTCACGCGCGCCGTGGAGAACCAGACGCTGGAGCAGAAGGGCTCCGCCTTCACCCCCGGCGTGACCGAACGTCCCGTCTCCCGTCCCGCCGCTCCCCGGGGCCCGACCGGGCACGGTGTGTACAACCTGACCGTCGAACCCCCGGCCCCCGCCCTCGTCCCGGCACAGACCGGTGTCGAGCGCTGAGCAGCAAAAGAGGCACCACCTCGTGAGCAGCGACAACGACCACGCCCGTACGGCTCAGGCCATGGCGGAGAAGGCGGTCTTCTTCGCGGGGACCAAGGCCTGGGACGCCATGCACATGAAGCTGACGTTCTTCCTGGCCGGGGCCCGCTCGTCCCAGGAGGAAGAGCACCGTAGCCGTCAGTTGGACGACTGGAAGGCCCGCCTGCTCGCCGCTCGCGCGGCCGGCTACGCGACATCCGACGCGACCGCCCAGGCCGAGCTCACTGCCATGGTGCATGCCGAGCTCCGCGATCGGGGGGACGCCCTGGAGGCCCTGCATCAGGCGTTCCCGATGCTCGCCGAGTCTGTGCCGCAGTCGCAGCAGCCGTCCGGCGACGAGGAGGCGGAGTTCTACTACGCCGACGTCTTCGTCTTCGTCACCGAGTACCTCTCGCAGATGGTGCGGCGCCGGGTGAACGGCTCCTCCGCCACCTGGTGTCCTCGCTGGTGGGAGCACCCCGAAGCGGGCGCCCGGCTCTCCGCGCTCTGGCTGGCCTGGGAGCATCTGCGCCAGGACCCGGCGCTCGGCATGTCCACCTGGTGGCTGCACCACGCCGATCCGCATCTTCGAGTGCTGATGGACCCGGATCTGGGCCCGTTCGCGGCCTGTTCGCCCAAGGACGGCCACACGGCGTACCCCTTCGAGCCGCTTCCCGTGGATCCGTACGATCCCCAGGCGCACGCCGCCGGATGAGGCGACGAGGGGGCGGTGGGCCGGACCGGTGAGGATCTCCCGAGGGCCCTTCACCAATTCCCCTCATGGGTTTCCTCGTGCGGATCCCCTCCGCATTTCCCGAATTCCCCGTCCGCTTTCCGCGCTTTTCCTCACGAGGAAAATGAGCAGTCCGGCAGCCGTCCCTCCACCTACCGTGTCCCGGCGACCTGACTGAGGGAGGCCCGGGACGGTGGAGTCACCCGCCGAGAACAAGAGAAGTGCCGTACTCGCCCTGGCGGTATTGGGCGTTCTGCTCGTCGGTGCTCTGGTGCTGTTCACCGTCTTCGACGGAGAGGACGACACGGACGCCGTATCCGGAGGCAAGCCCGCCGCGGGCGCCACGCAGGACTCGGGGGACTCCGGGGACTCCGGGGCCGGCGGCGGAGCGAAGGACTCCGGAACCTCTCCGGGCGCCGCGGCCACCCCCATCGTCCCGCTGGACGACGTGGAGGCCGCGCACCGGGTGATGGCCGGCTACATGGCGGGCCTCAACACGTACGAGCACACCGACAAGGACGCCTCCTGGGCGTCCCCGCTGCTCGCGCTCACCACCCGGGACGAGGCGCTGAAGCAGGAGACCACCCTGCCTTCCGGCAAGGAGTGGGACGCCTGTCTGGCAGCCCGGTGCAGCTCCGAGGGGAAAGCGGTCGTGGTCCGCGACGCGATGATCGCCGACGACCTCACGCGCGGCAGTGGCAAGACGATCTCCAGCGTGGTCAAGGTGACCGCGACCCGCTCCGAGGACGGCAGGGCGACCGGCACGGAGACCAACTCCTGGCTGGTGAGCGTCCAGAAGAGCGGCAGCGAGTGGAAGGTCTCCGCGTTCGACCTGTACGGCCTGGGCAACGTGGGCGCGTCCGACGAGACGGGGGAGTGAGACGCACCGATGGTGGCTCCTGCCGTACTGGCGGCCGCGGCCAAGGCCGCCAAAGCGGCCAAGTCCGCCAAGAACGCGGCCCAGTTGGCCGCAGGCCAGGGCGGGGGTGGCGGCGACGGCGGCAAGAAGAAGGGCAGCGGCAAAATGCTGCTGCTCATCGGCGGCGGCGGTCTGCTGCCGATCGCCGGTGTCGGCTTCCTCGCCATCGTGATGATCAGCGGCATGGTGGGCGGGCTGGGCGGCGGCACCGCCCAGGCCGCGTGCGGTGACTACGGCGACAACGCCCAGGCGGGCAACACCGGTGACAAGGCCGCCACCAGCCCGATCATGCCGGCGGGCAAGGCCTACATGCCGAGCAGGACGGCCCGTCACGAGATACCCCCGAAGATGATCCTCGCGTCGATGCGGGCCGCGGCGCGTTACGACGGTCTCGACTGGACGCTGATCGCCGGGCAGATGTACCAGGAGACCAAGTTCGGCCAGGACAAGTCAGCGGCACCGGGCGGCAAGAACAGCGCCGGGTACATGGGTCTGCTGCAGTTCGGCGACGACGCCTGGACGGACTACGGTGCCGACGGCAACGGCGACGGCACGAAGGACAAGTACAACATCGACGACGCGGCCTTCGCCGCCGCCAACTTCCTGCACGCCAAGGGCGCCGAGACCGACGCCTGGGAAGCGCTCCGGTCCTACTCCGGATCGAAGAAGAACAACACCATCTACATGCGCGTGGTCCTCACCCAGGCCGCCCGCTACCGCGGCACCCTCACCGGTGACAAGGACCTGATCAAGGACTGGTACGCGCATCTGAAGAAGACCGTGGAGAAGAACCCGGACTTCCCCACTCTCGGCCAGCAGTCGGACATCCCGGAGCCGGTCGGCAACAACGCCGTCCCGAGCAAGGCGCTGAGCATCTCGGCCTCCTCGCCCCGCTCCTGGTCCACCCCGCCCCTCGACGGCAACGGCGAACGCGGGGAGGGGGACGAGGTGGCGACCGCGATGGCGCCGGTCTCGTACTCCCGTCCGCTGTCCGCTCCGGCGGCCCGGCCCTTCGACGAGCCGCAGCCCGCCAACGGCAAGAGCTGGCAGTGGCCGATGAAGAAGGGCACGTACCAGATCGGCACGAAGTACCGTGCGCGCGGCGGCATGTGGAGCCTCGGGTACCACACCGGACTCGACCTGACCGCCTCCAGTGGCACCCCGATCTACGCCCCCGCCGACGGCAAGGTGGTGAAGACCGCCAAGGGCGGCTCGTACGGCAACGAGACCCACATCGAGCACGCGAACGGTGTGATCACCCTGTACGCCCACCAGACGACCGTCTCGGTCTCGGTCGGCGACACCGTCAAGCGCGGGGACCAGATCGGCACGGTCGGCGCGACCGGCAATGTCACCGGACCCCACCTCCACTGGGAGGTACGGGTCCCCGGCGTCGACAATCCCTTCGTCGGCGGCCAGGACCGCGGGCCCGGCATGGTCGACCCGGAGGGCTGGCTGGAGGGCAAGGTCTCCGCCAACCCCGACTACGGCAGCGTGCCCGGCGGAAACGGTGACGGCGGCAAGGACGCCGAGTACGCCGACTGCGCCAAGGAGGGCAACGGCACCCCGGTCGCCCCGGACGGCGCCGGCGTGACCGGCGTACTGCCGGACTCCGACGACCCGGTGGTGCGGGCCGCACTCGGCTGGGCGCAGCGCGGCCTCGGTGTGCCGTACGTCCTGGGGGCTCCGCGACTGCAGGGCAGGAACCCCACCACGTTCGACTGCTCCAGCTACACCCAGTGGGCCTACTACCAGGCCAGCAACGGCAAGATCAATATCGGGGCGACCACCTTCGAGCAGGAGGACAGGCTCCGGAAGTACAAGATCGATCTGAGCGAGGCACAGCCCGGCGACCTGATCTTCTTCCGGCCCAGCTCACGCGGTTCGGAGCACGTCGGCATGGTGTGGGACCCGGCCGGCAAGAAGATCGTCCACGCCCCGCGCCCCGGCAAGAACGTCGAATTCAGCACCTGGGACGTGCAGGACAAGATCACCGCTGTCTACCGGGTGCCGATCCCGCAGGGCACCAACGCGGTCGAGTCCGACGGCAAGGGCGGCGACTCACATGCGTAACGGCGCGGAAGCCGGCTCGCAGCGGGCCTCAGCGGAAGGAAAGCCCCGACCATGACCATCGAACAGCGGAAGAAGCCCCGCGCAGAGGACGACTGGACGATCGAGATCGTCCTCCTCGTGGGCACCGTCCTCGTCCTTCTGTGCGGCGCCTGGCTCGCCGCCCGGCTCGGCGCGTCCTTCGACGGCCAAGCGGCCCCGCCGGGCAATCCGTTCTCCTTCGCCGTGGCCATGGTCAAGGGGGACTACGCCTGGCCGGGCGGCGCTTCGAGCGCCATCGCGGCAGGTGAGGCGCTGCTGCTCGGCATCGTCGCGCTCGCCGGGTACCGGGTGCGCCAGCGCGTCCGCAACAAGCCGGACGTCGACGGCGCGGCCCGCCATCTCGCGAAGGGCGAGGAGCTCGGCAAACTCACCATGAAGGGCGCCGCGGCGACCGCGGAGCGCCTCGGCGTGCAGGGCAATGTGCCGGGCGTCCTCATCGGCCGTTCCGTACGCGGCCGGCAGCCGCTGTACGGCTCCTTCGAGGACATGCACATCGACATCTGGGGACCCCGTACCGGCAAGACGACCCGGCGCGCCATCCCCGCGATCCTCGACGCCCCCGGCGCGGTGCTCGTCACCTCCAACAAGCGGGACATCGTCGACGCGACCCGCGGCCCGCGCCAGTCCCGCGGGCAGGTCTGGGTCTTCGACCCGCAGCAGGTCGCGCAGGAGCCGCCCGCCTGGTGGTGGAACCCGCTCACGTACGTGACCGATGTCGCCAAGGCCCGCAAGCTGGCCGACCACTTCGCGTCGGGCTCGCGCGACGCCGACGCCTCCACCGACGCGTTCTTCGACCCCGCCGGACAGGACCTGCTCGCCAACCTGCTGCTCGCGGCGGCCACGGCCAAGTCCTCGATCACCCAGATCTACACCTGGCTGGCCAACCCGAAGGACGACACCCCGGAGCGCATCCTGCGCGGCGCCGGGCACCTCATGCCCGCCGACGCCCTGGCCGGTGTGATCACGGCCCCCGACAAGCAGCGCAGCGGCATCTACGGCGTCGCCCAGCAGATGGCGTCCTGCCTGATCAACCCCGAGGTCAACAAGTGGGTGACGCCGTACCCGGACGACGACCGCCCCGAGTTCGACCCGCACGAGTTCGTCCGTACCGGCTCCACCCTCTACTCGCTCTCCCGCGAGGGCAGCGATTCCGCCGGCCCGTTGGTGACCGCCCTGACCGTGGCCGTCGTCGAGGCCGCCGAGGAGTACGCCACCACCCAGCGGGGCGGCCGGCTGCCGCTCCCCCTGGTCGGCGTCCTGGACGAGGCGGCGAACGTCTGCCGCTGGCGCGCCCTGCCCGACCTCTACTCGCACTACGGCTCGCGCGGCATCATCCTGATGACGATCCTCCAGTCCTGGGCCCAGGGCATCGAGGTGTGGGGCGAGCGCGGCATGGAGAAGCTCTGGTCCGCCGCGAACGTCCGGGTCTACGGCGGCGGTGTCTCGGACACCCGCTTCCTCGGCGATCTCTCCGAGCTGGCGGGCGAGTTCGAGCTGCGCGACTTCTCCACGACCCGTGAGTCGGAGTTCGGCGGGTGGTCCGGCAACCGCACCGTCAACGAGTCCGTACGCCGTGAACGCGTGCTGCAGGTCTCCGACCTGGGCTCGATGCCGCCCGGCCGGGCCCTCGTGCTGGCGTCCGGCACGAAGCCGGTGCTGGTGGAGACGATCCCCTGGTGGGAAGGCCCGTACGCGCGCTCGGTGCAGGCGTCGCTGGCGCAGTACGACCCCGGGGCGCGTGGCTGACGGGCGCGGGGTGCGTGGCTGACGTGCCCGGGGCGTGTGGTTGACGTGCCCGGGATCCGGGTTTGACGTGCCGCGGCGCGGGGCTGCCGCGCCCGGGACTCGCGGTTGACGTGCTCGGGACTCGCGGTTGACGTGCTCGCGACTTGCGATTGACGGGGCGGCGGGGCGGCGGTCGGTCGGACCGGCGCCCGGTCCGACCGTCACCAGGGCACCGGGCCGGCCGCGTCGAAGAAGCCGCCGGTCGGGCCGTCGGCCCCGATGCTGGCCATACGGACGATGATCTCCGCGCCTTCTTCGACGCTCTGGGTGCCCCTGCGGCCGTTGAGGTCGGTGGCGGTGGAGAGCTCGCTAGGGCCCGTCTTTCAGATCTTGCCGGGCTCGCCTGCTCTGGCAGTTGATCGCGCCCGGCTGCCGAGGGACGACGAGCACGCAGGAGTCGTGGAGGGGTCGGCCGAGGGGTCGGCTAAGGTGCGCGCATGCTATTCGGACGTGGGCGGTTTCCAGCCGCCGTCGAGAACTTCGAGGCGGCTGTACGGGCCCAGGACCCGGACGCGGCCGAGCGTGCCTTCGCGCGTCTGACGCGCGGTTTCGGCAAGGCGGCGGACGCAGAGCTTCAGGCGGCGGGGCCTCGGCTCTCCGCCCTACTGCGGGAGGTGCCGCCCGGGCCGCGAGCCGTGGTGGCCGTGATGACCGGGGCGTGTGTCGAGCGGGGCGCCGACCCGCTGGCCTGCGCGCCCACTGTGTTCGCGAGCGCCCTGGACGCCTTCGAGCAAGCCGCCGTCTTCTGCGAGCGGTGGGCGGCTGCGGACCGCGGCGAGCTGCCCGACCACGAGGGCGAGGGCCTGGAGGAGGCCGACTTCGAGCGGATCGGCTTCGAGGCCATCATGGCCTGGCAGGCGCTCCCGCAGTTCGAGATGGCCTGCGTGGCGATGCTCAACTCGCCGCGGGTGCGCCGCGAGGTCCCCGGTCGCGAGGGCTTGCGGACTGCCGTCGCCCGGGTCGCGGAGCTGTCCGACGAGCCGTTCAAGTGCCTCGCGTACGCCCTCGCCGTCCTTGACGACGAGCCGCTCATCGCGCTCGACCGCGCCACCGGCGCCGGCTTCGCGCTGCGGATGTCCGGCATCGGCGACAACTTCCAGCTGCACACCCTCCTCGCCGACGCCCTGATCGGCCGAGGCCTCGTGGAAGGCGAGGCGCCTTCGGCCGAAGCCGTCGCCTGCTGCCGCGACCAGGCTGGGATGGTGCCGACCACCGGCTCCTTCAACCTGGTCGGCGCCGATGGCGAGTGGATCTGGAACGAAGGCACACCGGCGGACATCCCTGCCGTGGACGGCGTCCGGCTCGTGGTCCTCGACCCGCCCCCGTATCAGAGGGGCTGGCCTGCTGGCCGGTTCTTCCCCGGGATGACCGGCGAGCTCGTGTACAAGCACGCCCTCGCGGCGGAAGAGTCGGCCGCCCTGCTGGCCCGAGTGGCCGAGCCCGTCCGCTGACACGGAGGGACACAGCTCAACGCTGCATCAAAGAGCTCAAGTGCGGCTTGGTGTCAGCGAGGTGATTCGAGACAAGCGGTCCAGGGGTGACGCTCGGGGAGTGGATTTTCTTGATCCACTCCCCGTTCACTCCCCAGAGGCCCCGAGGAACGAGTCAGGGCCGGTTTCCCGTGCGGGAAGACCGGCCCTGACCTGGTGTTTCAGCTGTCGGGGTGGCGGGATTTGAACCCACGACCTCTTCGTCCCGAAGCAACTTGGGCGGGCTCCCGACCTGGAGGTTACGTGCCTCCACCTGCTGTGATGGTCCGTGGGTGTACGTGGTTGTCCGCCGCTGTCTGTCGGCGTTGTCGCTCAGTTAGACACTCAGCACAGCCCAACTACGAAGATCCTGACTACTCGTACGTGGTCGCCGCTCGCGCAAAGAAGCTCCAGTCACCGTTGGCGGGCAACTCGCGGCCGACGTTGCTGTACCAGCCGTCCGCGTCGTCGATCCATGCTGCCAGGGTCTCCAGGAACCCGGCGAGGTCCGCGTTCTCCCACGAGTCGCCCTCCTCGGTATGGCTGCGGTGCAGGGAGCGGACTAAGACCGCCAGGTCTTCTCTGCTGTCGACATGATCAGGAGGAGTGGTCATGCGCGGCACCCTACAGTCGGGCACGGTCCAGGGGCGTCGGACGATTCGTGTAATGTTGGCCCGTTCGAGCCGGGCCAGGTGGGCCGACATCTCCGGGGCCGGTGGCGGTCGTCTGCAGTCGTGGCGGTTGCTGTACCTGTCGCTGAGCTGATCTCGCAGGGCGGGACGGTCGCTACCGTCCCTGTCTTCGACCCCACGTTTTGGGCTGAGCCGGTGCTTCCTTGAGCTCCAATGACAGCCACCGTGCGTCAGCGTCGCAAAGGGCGCTGACCTGGGACTTCCTCTGGATCAGCGGTCCTTTCCGCATCGTCGGGACCAGGGCCGCGATAGCTGTTCCCCAGAGAAACGGCTCCGGAGGGCATGATCAGGAAGAGCGCCTCTAGGTATCTGACCTGCGAGGGAGCAGTAGGAAGGGAACCTGTTCGTGCGATCCACACGCCCCTCACACGAAGGGCACCCACGAAGACATGCCGGTGTAGCGGTCTAGTGCTGTGACCGGCGAACGTTCCCGGTCGCAGCACTAGCCTGCTAGCCGCCGACGCCACCGCCACCGCTACGGCCGCCGTCGACGAAGGAGGTCGCAGCCGTGGGCTGGCTCATGACCGGCGTCGAGGCGGACGCCGGAAGGGCGACAACACCAGAGACCAGAGCGGTCGCGGCGCAAACCATCGCGAGGCGGAAGCCCCGTCGCTTGGGCCGGGCGTCGTTGTGAGTGTGAGCGTGACGGGTCATGGATCTTCTCCTTCTGATACAGAGGGGATTAATTCCGCCTCCGTGCTGTCTCGTTTCCTCTCCGGTGAGGCCCGCGCTTCAAGTAGGCCTGACCGGCAAAGCGTGGTCATGTCCCGAGAACTCGGGACTTGACGGAGCCGGAGGCGTCATGTAGTTGCACGCGACCGACTGACACCTTGTATGCGATCGCAGGGAGTGGATCGCTTCTAGGCCCCAGGCCGGGCATCACGGCTTGCGGTTGGCAGGACGTGCTTGCGCGAGGTCGGTGGAGTGTCAATGGGCGAGTCAGCCCTGAGCGAGCTTGAAAACCGTCGTGGCGGCGACGTCACCGTGGGTTCAAATCCCACACCCACCGCAGATGAACGGCCCCTGACCAGCCAACTCGGTCAGGGGTCGTCGCATGTCCGGCTACCGTGATCGCCCGGTGTTCCCCGTGATTCCCCGCTCGATCGGGCACGCATGGGGCACGGCGATTCAACGCTTCTGGGCTCTGTACTGCTTGAGAAGTTCTGCCGGGCGACCACTACACCCCCGGTCGCTCCCGTCGGCTGCTTTGGGCGGCGCCATGGGGGGCCCGCCCTGAGCTGCTCCCGTTCGCTGTCGTTGATGTCAGCGGTAGATGTCATGGCACTTATCGAGACGAACTACTCGCATGGCGGTTTGCTGAGGACTGCCGCACCGTTCAACACTGGTCACGGGGGCGACGTGGTGGCCTGCGGCCAAGGTGGCTGATGTATGGCAGCTCAGCCGGGGCACAGTGCTCCGCTCTGTTGCACCGAACCGCCGGTCACTACGTGCACGCGGGGGATGGAGTGCGGCCCTGGTCGGCCAGGTCTGGGAACGGTGAAGTCATGGAGCGGAGACGTTGGCGTCGCTGGGGCGCGGATATCGTCGGCGGGGGGATATTTGCGGCGCTCCTCGCAACTGCATTGGGCGGAGGGCCCTTGCCCTGGTGGGCCTGGGCTGGGCTCGGGGCTGCATGGTTTGTGATCGTCACTGAGCTGACACGGGCGGTACGGTCGCGAGCGGCCAAGAAGGCCGTTGCCCGCTACCGTGGCCTGGCTGAGACCGACCCCGACCGCTACCGCCCCGACCTCGCCATCGCCCTGCAAGACCTCGGCGCCCTGCTGGCGGGACTGGGGCGCTGGGCCGAGGCGCTGTCCCCCCTCCAGGAAACCGTTGACCTCTACCGTGGCCTGGCCGAGAGCGACCCCAACCGCTACCACCCCGGGCTCGCCGACTCCCTGGACACCCTTGGCCTTGTGCTGGCGAAGCTGGACCGCCCGGCCGAGGCGCTGCCGCTCGCCCAGGAAGCCGTTGACCTCTTCCGTGGCTTGCAAAGTGCCGACGCCGACCGCTACCTTCCCGGCTTCGCCGACTCCCTGGACACCCTCGGTCTTGTGTGGGAGGGGCTGGACCGCCCGGCCGAGGCGCAGGCAGCAAGGAGGAAAGCAGCAGCCTTCAGACCTGCGCATATTGCGGAGGCTCGCCGAAAAGCCCAGGCAGATAGGGATGCCGGGTCCGGGTGATGGTGGTGGTCACCGTCGTCTTGCCGCCGACGCTGCCCTTGGTCGGTGTAGCGGCTTTGGGCTGGAGCTGCCATGGGGCGAGAGATCGGGGGCCCGTAAGCTTCCCGCGACTCGGGCAGTCTCCTGACCTGCCCGCAATAGCCCGATGTGGGCCCCCGATCTTCGAGGCTCGCCCCATGGTGGCTGCGTAAAGCCGCGGAGCCGACCGCCCCAGCCACAGCGGGCTACTGTCTCGTATCTGGCGTGCTCGCTTCAGCCGCGCGGCCGGCGGAGCCGGGCCCGGAGCGGTGGCGAAGACAGGGAGCGTCGGGCCCGGCGGCGAGCCGGGCCGCGCGCGGCGAGCGGAGCGAGCCGCCTTGAACCCGTAGAGAAGGTTTCTACTCACTCCCCTATCCGGACCAGAACGGCTGTCGCGTCGTCGTGGCGCTTGCCCCGTGGCCAGCGCTTGGCTTCCGGGTCGCTGTTCTCCATCGCGCGGGTGCGGTCGATGAGACTCTGAGGCCCATCCGCCTCGAGCTGGTGCATCGCCTCGGGCCATGTCATCTCGTGGAAGTCGTCTACTGCCCTTGCGGCTCCGTCGGTCAGCAAGGCGACAGCTCGAACGCCGGACAGCGGCATGGTGCCGGTCAGGGCTTCTTCCGCTGCCTTCGGGTCGTGAGCTGCAACCCAGTATCCGTCGGCCGAGTTCATAACCTCGCGCTGCGCGTATGCAAGCCTGCGGCGACGCTCGGCGTTGGACAGCTCTTCCAACTCCGCCCGCATTGCCTGGCACTGCCGTGACGTCACTTCTGTGACTCGGTGATCGGACACGGTTTGGAGTCCGTCTTCGGCCTCGATCACGATGGTGGAGTCACTGAGCGCCAGCCACTCGATGACTTCCTCGCGGAGACGGACCGCGGCAACCGTCGCGGTCGGAGTCATGGGGTCGTGGAGATTGCAGGTCGTCGCGTGCAGCTGGGAGACGTGACGGATCGCGTCGGCCAGACAATCGGTCAGGCTGGCGCTCTGTTCCGATGCCCGGCGGTGCAGCTCGGCGCCAAGCTGGTGGACGTACCACGGCACTCCGTGGATGCATCCCGTGGGCAGGCCGTCGGGTATGCCGGCACCGTCGAGTACGACTGCGACCTCTGTGCTGGCCACGACGAAGTCCTCGTTGTCCCGGCCCGGTCGAGCCGTGCTGGCGAAGGAGACACGCATGTCAGGCTGCCTCGTGTCGCAGGATGTCGGTCACCGCCTGAGTGCTCCGGATCCTCTTGCTTCCGGCTTCGTACTCGCACTTGATGACCATGGAGAACGGGTCACTGCCGATCTGCTCGTAGAGCTCCCCGAGGTGACCGGTCAGGTAGTGGGCGACTCCCAGGGAACCGACCGCATGCACACCGGCGATCAGGAGGAAGGTCCCTTGTCCATCCGGTCTCGGGAGCCGTCCCAAGTAGGCAACGTCGGCGGGCTTCGGGGTGTTTGGGTCGTCGCTGGGTGATGTGTGAACCTGCCGTGTCTCGCGCTCGATCAGTGCCCAGCGTCCGTCGTCCAAGGTCTCGAAGGACAGGCGGGGGTCGGCCTGGAGCGCCGCGGCGGTGATCGGCGAAGTCTTCGGGCCGCAGACGACGGTCAGGCCGTCGCGGTTGAGGTCGATCTCGCCGGTGGTGGGGATGTACTCCAGCTCCCCATCGAGCTGTAGGCGGTGTGCCAGGTTGATCAACTGCTGGCCTGTGGCGCTGTCCTCCAGGGCGACGTACTCCCGTTCGCCTGCGCGCTGAGGCACGGCGACTTGTACACGATCGACTCCGAGGAAGGCGCGCTCTGTCGGCGGGCCGGCGTCCTTGAGTTGCGCGACTCGGGCTCGGCTCACTCCCATGAGTTTGGCGACGTCAGCCATCGAGAGGCCGCTCTGACGGAGCCACGCGATGCTTTCCTTGCGCATCCGGGACGTCTCAACAACGGCGGCTTGCAGCTCTTCCATCAGGTCGACCGCGGCTTTGACTCGCAAGCTGTGGTCCTTGATGGCTGCTACACGTCGGACTTCATCGATCATCGCCCGACGCCTCCGATCTCACGCACGCGGATGGCTTCACAGCCCGATGATAAGGGGGGCTTGACACCTGCGCCAGGCAGGTGCACCTTAGTGTTAACCCCCCCTTAGCAACCGCTGAGTGGGTGTCCTCAGCGTGCTAACCCCCCCTTACCGGCAGGAGAAGCTCCAGTGCCTAGCTTCAAGATCGACACTTCGACCGCTGTCGTATTCGTTGCGGTCGAGCCGCAGTTGAAGGTCATCAACAAGCAGACCGGTGAGATCGCGGTCGACCGGGAGTCCGGGGCGAAGATGATGACGGTCGGCCTGACCGTCGCCGATGAGGGTGAGGCGAACCTCCTCAACGTCTCGGTCCCGGAGACCGGCGTTCCGGAGGGAGTCACGCTCGGTATGCCGGTGAAGGTCGTCGGCCTGAAGGCCCGGGACTGGGAGCGGGACGGGCGGCACGGTATCGCCTTCCGAGCGGTCGCTCTCGTCGCTCCGTCCTCGAAGGGCTGAGTGGCCGTGTCGACCACGACGTTCGTCGTCTTAGCCCTGGTGGCGGTCGTCGCGGCTTTGGTGCTGCGGCGGCTGCGCCCGGCCTGGTACTGGCTGAGCATCGGTGTCACGCTCGCCATGATCCGGGTGGTGGTCCGGTACGCCTCGGTCATGGACGCGTGTGGGCTGACCGTCCCGCCGTCCCGGCTGCGGCTCAATCTGGCCCGGCTCGCCCGGCGGCCGGCTCCCGATCCCCGGGCGCCGCGGATCCTGCGGATCCGCCCCACGCGTACCGGGCTTGTGCTGCGGCTGAAGCTCCAGCCGGGTCAGGACCCTTTCGACTTCGCTGCTTCGACGGACCGGCTGCGGCACTCCTTCTCCATGCACGGCGTCGCCTCGCGTGAGATCAAGTCCGGGGTGGTCGAGTTGCGGATGACCGGCTACGACGTGCTGCGGCGCGTGCAGATGCCGGTGAACATCGAGACGGCCGGGCTGCGGGTGCCGGTCGCTTTGCGGGAGGACGGAGAAGTCCACTTCCGGGACTACCGGGAGGTGCCGCACGCGCTGAACCTGGGCGCGACTCTGTCGGGGAAGTCGGTCTACCAGCGCAACCTGGTCAAGGAACTCGCCTCCCGCCATGTCGCGCTGGTGGGTATCGACTGCAAGGAGGGTGTGGAACTCGCCCCGCTGGCCCGCCGGTTCTCCGCTCTCGCCGACAACCCCGACGACGCTGCAGATCTGCTGGAAGCCCTAGTGGGGCGGATGGCGGACATCTACCAGGTGATCCGCAGCGAGCAGCGGATCAGCTCGGACACCCCGGATGCGGAGATCACGGCAGACATCTGGGGCCTGCCCGAGGAGGTGCGGCCGGTGCCGGTCGTCCTCTTCGTCGACGAGGTCGCGGAGCTGGCCCTGTTCTCCACCACGGCGGAGAAGAAGCGCCGCGAGCGGATCGTCACCGCCCTCGTGCGTCTGGTGCAGCTCGGCCGCGCCGCCGGGATCTACGTCGAGATCTGCGGCCAGCGCTTCGGCGCCGAACTCGGCGACGGCATCACGATGCTCCGCGCCCAGCTCACCGGCCGCGTCTCGCACCGGGTCAACGACGAAGCCTCCGCCAAGATGGCGTTCGGCGACATCTCCCCCGACGCGGTCATGGCGACCACACAGATCCCGGTCGAGCGGCCCGGCCTGGCCGTTGCCGGTGACTCCTCGGGCGGCTGGGTCCGCATCCGCACCCCGTTCACGACGCTCCGCCAGGCCGTGAACACCTGCGCCGCCCACGCCCACCGCACCCCGGCCCTGGACGGCCTGGAGCGCTTCCGCCCGGCCCTTCTCGACCCGGCACCGGCCGAGATCCCCGCCCCGGCCTCGGCTCCCGTCACCGCCTGACTGTTCCCCCTGCTTCACGGTCGGCGCGATCGTCACGCGCCAGGTCCCTACCCCCGCCATGCCAAACAGCAGTCCGCCGGGGCCCGACGACCACCCCGCCGTACGTCGTCCGGCCCCGGCCCGACCCCCTTCAAGGAGGTGAAGACCCATGTTCCGCAAGGTCCGCCTGGACGCCGTTCTCGTCCAAGCCGTCATCGCCGGGGCCCTGTCCTTCGCCCACCTGCACGACCTCGCCGCCGCCGCGGGCCAGGACGGATGGAAGGCGTGGCCTACCCCGTCTCCGTCGACCTGCTCCTCGTCGCGGCCTGGCGCCGCCTGCGCCTCCTGCGCGACCAGGGCGAACCGGCCCGCGCGGCCTGGTCCTGGTTCGCCGTTGCCCTGGCGGCCTCGCTCGGCGCCAACGTCGCCACCGCGGGCCTGCTCGGCCTCAACGACGTGCCCGACTGGCTGCGCATCCTCGTCGCCGGATGGCCTGCCCTGGCCTTCCTCGGCGGCACCCTCCTCGTTCACACCCCCACCACCCCCACCACCCCGACCACTTCCGACACCGACCACGTCGAGCCCGAGCCACTGCCCGTGGTCGAGCCGGTGACCGCGCCGGCCCAACCGGAGCCCGCTCCCGTGCCCGTGCCGGATGCGGTCGAGCCTGCCGAGCCGGTCCCGGCCCTGCCCGCCGCACCGCCCGCGGACGTGCCGCCTGCCCTCGTCGACCACGCCCGCAAGCTCGCCGACTCCCACCGCGCCTCGACCGGCACCCCGATCGACGCCGCGACGCTGCGCGACCGCCTCGGCCTACCCGGCCCGATGGCCGACCAGCTCGCCGCCCACCTCACCTGACCTCGAAGGGAGCACCACCGTGACCCGTGACCCGGCCGACCTGACTGCCGCCGACTACCTCGACGGCGCCCGCGAGATGACCGCCGCCAACCGGCCCTACCTCGCCCACCTGCTCGCCGAGGAAGCCGCCCAGCGCACCACCGACCCCGCCACCGCCGCCGGTATCCGCGCCGCCTACCCCGACCCCACCACCACCCGAACGGAGAGCGACTGACATGCCCGCCCGCGACTTCTTCCACTCCGTCATGCGGATCGGCCCCGTGCAGATCGGCACCCACCGCGACCGCCACGGCCGCACCAAGTACGCCGCGGTCTGCTCACGCGACAACTGCGGCTGGTCCGCCGACTACTCCACCCAGTCCGCCGCCCAGCTCGCCGCCCGCACGCACCGCTGCCGCATCACCGACTGAACAGGAGGACCCCACTCGTGGACGTTCCGCTCTGGCTCGCCCTGATCGTCGTCGGCGCCCTCGGCATCAAGCTCATCCGCCCGCCTTGGTGGCTCGTCGCCGTGCTCCTCCTCGGTGGCTTCCTCCTCGCGGACAGCCTGCTCGCACCGGTCATCGACACCGCCATCAAGTAGCCCAACCGCAGAAGGGAGATCGCTCATGCTCCGTCCGAAGATCCCGACCATGCCGACCCCGACCGGCATCGTGACCCCGCCCGTGGTCGAGCCGACCGCGATCGTCCACCACACCCCGGCCCCGGCCCCGGCCCCTGTCGCACCGGCGGCACCGGCCCGGCCCACGGTCCAGCTCACCCCCGGCACCGCGCTCGCCCTCGTCGGGGCCGGCACCGCCGTCGTCCTGGTCGTCGGCGCGGTCCTGGTCTCGATGCTCCTCGCGGTCGCCGTCACCGCGGCCTCGGTCGCCGTCTGCGCCGTCGTCCTGCGTTCCCTGCTCACCAACCAGCACAAGCGCTGACCGGCCCTCCGGGCGGCCCTGAAACCGCCAAGTCTCCGCCGCCCGGACGGCCCCAGCCCCTACCCGACATCAACCGGAAGGACCACCCATCATGCCCCAGCACCGCCACGCCCCGGCCCGCGTCTGCCCCTCCTGCGACGGCTTCGCCTCCGCCGCCGTCACCCTCGGCGGCCGCGACCGCAACGGCCAGCGCCGCACCATCACCGCCCACTGCCGCACCTGCCAGGGCACCGGCACCGTCCCGCCCCTGCGCCAGCTCCTCGAGGACGCCGCCGACGCCGCGTTCACCCGCTGACCCATCATCCCGGGGCACCAGCCGCCACTCCGCCGACTGGTGCCCCGGCCTCTGCCCTCGCCCTCTGCGTCCTCTGGAAGGAGGCCCCACCACCGTGACCACGACCGCACCGCCGCTGCGTGACCTCGCCCTCCTCGCCTCGCTCGGCACCATGCCCGGCCTCATGCGCCAGCTCCGCGGCCTCAGCGGCTGCACCACCCCGATCCGACTCGACGGCTACCGCACCGACGTCCACACCACCACCGGCGAGATCCTGCACCACCTCACCGCCAGCGACCTGCCCGCCGGAAACCTCCTCGTCCGCTGCAACAACCGCCGCACCACCCGCTGCCCCGCCTGCGCCGAGACCTACCGCCGCGACACCTACCAACTAATCACCGCTGGCCTGCGCGGCGGCAAAGGCACCCCCGAAGAAGTGGCCACCCGCCCCCGGGTGTTCGCCACCTTCACCGCCCCCAGCTTCGGCCCCGTCCACAACCGACCTGCCCACGGCCGCTGCCGCTGTGGCACCCAGCACCCGGCCGACGCACCCGAACTGGGCACCCCGCTCGACCCCGACACCTACGACTACGAAGCAGCCGTCCTCTGGAACGCGCACGCCTCCAAGATCTGGGCCCGGTTCTCCATCTACCTGCGCCGCGAAGTCGCCAAGCGCGCCGGCCTCTCGCAACGGGCCTTCAAGGAGCACGCCCGCGTGTCGTTCGCCAAGGTCGCCGAGTACCAGCGCCGCGGCGCCATCCACTTCCACGCCGTCATCCGCCTCGACGGACCCGACGGCGGCCACACCCCGCCCCCGCCCTGGGCAAGCGCCGAACTCCTCACCGACGCCATCCGCGCCGCCACCACAGCCGCCCACGTGCCCGGCCCCGTCATCGACGGACGCGCCCACACCTTCGCCTTCGGCACCCAGCTCGACATCCGGCCCATCCGCACCGCCGACCTCGACGCAGGCACCGAACTGACCGAACGCGCCGTCGCCGCCTACATCGCCAAGTACGCCACCAAGGGCGCCGAAACAGCGACCGGCACCCTCGACCGCCCCATCAAGTTCCTCGCCGAACTCGGCCGCAAGTCCATCCCCGAACACGCCCGCCGACTCATCCGCACCGCCTGGACCCTCGGCGCCCGCAAAGACCTCGCCGACCTCCGGCTCAGGGCATGGGCCCACATGCTCGGCTTCCGCGGCCACTTCTCCACCAAAACCCGCCGCTACTCCACCACCCTCGGCGCCCTCCGCACCGCCCGCGCCGAATGGCGACGCCTCCAAGCCGCCATCGCCCACGGCGACCAGAACCCAGCCGACCCCGCCAACGACACCACCCTCGTCCTCGCCCACTGGGCCTTCGCCGGCACCGGACTCACCCGTAGCGAGGAATGGCTCGCCGCCTCACTCACACACGACCCGCAGGAAGGAGACACCACCGCATGACCACCGCAACCGCTGAACTCCTCACCGTGCCTGAGGTCATGGCACGGCTCAAGCTCGGCCGTTCCAAGGTCTACGACCTGATCCGCTCACGTCGCCTGACCTCGATCAAGATTGACGGCGCCCGCCGAATCCCCGCCGATGCTGTCCGCGACTTCATCCGGGGCCAGATTGATAAGGCTGCCTGATGACCAAGCGCCGTAGCCGCGGTGACGGCGGCCTGCATTGGGACGAGAAGAGACAACGCTGGATCGCCACGGCGAACCTCGGCTTCGATCCGAGCGGCAAGCGCATCGTGAAG
Organism: Streptomyces sp. NPDC053673; assembly: GCF_055585225.1. Classification (NCBI taxonomy): domain Bacteria; kingdom Bacillati; phylum Actinomycetota; class Actinomycetes; order Kitasatosporales; family Streptomycetaceae; genus Streptomyces; species Streptomyces sp. NPDC053673. The sequence continues at coordinate 17,361 of NZ_JBVJKN010000034.1, read as the reverse complement.
CGGGGGAGTGGCAGGACCAAGACGGAGGCGAAGAACAAGCTCAAGGAGGTACTGCGAGACCACGAAGACGGCTTGGCGATCGCGCCCACCAACTACACGGTCAAGGACGCGGTCACGGACTGGCTTGCTTACGGCCTGACGGGCCTTGACCCCAGCACTGTCGAGACCTCTACTCTCCTGAGCCGGAAGCACGTGATTCCGTCGCTCGGTGCTCGGAAGCTCCGTGATCTCAGCGCGGAAGACGTGGATCGCTGGCTCGCCTCCAAGGCCAAGACGCTCAGCACCCGGTCCCTCCAGGCGATCCACTCGTGTCTGAACCGCGCGGTCAAGCGGGCCATGGCCCGGGACAAGGTGAAGCGCAACGTCGTCGAGCTGTGCTCGGTGCCCCAGGGCCAGGCGGGACGCCCCTCGAAGGCGCTCACTTTCGCCCAGGCAGAGGCCGTGCTCCAGGGCGCCGCGGGGACGTCGATGCACGCCTGCATCGTCGTCGCCCTGCTGACCGGTGCCCGTACCGAGGAGCTTCGAGCTCTCACCTGGGATCACGTCTTTCTGAAGGGCCGGCCGGACTTCGTTCCGCCCCAGCCTCCGCACATCGCCGTCTGGCGTTCGGTCCGGCGGAGCGGCGACACCAAGACCCGGAAGTCGCGGCGGACGCTCGCTTTACCCGCGCGCTGCGTCGAGGCCCTGTGGCAACAATTCGAAGACCAGGGCTGGGATCGGCTCGCAGCCGACGAGAAGTGGGAGGAACACGGGCTCGTCTTTTCCTCGGCCGTGGGCCGGCCGCTCGACGCGGCCAACGTCCGTCGGGCCTTCCGCCAGGCGCTCAAGGACATCGACGGGGTCGACGCAGACGAGTGGACGCCCCGGGAGCTCCGGCACAGCTTCGTCTCGCTGCTCTCCGACCGGGGCGTCCCGCTGGAGGAGATCTCCCGGCTCGTCGGGCACTCTGGGACCGCCGTGACCGAGGAGGTCTACCGGAAGCAGATCCGGCCCGTGATCCAGACCGGGGCCGTGGTCATGGACGGGATCTTCGGCGCTGATCCGCAGCGGCCATAGACACGCGGGAACCGGTAGTCACGCAGATAGACACGCAGACGAAACAGGTGAGGCACCTACTGAATTCAGTAGGTGCCTCACCTGGTGTTTCTCTGTCGGGGTGGCGGGATTTGAACCCACGACCTCTTCGTCCCGAACGAAGCGCGCTGCCAAGCTGCGCTACACCCCGATGTCGCTCGCTCTCGCGGCGACGTCGTTTACTTTAGCCCACCCGCGCCCGGAGACGAAATCCGGTTTCTCGGGGGCCTCACCGGGGCCGACCGCGATGGCCCCGTTCAGCCGCGCGCGGTCAGAGTCAGCAGTGTCGCCTCCGGAGGGCAGGCGAACCGTACCGGGGTGTAGCGGCTGGTGCCGCAGCCCGCCGAGACGTGGAGGTAGGAGAGCTGGTCCGCCACCTCGTGGGTGGAGAGGCCCTTCACGCGGTCCGTGTCGAGGTCGCAGTTGGTGACCAGGGCGCCGTAGAAGGGGATGCACAGCTGGCCGCCGTGGGTGTGGCCCGCCAGGATCAGGGGGTAGCCCTCGGTGGTGAAGGCGTCGAGGGAGCGCAGGTAAGGGGCGTGGACGACGGCGAGGGAGAAGTCGGCGTCCGGTTCCGGGCCGCCGGCGATCGATTCGTAGCGGTCACGCTTGATGTGGGGGTCGTCGAGGCCCGTGAAGGCCAGCTCCAGGCCGTCCTCGAGCTTGAGCCGGCCGCGGGCGTTGTTGAGGCCGACCCAGCCCGCCGCGTCGAAGGCGTCCCGGATGTCCTCCCACGGGTTGTGGACGACGCCGACCGCCGGGGCGTTGCCGTTGAGGCCGTGGCGACCCTGGGCCCTCTCGAGCAGGTAGCGGGCCGGGTTGCGCAGCCTCGGGCCGTAGTAGTCGTTGGAGCCGAAGACATAGACGCCGGGCAGGTCCATCAGGGGACCCAGGGCGTCGAGCACCTCGGGGACGCCGTTCGGATCGGACAGGTTGTCGCCGGTGTTCACGACGAAGTCGGGGCGCAGGCCCGCCAGGGACTGGAGCCAGGCGCGCTTCTTGCGCTGTCCGCTCACCATGTGGATGTCGGAGACCTGGAGTACGCGCAGCGGGCGCATCCCGCGCGGCAGGACGGGTACCGTCACCCGCCTGAGCCGGAAGGAACGGGCTTCGAACCCGGCGGCGTAGGCGATGCCGGCTGCGCCGGCTGCCGCGATGCCGGCACCGATTTTGAGGGGGATCCCGTAGCGTGCGCGCATGCGCCCATCGTTGCAGACGGGCCGCCGCCGTCGTACGGCCCGTCCCCGCGCGCTGCCCGGCCGAGCGGAAGCAGGAGCAGCAGGATCAGCGATATCCAGACGTACGCGTTGCTGCCGAAGAAGCCGGGCGCGCCGCCGTCGTTCCAGCGCCACAGCCAGACCATGCTGCTGCACAGGACGGCGTAGCTCGCCAGAGCCCAGGTCAGCAGCCGGCGGCGGCGGGGCCCGCCCGGGGCCGCGCGCAGTCCCGCGTCGGTGAGGACGGCCAGGGCGGGGATGAGCCAGACCAGGTGGTGCACCCAGGTGACGGGGCTCACCAGGCAGGCGGCGATGCCGGTGAGGGCGAAGCCGGCCAGCTCGTCGCCGGCGGCGACGGCCTGCCGGGCGCGACGGGCCCACAGCCACATCAGGAGCAGTACGCCGATGGCCCAGACGGCGCGGCTGGGCTCGGCGACGGGCTCGGTGAGCCGGGCCAGCATGCCCTGCCAGGACTGGTTGGAGACATAGGCGAGCGAGCCGACGCGGTCGGTGTTCCACATCGCCTCGGTCCAGTACGTACGTGACGCGGTCGGCGCGACCCAGGCGGCCAGCGCGGTGGCCCCGCCCGCGACCGCCGTGGCCACACCGGCCGCCCGGTACCGCCGGGTGACCAGGAGATAGCAGATGAAGATCGCCGGAGTGAGCTTGATCGCGGCCGCGAGTCCGATGCCGACTCCGGCCAGCCGGCCGAGGGCGGGGAAGCGTTCCCGCCCGGCCGTCAGCAGCCAGCAGTCGGCCAGGACCAGCGCCAGCAGAAGCAGATTGACCTGGCCGAAGCTGACCGTGTCGCGGACCGGTTCCAGCAGGGCGAACGCGCAGGCCGCCACGGAGTAGGCGAACCACCGGTGACGGCTCTCCCGGCGGATCGTCGCGTCGGCGCAGACATAGAGGACGAGGGCGCCCGCCGCGAGGTTCATCAGCTGGCTGATCGCGAGGGCGCCGTCCCAGCCGACCAGGGTCATCGGCAGCATGCACAGCGCCGCGAAGGGCGGGTACGTGAAGCCGTAGTGCGTGCCCGGCTTGAGGTAGTCGTAGATCGGCCCGCCGCCGATCCAGTGGTCGACGGCTCCGTAATAGACGTGGAGGTCGAACCAGTTCCGGTGGAAGGGCACGGTCGCCAGGAAGAACGTGACCACGGCCGACATGGCCAGGGCGACGAGGACGCGGCTTCGGGTGGTCGTGGGGAGCATCATGCCGTGCTGCCCAGCGGATGCGTATCGCGTGTCGGGCCGTCGCCCGGCGTGTTCAGCGGAGCTCTCCTGGCTGCCCGCACCGTCAGCTTGTATGCGCACCACAGCGCCGCTACCCCCAGAGTGCTTCCACCAACCGCGATCAGAAGCTGATTATTGTCCGGCGCGAACCCGCTGGGCAGTACCGCGAGGGCAAGAATGCCACTCGCCACCGCCGCGGCCCGTCGCAGGCGCACTGAGCCGGTGGGCGCCGCGGCGGCTATCAGGAACAGTCCCCACAGTACGTACCACGGCCGGATCGCCGGCCCCAGGAGGGCGATGGCCATCAGGCTGAGTCCCAGCGCGTACACCGGGCGGCGCAGATGGTGCCGCTTCCAGAACGCGAGCACGGCGAGCGCGGTGGCGGCGAGACCGGCCAAGTGCCAGGCGGGCACCGCGAATTCGGCGAGGCCGCTGCCCGCGCCCGTCAGTACGGCCCCGGTCATCCGGCCGAGCGAGGAGGTCAGCGACCAGTTCTGCGGTGAGACGGGCGTGTCGAGGGCGGCGATCCAGCCGTAGCCGGTGCCGGTCAGGGCGGTCGTCACGGCGGTGGTGGCGGCGGAGGTGCCGCCGACGGCCAGGATGGCCCGGAGCCGCGGGTAGCGGCCGTCCAGCCGCCGGGCCCAGAGCAGGGCGACGGCGAGCAGGCCCAGCGCGGCCGGGGCCTTCACCAGCGCGGCGAGGGTGACGAGTACGGCGCCGACGACCGGCCACCGGCCGAGTGCCGCGACGAGGCCCGCGCCCAGCAGGCCCAGCATGACCGCGTCGTTGTGGGCGCCGCCCACGAGGTGCAGCAGCAGGAGCGGGTTCAGCGCGCCGAGCCAGAGCGCGGTGCGCGGGTCGGCGCCGCAGTGCCGCGCGAGCGCCGGCAGACAGAGCACCATCAGCGCCACCCCGAGAAGGGCCACCAGCCGCATGGCGAGGACGCCGGTGGACACCTCGGTACGGGCGAACCCGGCTATCGCGGCGGCGCAGCCGAGGAAGACGGGGCCGTACGGGGTCGGGGTGTGCTGCCAGATCGGTGCGACCTCGGCGGTCAGGGGGCCGCCGAGCCGGGACGGGCCGTGCGTGTACACATCGATCTGCGCGTCGACCATCGCTCCCTGCGCGAGATAGCTGTACACGTCCCGGCTGAACAGCGGCGGCGCGACGAGCAGCGGCGCCGCCCACAGGGCGAGGGTGAGCAGCAGGGTGCGGGGGGACGGCGGCTCGGGCCCGCGGACCGCCCGTCCGAGCATCGCCCAGGCGGCGATCAGCAGCACCAGCCCGAAGTACGCCGCGGCCAGACCCAGTGCGGCGGGCCCCGACTGCGGCGCGAGCACCTCGCGTACGGGTACGGCGCCGACGGCCACGCCGCCCGCCGCCAGAGCCGCAGAGCCGGTCAGCCCCAGCAACTGGCAGCGGCGTGTGTCGACGGGGAGGCGGATGTCGGGCATGCGGGCACACTGTCAACGGCCGGTGGCCAGAAGCCGACGCCCGCCCCACCCGGGAACGGCCACGATGTGTCCGTCGGCTTACGGGCGGAGGGCGGGCGGGGGATCCCCGGGCAGCGTGCGAGGTCATGCCGCCGGCCGGCCGCAGGCCATCACTCCTCGGCGGCAAGCCCGCACACGGCACATGGCTGTTGCGTCCGGAATACCACAGCGGTTACGAGCCGCCATAAACGCGCTTTACCGCGACACCGTCTCCTTCCAGTACAACGCCACAGCGTTGTACGTGAACGTCAACTTCTTCAACAAGAGTCATAAGCTGCTGGGCCACTTCGAATCAGGGGCTGTCTCCACCGTCCTGGGGACCGGAGGAGGAAAGGGCAGCTGAGCCTGATCCTGGAAATCCCGCCCTCGTTCCCTCGCCACTTCGAGCTGATGGTGTGGCGAGGGAACGAGGACGGCTCAGCTCGGCAAGCTCATGGCAGTCCGCCTCAATCGCCGCGTGATCCTCCTCGATGAGGACGGCGGCGGCTTCGCGTCCGGTCACGTCCAAGCGCTCCAGAAGCCGGGGCGCTTCGGCGCGTGTTGTCCCCGCTTGCTGCGGAGCGGTAGGTGCGGTGCTCCTGGACCTCGTCCCACATCCCTCGATCGATGATCGCCGGCCGACTTCCCCGGCAGATCCCTCGAGCGCGCCGATCTCCAATGTCCCGGCGGATACGCTCTTGCCGGTCACGCCCGTTCGATCGTCGTCGTTGACGTGTGAGATCCGGCAGTAGATCGCTGCCGGTGCCCCTGTCCAGTCGGTACGCCCGCGCTTGGCTCGCTGAGCCTCAGTCGCCCGAGCCCCACTTGCGCAGTCGTACCGAGTCGCCGCTGACCTGCGAAAACTCAATTGACCGGGTCCATGTGAAAAGGCTATGAAGGAATCATGACCACGCTCAAGTCCAAGCTGCAGGAAGACCTCACCGAGGCGATCAGGGCGCGCGACGAGCTGCGCTCCTCGACGCTTCGGCTGACCCTCTCCGCGATCACCAAGGAGGAGGTCGCGGGCAAGGAGGCGCGTGAGCTCTCCGACGACGAGGTGCAGAAGGTGATCGCCAAGGAGGCGAAGAAGCGGCGCGAGGCGGCCGAGGCCTTCGCCCAGGGCGGTCGCGCCGAGCAGGCCGACCGGGAGAAGGCGGAGGGCGAGATCCTCGACGCCTACCTGCCGAAGCAACTGACGGACGACGAGCTCAGCGGCATCGTGGCCCAGGCCGTCGAGGAGGCGAAGGCCGCCGGCGCCGAGGGGCCGCGCGCGATGGGCGCGGTCATGAAGATCGTGAACCCGAAGGTGGCGGGCCGGGCGGAGGGCGGCCGCGTGGCCGCGGCGGTCAAGAAGCTGCTCGCGGGATGACGTTGAGCCCCGCCTGTCCGGCCGCTGCTCCTCCCCGCGCATGACGAAGGGCCCCGGTGCCAAGCACCGGGGCCCTATTCGGCGCGCGCGCGTCAGCGCCGCGGCTGGCCGCCGCCGTCCTGGCCGCGGGTGACGTTGCCGCCGATCAGATCCGGGGGGAAGGTGATGACGGGCGGCTTCGGCTTGGCGGGCTTGCCCGGCTTCCCGGGCCTGCCGTCGGGACCTTCCTCGTCCTTGTCCTTCTGCGGGTCCGGGATGTCGATCGTGTTGAAGCCGGGGGCCTCCTTGCCCTCCAGCGCACCCGACATCGCGTCCTTCCAGATCGGACCGGGGACCTGACCACCGAAGACCTTGTCGTGGTACTGCCCGCCGATGGTGATGTTCACCATCTGCACCTTCTGGCTGGCGCTGCCGACCCAGACCGCACCCGCCAGGTTCGGGGTGTAGCCGACGAACCAGGCGTTCCGCCGCTCGTCCGTCGTACCCGTCTTGCCCGCGTTGTCCCGGTCGGTCAGCCCGGCCTGCTGGCCGGTACCGGAGTCGACCACACCGCGCAGCAGCGTGTTGACGGTGTCAGCGGTCCGCTCCGACATCACCTGGCCGCACTCGGACTTCGGCACCTTGAGGCTCTTGCCGTCGGCCGTCCTGATCGACTCGATCGCGGTCGGCGTGCAGTACGTACCGCGGTTCGCGAACGTCGCGTACGCGTTGGCCATCGTCAGCGGTGCGATACCGGTGGAGCCGAGGGTCAGCGGGGACGGCGACACGGGCAGCTTGGCGCCGTTGCCCTGCACCACACCCAGCTTGTCGGTCATCTCCACGACCGGGCAGAGTCCTATGTCCGCGATCATCTGCACGAAGTAGGTGTTGACCGACTTCGCCATCGCTTCCTTGAGGGCGTAGGGGCCGACCTCCTTCTCGTTCTCGTTCTCCAGCGAGAAGCCCTGGTTCCGCCACGGCTTGTCGGTGCAGGTGGAGATCGAGTCCGGGTACGGCATCTGGTACGGGGCCGGGTACGTCTGCGTCGGCGGCCTGCCCTGCTCGAGCGCGGCCGCGGCCACGAACGGCTTGAACGTCGAGCCCACCGGGAAGCCGAAGTTCGAGCCGCCCATCTTCTGGTTGACCGAGTAGTTGATCTGCGTCTCGTTCGTACCGAACCCGTACGGCTTGGACTGGCCCATCGCGACGATCTTGCCGGTGCCCGGCTCGACCATCGTGACCGCCGCCGCGACCTTGTCGCCCTGGTAGACGTGATCCTTCAGGGAGTCCTGTGCCGACCGCTGCGCCTGCGGGTCCAGGGTCGTACGGATCGTCAGGCCGCCCTGGTTCCAGATCTTCGCCCGGTCCTCCCTCGTCTTGCCGAAGACGGGGTCGGAGAGGAAGACCTCGCGGACGTAGTCGCAGAAGAAGCCCGAGCCGTTGACGGCCGTGATGCAGCCGTTCTTCGGCTTGCTGACCTTCAGCTTGACCGGGGTCTCCTTGGCCTTGTCGGCCTCGGCCTGGGAGATGTCACCGATGTCGGCCATCCGCTGCAGCACGGTGTTGCGCCGCATGGTGGCTTCCTTCTCGTCGTTGACCGGGTCGTAGCGGCTCGGCGACTGGACGATGCCGGCGAGCATCGCCGCCTCCTCCAGCTTCAGGTCCTTCGCGGACTTGGAGAAGTAGCGCTTGGACGCCGCCTCGATGCCGTAGGCCTGCTGGCCGAAGAAGGTGATGTTGAGGTAGTTCTCGAGGATCTTCTTCTTCCCGAGCTCCTCCTCGACCTGGATCGCGTACTTGAGCTCGCGGACCTTGCGGCCGATGGTCTTCTGGTTGGCCTGGGCGACCTTGTCCGGGTCGTCACCGGCCTCCTCGACGAAGACGTTCTTGACGTACTGCTGGGTGAGGGTCGAGGCGCCCTGGGCGGCGCCGCCCTCCTGCGCGTTGCGGTTGGCCGCGCGCAGCACGCCCTTGAGGTCGATCGCCCCGTGCTCGTAGAAGCGCGCGTCCTCGATCGCGACGATCGCCTTCTGCATGTACGGCGAGATGTCCTTGAGCGCGACGACCGTGCGGTCGCGCGAGTAGACCGTGGCGATCTGGCCGCCCTTGGCGTCCAGGATGGTCGTGCGCTGACTCAGCGGGGGAGTCTTGAGGTTCGCGGGGATCTCGTCGAACCCCTCGACCGTGCCCTTGGCCGCGAGCCCCAGCGCGCCGGCGGCGGGCAGGGCGATGCCTGCCAGCACCGCTCCGGAGAGCACACTGACACCGAGGAACTTGGCGGCCTGCTGGGTCCCGGTCAGACCTCCGCCCGAGCGCTTGTTTGCCATGGGGGCAGCCTACGTTCTCATTCGCCGGACACGCGTATAGGCCTTGGCCTAAGCTGCTCTCAACTGTCACAGCAGTGCGGTTGCGTATCAATACTCCGTGACACCCCCACCCATCTTCGCCCCACCCCCGGCTGTCCCGAGGCGACAACCTCCCCCGCCGCCCGGACTCAACTGCCCGGAATTGTCGGAATTGTTACGTATGCCCTCAGCTCACTCCCCTGGGTGATCTGCCGCGTACGCATAGTCCGTTCGGGCCATTCAAGATTGGGCCCGAAGGGGGTGTTGCGCTGTGCCCACCTTCCGTAACGTCCTCAACTGGCAGCGGTGAATATGCCGCTGCCGCCGTGGGGGAGCCTCGATTCGGGAGAGGACGGCGCCGGCATGGGCTGGGTAACCGACTGGAGTGCGCAGGCAGCCTGCCGCACTACCGATCCGGATGAACTGTTCGTACAAGGAGCGGCGCAGAACAGGGCCAAGGCGGTGTGCACCGGATGCCCGGTGCGGACCGAGTGCCTGGCCGACGCGCTCGACAATCGTGTCGAGTTCGGCGTATGGGGTGGCATGACCGAGCGGGAGCGGCGCGCATTGCTGCGCAGGCGCCCCACAGTGACCTCCTGGCGCCGGCTGCTCGAGACCGCACGTACCGAGTACGAGCGGAGCGCGGGCATCCTGCCCGTGGGCCTGGAGGACGACGAGACCTACGAGACGTACGCGGCTGTGGGCTAGTGCCCCTCCCGGCAAGCTTTGCCGGTCGCGGCACTAGGGCCTGTCCGCCGGTACGCAGGTGCCGTTACGCAGCTCCGGCCGGAGACCCACCGGTCGCGAGCCGGTCACCGATGGCCCGAAGTCCTGCGAGATCGTGCACATCCCCCGGCAGGGCTGCCACCTCGGCCACAGGCACCTCGGGGTGGAGTGCGGTGAAGCGGTCGCGCGTTCGCTGTTCACGCGCGAGCACCTGCATCCGTTCGGCATGCAGGCGCAGCAGACCTGCGGTCAGCTCGGGGGTCGCCTGCGATGAGGGGGAGGGTTCGGGCGCCGACTCCACGGCGGGAGAGGGGTCCGTGGTGTCACGAACACCAGCCTTCCCGGCCTCCTGATCCACAATGCGGCCCTCATCAAGATTTTCTGCGGCGGCGAGCGCCCGCTCGGCCGACAGCCGGGCGGCGCCGCTGCCATGGACCCGATTGAGCACCAGTCCGGCCAGTGGCATTTCCTCCGCCGCCAGGCGCTCCACGAAGTAGGCCGCCTCACGCAGCGCGTCCCGCTCCGGGGCGGCGACCACGAGGAACGCCGTGCCGGGCGCCTGCAGCAGCCGGTATGTGGCATCCGCGCGGGTGCGGAACCCGCCGAACATGGTGTCCATCGCGGCCACGAAGGTCTGTACGTCGCGCAGGAGCTGACCGCCGAGCAGCTTGCCGAGCGTGCCGGTCATCATCGACATACCGACATTGAGGAACTTCATCCCGGCTCGACCGCCCATCTTCGCCGGGGCCATCAATAGCCGGATGAACTTGCCGTCCAGGAACGAGCCGAGCCGCTTCGGCGCGTCCAGGAAGTCCAGCGCCGAGCGCGACGGCGGAGTGTCGACCACGATCAGGTCCCACTCGTCGCGCGCCCGCAGCTGCCCCAGCTTCTCCATCGCCATGTACTCCTGTGTGCCCGCGAAGCCGGCCGACAGGGACTGGTAGAAGGGGTTCTCCAGGATGGCGCGGGCCCGTGCCGGGTCCGCGTGCGCCTCGACGATCTCGTCGAAGGTGCGCTTCATGTCGAGCATCATGGCGTGCAGTTCCCCGGAGCCCTTGATGCCCTCCACCCGGCGCGGGGTGTTGTCGAGCAGATCGATCCCCATCGACTGGGCCAGCCGGCGGGCCGGGTCGATGGTGAGGACGACCACCTTGCGGCCGCGCTCCGCCGCCCGTACTCCCAGGGCCGCAGCAGTCGTCGTCTTGCCGACCCCGCCCGCGCCGCAGCACACGATGATGCGGGTCCCCGGGTCGGCCAGCAGGGGATCGATGTCGAGCAGCGGCGTGTCCTGCAGCGCGATGCCATGCGTCATGGACGGCGTCATGCGTTATCCGTTCTCCCCGTTCACACCGAGCTTCCGCAGTTCGGCCGCCAGCTGGTACAGCCCGGCCAGATCGACCCCCTCGCTCAGCAGGGGAAGTTCGTACGTCGGCAGATCGAGCGCGCTCAGCACGCCGCGCTGCTCGCGCTCCAGCTCGACGCGCTGCGCGTGCTCGGCGGCCTGCTCCAGCAGCGGCGTGACCAGTCTGGCCGCGCCGCTGACACCCGCCGCGGTGAGCGACGCGGCGATGTCCTTGCGGCGGCTCGTGGTCGCGGCGGTGCGCACCGCCTCCTCGTCGAGGATGTGCGGCCGCACCATGTTGACGATCACCTTGCCGGTGGGGAGGCTCGCGTCGCGCAGCTCGGCGACGCCGTCCGCGGTCTCCTGGACCGGCATCTCCTCCAGCAGCGTCACCAAGTGCACCGCCGTCTCCGCCGACTTGAGGACCCGCATCACGGCCTGCGCCTGATTGTGTATCGGGCCGATCTTCGCGAGGCCCGCCACCTCGTCGTTGACGTTCAGGAAGCGGGTGATGCGGCCGGTGGGCGGGGCGTCCATGACGACGTGGTCGTAGGCGTACTGCCCCTTCTTGTCCCGACGGCGTACGGCCTCGCACGCTTTGCCGGTCAGCAGCACGTCCCGGACGCCCGGGGCGATCGTCGTCGCGAAGTCGATGGCGCCGAGCTTCTTCAGGGCGCGGCCCGCCGAGCCCAGCTTGTAGAACATCTGGAGGTAGTCGAGGAGGGCCTGCTCGGCGTCGATGGCCAGCGCGAAGACCTCGCCGCCGCCTGGGGCGACGGCGATCTTCCGTTCCTCGTACGGCAGCGCCTCCGTCTCGAAGAGCTGCGCGATGCCTTGCCTGCCCTCGACCTCGACGAGGAGGGTGCGCTTTCCCTCGGTCGCGAGGGCGAGCGCGAGGGCCGCGGCGACCGTCGTCTTACCGGTACCGCCCTTGCCGCTGACGACCTGAAGCCTGCTCACGCCTTCGAGCCTAACCAGTCGCCCCGCCGCCTAAGCGACCCCGGGTCGGCTTGGGTGGGTGAAGGTGGGGGCACCTCCCGTGCCCGAAGGGCTACGGGGGAGGGCCGAGGGCCGAGTCCGGCAAGGCGGAGGAAGGAGGCTACGCGGTGGGGGCACCTCCCGTGCCCGAAGGGCTACGGGGGAGTTGGCGACTGACGACAACGCGGCCGGGCGGGAGTCATCGGCACGCGACGCCGCCCAAGCCGGCTTGGGGTCGCTTGAGCACGAGGCTGCGCACGGGCTGCGTCACCGGGCCGGCCGGCCTGCGTCGACGGGTCGACCCGGGCCGCGGCACGGGGCCCGGCCGGGCTGCGTCACGAGGCTGCCCGCCCGTGCGGCTACAGTCGGCACCATGACCAAGTGGGAATACGCGACCGTGCCCCTTCTCGTGCACGCGACCAAGCAGATCCTGGACACCTGGGGCGAGGACGGCTGGGAGCTCGTCCAGGTCGTTCCCGGGCCGAACAACCCCGAGCAGCTCGTGGCCTACCTGAAGCGGGAGAAGGCCTGATGACCGCGGTGGGCGCCGTTGAGGCGAAACTCGCCGAGCTCGGCCTGACGCTGCCGGAGGTCGTACCGCCGCTGGCCGCGTACCAGCCGGCCGTGCAGTCCGGCCCGTACGTCTACACCGCGGGTCAGCTCCCGATGGTGGAGGGCAAGCTTCCGGTCACCGGCAAGGTGGGCGCCGAGGTCACCGCGGAGGAGGCCAAGGAGCTGGCCGCCACCTGTGCGCTGAACGCGCTGGCCGCCGTGAAGTCGGTCGCCGGCGACCTGGACCGTATCGCCCGTGTCGTGAAGGTCGTCGGCTTTGTCGCCTCCGCCTCCGACTTCACCGGGCAGCCGGGCGTCATCAACGGCGCCAGCGAGCTGCTCGGTGCGGTGCTCGGCGACAAGGGCGTGCACGCGCGCAGCGCCGTGGGTGTCGCGGTGCTGCCGCTGGACGCCCCGGTCGAGATCGAGATCCAGGTGGAGCTCGCCCAGGACTGAATCGTCGGTCAGTACGCATGCGGCCCTGAGCCCCCGTTTCCCGGCGGGCTCGGGGTCGCACTCGCGTTTTCGGCAATCCCCTGCGCGCTCTCTTGACGTGATCATGCCCACGGGTGTGCTCTGTTCACGGTTAGGAACCTTTCCTATCCATCTGAATCGGGAGGATCCCCGTGGCACCAATCCCCCGCAGACCGCGCCGAGCGGTCGGTGCCCTCGTGGCCGCGGCCACCGCGGCGTTAGCCGTGGCGCTGCCGAATCCGAGCTCGGCCGCCCAGCCCGCGGCCGCCGCCGTCGTACGGTACGAGGCCGAGGCGGCGACCGTTTCGCAGGGCGCCGTCGAGTCCAACCACGCCGGCCACTCCGGAACCGGTTTCGTCAACTTCGCGGCCGTCAGCGGCGCGTACGTCGAGTTCACCGTCGACTCGGCGCAGGCCGCCGACGTGCAGCTGGACTTCCGCTACGCCAGCGCCACCGCCGACCGTCCGCTGGACATCGCCGTGGGCGGTGTCACCGTCGCCGACGACCGGTCGTTCCCGGCCACCGGTGCCTGGACGACCTGGCGGACCGTCTCCGTCAACGCCGTACTGAAGGCGGGCAGCAACAAGATCCGCGCCACGACCTCGGGCGTCGACGGGCCGAACCTCGACAAGCTGACCGTGACCGCGACAGGCCCGGCCGACACCGAGCGGCCCACCGCGCCGCCGAATCTGCGCAAGGACAAGGAGCCGACGGCCACCACCGTCTCGCTCGCCTGGGACGCCGCCACCGACAACGTCGGCGTCACCGGCTACGACATCTACCAGCACGGCCAGCTGATGAAGAAGGTCGGCGGTACGACGCTCGCGGCGACCGTCGAGAACCTCGACCCCGGGACGACGTACGACTGGACCGTCTTCGCCCGCGACGCGGCCGGCAACGCCTCCGTCGCGAGCAACGCCGTCACCATCGCCACTCTGCCCGCCCCGCCGGACGACCAGGCTCCGACGGCCCCCGCGAACCTGCGCTCCCCGGCGAAGACCGCGACCACCGTCGACCTCGCCTGGGACGCCTCGACCGACAATGTGAAGGTCACCGGATACGAGATCCACCGCGACGGAGTTCTGTCGGGCACCTCCGACACGGCCGGCACCAGCGTCGCGGGCCTGACCGCCGAAACCGCCTACACGTTCAAGGTCAGGGCGTACGACGCGAAGGGCAACAAGTCCGGCTTCAGCCCCGAGATCACCGTGACGACCGCCGGCAGCCGGCCGGGCGGCACCCCCGACCCGGGCGCGGTCTCCACCCTCGCGAGCGGCGTGGACGTCGCCTGGGGCCTCGGCTTCCTTCCCGACGGCACCGGCATCTACACCGAGCGCAACACCTTCAACGTCTACAAGCTGACCAAGTCCGGTACGAAGACGCTGGTCGGCAAGGTGCCCAACTCCCAGACCACGGGCGGCGAAGGCGGCCTGATGGGCATCGAGATCAGCCCGACGTTCACCACCGACCACTACCTCTACTTCCTCCACACCTCCTCCGAGGGCAACCGCATCGCACGGATGACCCTGGAGAACAACACCCTCAGCGGCTACAAGGTGCTGCTGCAGGGCATGGAGAAGAGCAGGTTCCACAACGGCGGCCGGCTGCGCTTCGGTCCCGACGGCAAGCTGTACGCGTCGATGGGCGACGCCCAGACCGAGTCCCGGGCGCAGGACAACACCTCGCTCAACGGCAAGATCCTGCGGATCAACCCCGACGGCTCCGTCCCGTCCGACAACCCCTTCGGCAACGCGGTCTGGTCGAAGGGCCACCGCAACCCGCAGGGCCTGGACTTCGACTCCAAGGGCCGGCTGTGGCAGGCGGAGTTCGGCGACGGCACCATGGACGAGGTCAACCTCATCCAGAAGGGCGGCAACTACGGCTGGCCCGACTGCGAGGGCACGTCGGGCAGTTGCTCCGGCTACATCGCGCCGAAGAAGACCTGGCCGGTCTCCTCGGCCTCGCCCAGCGGCCTGACGATCATCAACGACCATGTCTTCGTCGCCACGACGCGCGGCGAGCGGGTCTACCGGATGCGGATCGACTCCTCCGCCGGCCTGGTCGAGCAGAAGACGTACTTCCAGGGGACGTACGACCGGCTGCGCACCGTCGAGGTCGACCACGACGGCGACATCTGGCTGACCACGTCCACCGACAAGGACGGAACGGCCGGAAACGACCGGATCCTGCGGATCGACATCGTCTACTCGGGCGGTACGACCCCTGGTGAGTTCAAGCTGACCAGCGGTGCCTTCAACGACAACGCGTCCATCCCGGCGAAGTACACCTGCGCGGGGGACGGCACCGCGGGCCAGGACCCCTCGCCGCCGCTGGCGTGGGGCGCGGGCACGACCGCGGCCAAGGCGTACGCGATCGTCTTCGCCGATGTCGCGAACGGCGGCAACAAGCTCCACTGGGCGATCTGGGACATCCCCGCGGCCAGGCTCTCCCTGCCGGAGGGGCTCGGCTCAGGGTTCGACGTGCCGGGCCAGAGCCCGGCGAAACAGAAGGCCATGGGCAGCGGGGGGAACTCCCAGAAGTACTTCGGCCCCTGCCCCGGCGGCTCGACCCATCCGTACACCTTCACGCTGTACGCGCTGAACACGGCCACCGTGCCGGGGATCGGCTCCGGGTCGACGATGGATCGGATCGAGACGGCGATCAAGAACGCGAGCACCGCGAACGTGAAGCTCCGCGGTAACTCCGACGCCGCTGCGTGAGGTGACCGGGCGGTGACCGGCCCGCGGTGCGGCGGGCCGGTCACCCCTCGAACATCCGGGCGTGAGCGCATAGCATCCGCCCATGTCCAATGGTCAGTGGTACCCACCGGAATGGCCCGGCCGGATCCGGGCGCTCGCCGAGGGCGCGCTCGCCGCCGTCACCCCGAGACGGGCGGCGACCGTGATGCTGCTCAAGGACAGCCCCGAGGGCGTACACGTCCACATGCTGCGCCGGCGCGCTTCCATGGCCTTCGCCGGAGGCGCGTACGTGTACCCCGGCGGCGGCGTGGACGAGCGGGACTCCAGGCCGGTCCGGTGGGCGGGTCCCGCCCTCGCGGAGTGGAAGGACCGGCTCGGCGTCGAGGACGAGCCGTCCGCGCAGGCCATCGTGTGTGCGGCGGTCCGTGAGACATATGAGGAGGCGGGCGTCCTGCTCGCCGGTGAGACCGCAGACTCGGTCGTCGGCGACACCACGGGCGACGACTGGGAGGCGGACCGGGCGGCGCTCGTCGACCGGGAGCTGTCGTTCGCCGAGTTCCTTGACCGCCGTGGCCTGGTGCTGCGCTCGGATCTGCTGGGCGCGTGGGCCCGCTGGATCACCCCGGAATTCGAGCCGCGGCGCTTCGACACCTGGTTCTTCGTGGCGGCCCTCCCGGAGGGCCAGCGGACCAGGAACGCCTCCACGGAGGCCGACCGTACGGTGTGGATCAGGCCTGAGGCGGCCGCCGCGGGGTACGACAAGGGCGAGCTGCTGATGATGCCGCCGACGATCGCCACGCTGCGGGTGCTCGGCCGGTACGCGGCCGCCGGGGACGCCCTCGCGGCGGCCGCCGAGCAGGATCTCACTCCGATCCTCGCTCAGGCACGCTTGGAGGGCGACGAGCTGATCCTCAGCTGGCCCGGCCACGACGAATTCACGAAGCACATCCCGCAGGGATCCACGGGAGGCCCCCGATGACGAACGCATCGGCGCTGCCGGGGCAGCCGCGCGACGCGGTCGTGTCCGGTCCGGCGACAGTGCGGGCGGTCAACGTGCTGGCCCCCAACGCGTCGCCGATGACCCTGGACGGCACCAACACCTGGATCGTCTCCGAGCCGGACTCCGAACTCGCCGTCGTCATCGACCCGGGGCCCCTGGACGACACACACCTGCAGAACGTCGTCGCGACCGCCGAGAAGGCCGGGAAGCGGGTCGCCCTGACCCTTCTCACCCACGGGCACCCGGACCACGCGGAGGGGGCGGGACGGTTCGCCGAGCTGACGCGCACCAAGGTACGTGCCCTCGACCCTGCGCTGCGCCTCGGTGACGAGGGGCTCGTGGCGGGCGAGGTCATCCGTACCGGCGGGCTCGAGCTGCGGGTCGTTCCCACCCCCGGCCACACCGCCGACTCACTCTGCTTCCATCTGCCGGCCGACGGGGCCGTACTCACCGGCGACACGATCCTCGGCCGCGGCACGACGGTCGTCGCGCATCCCGACGGCCGCCTGGGCGACTATCTCGACTCGCTGCGCCGGCTCCGCTCGCTGACGGTCGACGACGGGGTGCACAGGGTGCTTCCGGGCCATGGACCGGTCCTGGAGGACGCCCAGGGCGCTGTCGAGTTCTACCTCGCCCACCGCGCGAACCGCCTCGCCCAGGTCGAGACGGCCGTCGAGAACGGTCACAGCACGGCGGCCGACGTGGTGGCGCATGTGTACGCGGACGTGGACCGGTCCCTGTGGCCCGCGGCGGAGCTCTCCGTCAGGGCGCAGCTGGAGTATCTGCGGGAGCACGGCCTGATCTAGTTGTTCTGTCCTGGGAGGTTGTGGACGGTGACAGGGGTCACGGCTGATCGATCTTGAAATGGGTGAGGGCCTTCTGGCCTGGTGTGGATTGCGACA
>NZ_JBVJKN010000033.1:0-70926 GCF_055585225.1 Streptomyces sp. NPDC053673 | reverse complement strand
ACGCCCGGTTACATTCCGAACCCGGAAGCTAAGCCTTTCAGCGCCGATGGTACTGCAGGGGGGACCCTGTGGGAGAGTAGGACGCCGCCGAACAATCTTTCAGGACCCGTGGTCCCAGCGTTCAGCTGGGACCACGGGTCCTTTTTGTTTTGCTTGATTTTCTCCGAAGCGCATCGGGTAGCCGGCTGCGCGAGAATGACTGCGGTAGCAGAAGACAGGAGCCATGACGATGTCCACCAACTCCTCCGACGACCGTCCGGAGCGCGAGCCGCGTCGCCGGGACGGTGGCAGCGACCGGGGCGGTTACCGAGGCGGGCCCCGCCGGGACGACAGCCGTGGTGGATACGGGCGTCGTGACGACCGTCGTGACGACCGTAGGGACGACAACCGTGGTGGTGGTTTCCGCGGCGGTGACCGCCGTGACGACCGCGGTGGTTCCTTCCCACGGGACGACCGCGGCTATGGGCGCCGTGACGACCGTAGGGACGACAGCCGTGGAAGCCGTTTCCCGCGGGACGACCGCGGCTACTGGCGCAGGGACGACCGTCGTGATGACCGTGGTCCGCGTCGGGACGACGACCGCGGGGGCTTCCGTCGTGATGACCGTCGTGACGATCGTGCCCCGCGTCGGGATGACCGTCGTGACGATCGCGGCGGGTTCCGTCGTGACGACCGTCGTGATGACCGTGCTCCGCGTCGGGACGACGACCGCGGGGGCTTCCGTCGTGACGATCGTGCCCCGCGTCGGGACGACCGGCGCGACGATCGCGGCGGGTTCCGTCGTGACGACCGTCGCGATGACCGTGCTCCGCGTCGGGATGACCGTCGTGACGATCGCGGCGGGTTCCGTCGTGACGACCGTCGTGATGACCGTGCTCCGCGTCGGGACGATGACCGTGGCGGGTTCCGTCGTGACGACCGTCGCGATGACCGTGGTCCGCGTCGGGATGACCGTCGTGACGACCGCGGTGGGTACCGTCGTGACGATCGTGGTCCGCGTCGGGATGACGACCGTGGCGGGTTCCGTCGTGACGATCGTGGTCCGCGTCGGGATGACGACCGTGGCGGGTTCCGTCGCGATGACCGTGGTCCGCGTCGGGACGATGACCGTGGCGGGTTCCGTCGCGATGACCGTGGTCCGCGTCGGGACGACGACCGCGGGGGCTTCCGCCGTGACGACCGGGCGCGGGGGCCTCGCCGGGACGACCGTGACCGCGACAGGGACCGTGGGGGCTACCGCGGGCGGGACGACCGGGGTGGGTACGGGCGTCGTGACGACCGTGACCGGGACCGTGGGCGGGACCGTGACCGGGAGCCGATCAAGCGGCTGCCGATCCCCGAGGACGTCACCGGCGACGAGATCGACAAGGACGTGCGGCAGGAGCTTCAGAGCCTGCCGAAGACGCTTGCCGAGGACGTCGCGAGGAACCTCGTCATGGTCGCGCGGCTGATCGACGAGGACCCGGAGCGCGCGTACGGGTACTCGCGTGTGGCTCTGCGGCTCGCGTCGCGGGTCGCAGCGGTGCGGGAGGCCGCCGGCTTCGCCGCGTACGCGACGCAGAAGTTCTCGGAGGCGCTCGCGGAGTTCCGGGCGGCTCGCCGGATGACCGGGAGCGTCGAGCTGTGGCCCGTGATGGCCGACTGCGAGCGTGGGATGGGCCGCCCCGAGCGCGCGCTGGCGATGGCCGGCGAGCCCGAGGTGCAGAAGCTCGACAAGGCGGGTCAGGTCGAGATGAGGCTCGTCGCCGCCGGGGCCCGTCGGGACATGGGGCAGCTGGAGGCCGCCATCGTCACCCTGCAGAGCTCGGAGCTGGCGTCGAACTCCGTACAGCCGTGGACCGCGCGACTGCGCTACGCGTACGCGGACGCGCTGCTGGCGGCCGGTCGCGAGGGCGAGGCACGTGAGTGGTTCGCCAAGGCCGTCGAGGCGGACAAGGACGGGGCGACGGACGCCTCCGACCGGCTTGCCGAGATGGACGGCGTGGAGTTCGTCGACGCGATGACCGACGAGCCGGACACTGCTGAGCCGGACACTGCTGAGCCGGACACTGCTGAGCCGGACGCCGCTGAGTCGGACGCCGCTGAGTCGGACGCCGTTCAGTCGGCCGAGGACGAGTCGGAGGAAGCGACTGTCGAAGCGACTGCCGAAACGGCCGGCGACGAGGGGCAGCACGAGACCGGTACGGACGAGGCCTGATCCGCTGATCCGGCCGGGCCTCCGCTGACACACGGACGGGCCGGCACCCACTCGGGTGCCGGCCCGTCCGTCTTTCGTCGCACGGTCCGTACGGGTCGGTTCGTCAGTCGAAGTTCAAGCTGCGCAGGACCAGGCCCGTCGCCGGCTTCGGGCCGAACGACGTCGACTTGCGCGGCATCGTGACGCCCTGCTGGGCGAGTTCCCGGACGACGTCCTCACGTACGGGATGCATCAGCACCGCCGTACCGCCACGGCGCTCGGCCTGGACGACAGCCGCCTCGGTGTCGTGGATGTAGGCGATGTCCTCGGGCCGGTCCGGGACGCGCCAGATGTGGTCCAGCAGCGTGGCGTGCAGGACGGTCGCGTCGAGCTTGCGCCAGGCGTCCGGGCGGTCTGCCGGGATCGTGCGGGCCAGCAGATCGGCATCCGGGCGGTCGAGGAGATGGAAGCGGCCGTCCCCCGCGAGCAGGAAGGCGTTGCCTTCGGCGGCCGCGGAGGCCAGGACTTCGAGGGCGTGCGGGAGGGGGCCGTCGACGTCCCGTACCCGGAAGAGGCCCTCCACCGCGGCGAGCGCGTCCGCTACCGGGAGCCGGTTCAGCAGGCGGTGGATCGCGCGGACCTGGAGCGGATAGATGGCCGTGTCGATCAGGAGCACCAGGCCGTAGTCCCACGCCCCGGGAACGGGCTGCTCGTCGCGGAGACGGAGGTACGTGGCCCAGCGGTGGTGCCCGTCGGCGATCAGAGCCTGCTGGTGGGTGAGGTCCGCGGAGATCTGCGCCAGGTCCGCCGGGTCGGTGACCGACCAGAGGCGGTGGCTGAAGCCGTCCTCCGTCGTCGTGGACAGCAGCGCCGAGCCGTGGATGACGCGTTCGATGACGGCGGAGGCCCCGGTCGCGGTGCCGTCACTGCGGTACGTGAACAGCAGCGGCTCCAGATTGGCGGCGGTGGTGCGCATCAGGGCCGCCCGGTCGGCCACCACGTGCGGCATCACGTCCTCGTGCGGGAGCACGATGCCCTCGTCCGGGGCCGACAGTGCCAGCGCGCCGATGATTCCACGCTGCAGAACGTTGCCCCTGCGCTGCTCGTAGACGTAGAGCGACGGCACCGGATCGGGTGCGAGGACGCCCTCGGCCAGCCAGCGGTCCAGGGTCTCGGCGGCCTGCTCGTGGCGGGCCTCGGCCGTGGCTGCCTGGGGGAGGATCAGCCGGACGATGTTGTAGGGGTCAGCGGACTCCAGGTGGTGGAGTCCGTCCGGGCGTACGACGACGTCGTACGGGGGTGAGGTCACGGCGGCGAGGCTGCCGACCCGCTCGGGGACATAGCGCAGTCCGCGGAACGGGATCATGTGCAGACCGTCGTCGGCCGCGTCACCTCTCGTGTTCATTCAGGCATCGTATGTGGCTGAGGCGATGAGCGATGATCGGGGGAGCAACGAGCGATCAACAAAAGCCACCCATGAAGGAGCGGAACAGTATGGGCGAGCAGGCCAGGACGAGGCCGAGCGGCAGCGCGCGGGCGCTGTGCGCTGTGTACGACACGGCACTGCTCGACCTCGACGGGGTGGTGTACGCGGGCGGTGAGGCGATCGCGTACGCCGTGGACTCGCTCGGAACGGCGCGCGACGGCGGCATGCATCTGGCGTACGTCACGAACAACGCGCTGCGCACTCCGGACGCGGTGGCGCGCCATCTCACCGAGCTGGGAGTGCCGGCGGCGCCCGCGGACGTCATCACCTCGGCGCAGGCGGTGGCGCGGCTCATCGCCGAGCAGGTCCCGGCGGGTGCGCGGGTGCTGGTGGTCGGCGGCGAGGGGCTGCGGGTCGCGCTGCGCGAACGCGGGCTGGAGCCGGTGGAGTCCGCGGACGACGATCCCGCCGCCGTCGTGCAGGGATACGGCGGTCCCGAGCAGCCGTGGGGGCGGCTCGCGGAGGCGTGTTACGCGATCGCCCGCGGGGTGCCGTGGTTCGCGTCCAACACGGATCTGACGATTCCGAGCGCGCGGGGGATCGCGCCGGGGAACGGCGCGGCGGTCGAGGTCGTACGGATCACAACGGGTGCCGAGCCGCAGATCGCGGGGAAGCCGCTGCCGCCGATGCACCGGGAAACGATTCTGCGGACGGGTGCCGAGCGGCCGCTGGTGGTCGGGGACCGGCTGGACACGGACATCGAGGGCGCGATCAACGGGGGTGTGGACTCGCTGCTCGTTCTGACCGGGGTGACGAACGCGGCGCAGCTGCTGGCAGCGGAACCGAAGCACCGGCCGACATATGTGGATGCGGATCTGCGGGGGCTGCTGACCGGGCAGCCCGAAGTGGTCGACGCCGGGCCCGGATTCGGCTGTGGCGGCTGGACCGCGTCAGCCCGTGTCGACACCCTCGTACTGGACGGGGAAGGCGAACCGCTGGACGGGCTGCGGGCGTTGTGCGCGGCGGCGTGGACGCACGCGGGGGATGCTGCGAGCACGCTCGACGCGGAGAAGGCGCTGGCCAGGCTGGGCCGGTGACCCGGGGCTCAGCGGGGTTCCCTGACCCGAGCGAGCGCAATAGGAGGGTAGGCTAACCTAACTGCGTGTTGGTCGACAGTCTCCCCGAACAGAGCGCGGAACCGACTTCGGCAGCCGCAGCGCCGGAGCCGCGCAAGCGTCATGCGCTGCGCGCCGCCGGGCTGCTGCTGTCCGTCGGTGTCCTGCTGCTGGTCTGCGTCGCGAGCATCGCGATCGGTGCCAAGTCGGTCCCGGTCGGCGATGTCTGGCACGGGCTCTTCCAGAACTCCGGTACCGGCAACGACGTGATCGTTCACGATGTGCGGGTACCGAGGACCGTGCTCGGGCTGTTGGCCGGTGTGGCGCTCGGTCTGGCGGGCGCGGTGATGCAGGCGCTCACCCGCAACCCGCTCGCCGAGCCGGGGATTCTCGGGGTGAACGCGGGCGCGGCGGCCGCCGTCGTCTCGGCCATCAGCTTCCTCGGCGTCACCTCGCTGACCGACTACATCTGGTTCGCCTTCCTCGGCGCCGGGACCGTGTCGGTGGTCGTGTACGTCCTCGGCGGCAGCCGGGGCGCCACGCCGGTACGGCTCGCGCTCGCCGGCACCGCGGCCACCTATGCGCTCTACGGGTACGTCAACGCCGTACAGCTGCTGGACTCCGCGGCGCTGGACCGGCTGCGCTTCTGGACGGTCGGATCGCTCGCATCGGCCGACCCCGGGACCATCGGCAGGGTGGCCCCGTTCATCGGCGCCGGCGTACTGCTCGCGCTGCTGATCGCCCGGCCGCTGAACGCGATGGAGATGGGCGACGACACCGCCCGCGCGCTCGGCGCCCATCTCACGCGCACCCGCGTTCTGGCCATGGTCGCGATCACGCTGCTCTGCGGAGCCGCGACCGCGGCCTGCGGGCCGATCGTCTTCATCGGGCTGATGGTGCCGCATCTCGTACGGGCCATCACCGGCCCCGACATGCGATGGATCATTCCCTACGCGGCCGTGCTCTCGCCGGTGCTGCTGCTCGGTGCCGATGTCGTCGGCCGGGTCGTCGCCCGGCCCTCGGAGCTGCAGGTCGGCATCGTCACCGCGGTCATCGGCGGCCCGGTCTTCATCTACCTCGTACGCCGCAAGAGGATGGCGCAGCTGTGAGAGCCGTGAAAGCGATACGTACTCCGGGCGGACTCTCCGTCCGTGTGGACCCGAGGGCGTCCGTCGTCGTCCTGCTGCTGGTCGCCGCCGCCCTGGCGGCGGCCGTCCTGCTCGTCGGCAGCGGCGACTTCCCGATGACGCCCGGCGAGGTCGTCGCCACGCTGCTCGGCAACGGCACGCCCGCGCAGGAGTTCATCGTCAACGACCTGCGGCTGCCGCGGGTGCTGGTGGGCCTCCTGGTCGGTGCGGCGCTCGCGGTGGGCGGTGCCGTCTTCCAGTCCATCTCCCGCAATCCGCTGGGAAGTCCGGATGTGCTCGGGTTCGGGCAGGGCTCGGTGGTGGGCGCGCTCATCGTGATCGTGCTGTTCCAGGGCGGGGCGTTCGCCGTCGCGGGCGGTGCGGTCGTCGGCGGACTGCTGACGGGTCTGGGCGTCTATCTGCTCGCCTGGAAGCGAGGGGTGCACGGCTACCGGCTGGTGCTTGTCGGCATCGGCGTCATGGCGATGCTCACCGGCGTCACCCACTACCTGCTCACCAAGGCAAACCTGGTCGACGCGACCCGTGCCGTGCTCTGGATGACCGGTTCGCTCGACGGCCGCGACTGGGCCCAGTTCTGGCCGCTGCTCGCCGTCTGCGCGGTGCTCGTCCCGCTGTGCCTCGGCTACGGACGACCGCTGCGGATGCTGGAGATGGGCGACGACGCGGCGTACGCGCTCGGCGTCCGGGTCGAGCGGACCCGTGCCGTCCTGATCGGCTCGGCCGTCCTGCTCACGGCCACCGCGACCGCCGCCGCCGGGCCGGTCGCCTTCGTGGCGCTCAGCGCGCCGCAGCTGGCCCGCCGGCTGACCCGTTCGCCCGGCCCCAACCTCGCCGCGTCCGCCGTGATGGGCGCCGCCCTGCTGCTGAGCGCGGACTGGATCGCCACCTCGGCGTTCGGCGACCGGCAACTGCCGGTCGGTGTGGTCACGGGCGTGCTCGGCGGCTGCTATCTGCTCTGGCTGCTCGTCACCGAACGCAGGGCGGGACGGATATGACGAGCCCCGCCCGGCCCGGGCGTACGACCGCAGACCCGCACCCGACGACCGTGACAAACCCCAGGAGCCCCATGAGTACGTCCATGCAGCGCCTCACCGCGGAATCGGTCACCCTCGCCTACGACCAGCGGGTCATCGCCGAGGACCTCTCGGTCGAGATACCCGACAACTCGTTCACGGTGATCGTCGGCCCGAACGCCTGCGGCAAGTCCACGCTGCTGCGCGCGCTCTCGCGGATGCTCAGGCCCAGCCAGGGCCGCGTGCTGCTCGACGGGCAGGCGATCCACTCGATGCCCGCGAAGAAGGTCGCAAGGACGCTGGGGCTGCTTCCCCAGTCGTCGATCGCCCCCGACGGCATCACCGTCGGCGACCTCGTCGCCCGGGGCCGCTACCCGCACCAGGGCCTGCTGCGCCAGTGGTCCCGTGAGGACGAACGGATCGTCCAGGAGTCGATGGCCGCGACCGGGGTCGCCGAACTCGCCGACCGCTACGTCGACGAGCTCTCCGGCGGACAGCGCCAGCGGGTCTGGATCGCGATGGCGCTCGCCCAGCAGACCCCGCTGCTGCTGCTCGACGAGCCCACCACGTTCCTCGACATCCAGCACCAGCTGGAGATCCTCGACCTCTGCGGCGAGCTGCACGAGACGCAGGGCCGCACCCTCGTCGCCGTACTCCACGACCTCAACCAGGCCGCCCGGTACGCGACCCACCTCATCGCGATGCGGGACGGGAAGATCGAGGCGGAGGGAGCGCCCGGTGATGTCGTCACCGCCGAGCTGGTCGAACAGGTCTTCGGCGTGCGCTCGCAGGTGATCGACGATCCGGAGACGGGTACGCCGCTGGTGGTGCCGCTGGCCCGGCGCCGTGGGGCGGCCCCCAGGACGCCCCAGGAGGCCTCCGGGGAGCCGTCCGCGCCCGCTGCCGATGCGGTGACTACAGCAGCGCCCTGAGGCGCAGCAGATCGCGGAAGCCGGCCTCGAGCCTGACCCGGCCCGAGGCCCAGGCCTTCGCGAAGTTCAGCTCCCCGTCGACCATCGCCACCAGGTCGTCACCGGTCATCGCGAGCCGGATCTCCGCCTTCTGCGCCGGTGGGCCGTCCAGTGTGTCCCCCACCTCGATCCGGCCCGCCGAGAGGCGCCCGGTGAAGGTGATGTCCAGGTCCTTGATGTGGCAGCTCAGGGAACGGTCGAGCGCGGTCGCGCTGCGCACGTCACCGTCCGCCTTTGCCAGGTTGTCCGAAAGTCTGTCGAGTGCGCTGCGGCACTCCTCCGTGGTCGCCATCGTGATCGACGGTACCCCAGGGCTTCGCGGTAGCGTCTGGGCATGAGCGACTCGATGCCGGGCCCGGAACCGGAAACGCCGGAAACGTCCGAGGAGGCCGCCGACGGGGCGCACGACCCCGCCGCGCCCGCCCCCCTCGGCGTCGCGCGCGTCCCCACGGGCCATGCAGGGGTGGACGCGCACCTGGAGCGACTGGCTGATGCCGATCACCTCCCGGCCGACGGCCACCTGGAGGTGTACGAGGATGTACACAGAGGGCTGCGTGACGCGCTGACCGCGCTGGACGCCCGCCCGGACGACTCGTACGACCACAGGAGCTGAACCGAACGTGGCAGGAGTGGCACGCCGCCGTCTCGACGCCGAGCTGGTACGCCGCAAGCTCGCCCGCTCGCGCGAGCACGCGAGCCAGTTGATCGCGGCAGGGCGGGTGACCGTCGGCGGAAACACCGCCACGAAGTCCGCCACCCAGGTCGAGACCAGTGCCGCCATCGTCGTCGCCCAGGACGACAGCGATCCCGAGTACGTCTCGCGCGGCGGCCACAAGCTCGCCGGCGCGTTCGAGGCCTTCGTGCCGCAGGGGCTGAAGGTCGAGGGGCGGCGGGCGCTGGACGCGGGCGCGTCCACCGGCGGGTTCACCGACGTGCTGCTCCGGGCCGGGGCCGCGCATGTCGTCGCCGTCGACGTGGGCTACGGCCAGCTCGCCTGGTCCCTGCAGAGCGATGAACGTGTGACGGTCAAGGACCGTACCAATGTGCGTGAGTTGACCCTGGAGACGATCGACGGGGAGGCGGTGGACCTGATCGTCGGTGATCTGTCCTTCATCCCGCTCGGCCTCGTGCTGCCCGCGCTGGTGCGCTGCACGGCGCCCGGCGCCGATCTCGTCCTCATGGTCAAGCCGCAGTTCGAGGTCGGCAAGGAGCGGCTCGGCAGCGGCGGAGTGGTGCGCAGCCCGGAGCTGCGCGCCGAGGCCGTACGGACCGTGGCGCGGCAGGCAGGCGAGCTGGGTCTGGGCGTGCTCGGAGTGACCGCCAGTCCGCTGCCCGGGCCCTCCGGCAATGTCGAGTACTTTCTGTGGCTCCGGGCCGGGGCACCGGACCTTGACCCGGCGGATGTCGATCGTGCAGTGGCGGAGGGGCCGCGTTGACCGATACGAGCACGGATACGAAGACACGTACCCGCACGGTTTTCCTGCTGGCGCACACCGGTCGGCCCGCGGCCATCCGGAGCGCCGAACTCGTCGTCCAGGGCCTGCTGCGCGCCGGCCTCGGGGTGCGGGTGCTCGCCTTCGAGGCGGCGGATCTCCCGCTGCCGTCGACGGTGGAGACGGTCCCGGAGGCCACGCCCGAGGTGCTGGACGGCTGTGAGCTGCTGATCGTGCTGGGCGGCGACGGGACGCTGCTGCGCGGTGCGGAGTTCGCCCGCGCGTCGGGTGTGCCGATGCTCGGCGTCAATCTGGGGCGGGTGGGCTTCCTCGCGGAGGCCGAGCGTGACGACCTGGACAAGGTTGTCGACCGGGTCGTGACCCGTGCGTACGAGGTCGAGGAGCGGATGACCCTCGATGTCGCCGTACGCAGCAACGGCGACATAGTGCACCGGGACTGGGCGCTCAACGAAGCCGCCGTGCAGAAGGTCTCGCCCGAGCGGATGCTGGAGGTCGTCCTGGAGATCGACGGGCGGCCGGTGACCGGCTTCGGCTGCGACGGCATCGTCTGCGCCACCCCGACGGGCTCGACCGCCTACGCCTTCTCTGCGGGCGGTCCTGTGGTGTGGCCGGAGGTCGAGGCCCTGCTCATGGTGCCGATCAGTGCACACGCCCTGTTCGCCAAGCCGCTGGTCACCTCACCGACGTCCGTCCTCGCGGTGGAGGTGCAGCCGAACACGCCGCACGGTGTGCTGTGGTGCGACGGCCGCCGCGCGGTCGAGCTGCCCCCGGCGGCCCGCGTGGAGGTCCGGCGGGGTGCGGTGCCGGTGCGGCTGGCGCGGCTGCACCACGCGTCGTTCACCGACCGTCTCGTGGCGAAGTTCGCGCTCCCCGTCTCGGGCTGGCGCGGCGCGCCGCATTGAGTCCTGCGGGCGGGTTGCGGAGCGGCGGGTGTTCTGCGGCGTGGGCCCGGGCGCCGGAAGGCCCTGCGGGCGGGTTGCGGAGCGGCCGGTATCGCGGGTTCGCCGGTACCGCCGGTTCGCCGGTACCGAGGGTTTGCTGGTACTGCGGGGTGGCCCCGTGCGTCCGTCCTCAAGCTCCCCCTACGCCCTGCGGCGTGGGGGCCCCAGCGGGCTCGACACGTGCCCGGTACCGCGGGGGAGGGCCACCCCGGTGGGTGACGGCAGGCGTCCCCGACCTGCGGCTCCGTGCGCGCGGGGCGGGGGCCGTCGCACAGCCGGGCCCGGACCTCGTAAGGTCTTCCCCGTGTTGGAGGAGATGCGGATACGGTCGCTCGGGGTCATCGACGATGCCGTCGTCGAGCTGTCGCCCGGATTCACTGCGGTGACGGGTGAGACCGGTGCGGGCAAGACCATGGTCGTCACCAGCCTCGGCCTGCTGCTCGGCGGGCGCGCCGACCCCGCCCTGGTGCGGCTCGGCGCAAAGTCGGCGGTCGTCGAGGGGCGGGTCACCGTGCCCGCCGGTGGCTCCGCGGCCGTACGGGCCGAGGAGGCCGGGGCCGAACTCGACGACGGTGCGCTGCTGATCAGCCGGACGATCTCCGCGGAGGGACGCTCGCGCGCCCACCTCGGCGGGCGTTCCGTGCCGGTCGGCATGCTCACCGAACTTGCCGACGAACTCGTCGCCGTACACGGCCAGACCGACCAGCAAGGGCTGCTCAAGCCCGCGCGGCAACGGCAGGCCCTCGACCGGTACGCGGGTGGCACGGTCACCGGGCCGCACGAGAAGTACGCGGCGGCCTACCGGCGGCTGCGGTCGGTGACCGCCGAGCTGGCCGAGCTGACCACGCTCGCCCGCGAGCGCGCCCAGGAAGCGGATCTGCTGCGCTTCGGGCTGAACGAGGTCGCGGGCGTCGAGCCGCGCGCCGGTGAGGACGTCGAACTGGCCGCCGAGGCCGAGCGTCTCGGCCACGCCGAGGCCCTCGCGTCCGCGGCGTCCGTCGCACACGCCGCGCTCGCCGGAAACCCGGAGGACCCCGAGGGCGTCGACGCGACCACGCTGGTCGCGGGCGCCGGGCGGGCCCTGGACGCCGTACGGTCCCACGACCCCGCGCTCGCCGCGCTCGCCGACCGGATGGGCGAGATCTCCATCCTGCTCGCGGATGTCGCCGGAGAGCTCGCCGGGTACGCGGACAACCTCGACGCCGATCCGCTGCGGCTCGCCGCGGTCGAGGAACGGCGGGCCGCGCTCACCGGGCTCACCCGTAAGTACGGCGAGGACATCAACGCCGTACTGGCCTGGGCCGAGGAGAGCGCCGGCCGCCTCACCGAGCTGGAGGGCGACGACGACCGCATCGGCGAGCTGACCGTCGAACGCGACGCGCTGCGCGCCGAACTCTCCGGGCTGGCACAGGCGCTGACCGATGCCCGTACGGAGGCGGCGGCGCGGTTCGCCGAGGCGGTGACCGCGGAGCTGGCGTCGCTCGCGATGCCGCATGCCCGCGTGTCCTTCGCCATCCGGCAGTCCGAGGACCCGGACGGCATCGAGGTCGGCGGCCGGCTCGTCGCGTACACGCCGTCCGGTGTGGACGAGGTCGAGCTGCTGCTCGCGCCGCACCCCGGCGCTCAGCCGCGGCCGATCGCCAAGGGCGCGTCCGGCGGTGAGCTGTCGCGCGTGATGCTCGCCGTGGAGGTCGTCTTCGCCGGGACCGATCCGGTGCCGACGTACCTCTTCGACGAGGTGGACGCGGGCGTCGGCGGCAAGGCGGCGGTGGAGATCGGGCGCCGGCTCGCGAAGCTGGCGAAGACGGCGCAGGTCGTCGTGGTCACCCACCTGCCGCAGGTCGCTGCTTTCGCGGACCGGCAGCTGCTCGTCGAGAAGACCAACGACGGGTCGGTGACCCGGTCCGGGGTGACCGTGCTGACGGGCGAGGACCGGGTGCGGGAGCTGTCGCGGATGCTGGCGGGGCAGGAGGACTCGGAGACGGCGCGGGCGCACGCGGAGGAGTTGCTGGCGGCTGCGCGGAGCGAGGTCTAGGGCGTGTTGCGAAAGTAGCGCCGTCCGCCCGGAGGGCGGGGCCCGCGGCGTCTGGTGCGTGCGATCGCAAGGCGGAGGACCATCCTCGTACTGGACGTACTCGGATGAGTCCGACAACGCAGCGTGGGGGCACCTCCCGTGCCCGAAGGGCTACGGGGGAGGGCGTGCCAGGCGTCGTGGGCCAGGCGGGGCTTTCGCAACACGCCCTAGAGCCTGTCGCGTCCTGAATCCTTCGGGGGCTGCCGCCCCCACACCCCCACCACGGACGGCATGCGGCGCAGCCGGTGCCGTTGACGTGCCCGGTACCGGGGTGCGCGGTGCGCCTGTGGGTGGGGTCGGGGGCCCTCCGGGCTCGATTCCTCGGGGCCGGCAGACCTCCGCATACCGTGGAGAAACCCGGCACTTACCGGCGATCCCTGCGGGCGACCCTGCACGCCCCTCCTACGCCCTGTGGCGTCTCTCCCTTGTGGTCGGTCGCTCGGCACGACGGGCAGTCGCCGAACGGGCCGGGAGGGGGCGTGCAGGGTCCCCCGCAGGGGATTGGGGAAGTGCCGGGCCACTGAACGGCATCGGCGCCCACCGAGCCCCGCGGAGGTAACCCGGAGGGCCTCGACCCACCCATCGGCGCCCGCGCACCCCGGTCTAGGGTGACGATCATGGGAACGTTCAGCAGGGTCATCGCGTTCGGCACCGCCGCAGGCGTGACGCGTGTCGCCTACCGCGCGCTCAGAGCACGGACGGGCGGGCATGCGCGCTGGGAGCGTACGAACTACGCCGGGCGCACCGTTGACCTGTGCGCCGGGCCCGCCGTGGCCCTGGGTGCGGCGGCCGGCGCGGTGGCCGCCGGCGTGCCCGCCGCCGCTGTCGCCGTGCTGGCGGCCGGGGCCTGCGGGGCGTACGACGACGTCGCCGGGGACGACCGGCGGGGGTTCAGGGCCCACCTCGGGGCCCTGCGGCAGGGCGAGCTCACCAGCGGCGCCGTGAAGCTGTTCGGGATCGGGGCCGCCGGGCTCCTCGCGGGGGCGGCGATGAAGGAGCGGCCCGTCGACAAGGTGCTCGCGGGGGTCGTGATCGCCGGTACCGCGCACTTCGTGAACCTCGTCGACGTACGGCCCGGCCGCGCCGCGCTCACCGTGCTCGGGCTCGGTGCGCCCGGGCTGCTGCGCGGCCCGCTCGCCGCCGCGCCCATGGCCGCCGCGGCCACCGTCGCCGCCGACGATCTGGGCGAGAGCACCATGCTCGGCGACACCGGGGCGCACGCGCTCGGCGCGGCCCTCGGGGCCGCGATCGCCGCGGGCAACGGCCGCGCGGGGCTGGCGTTCCACGCCGCCGGGCTGGTCGCTGCGGCGGCGTACGGCGACCGGATCACTGCACTCGTACGCTCACCCATGTGAGTGATCCCGGCGGGGGAGTTGAGGCGCCGGACACGGGAACGTCGCTTCGGCGGTGCCGGAACGTTCGTACGGACTGGCATCCTTGGCGCGTGACACAGCTGCGTACGGTCCAGGTGCTGGGCGGCGGCAGCGCGGGCAGCAGCGCTCACGTCAGGTCACTGGCCGCGGGGCTGGTGGCGCGGGGAGTGCGGGTGACCGTGTGCGCCCCCGCTCCCGTGGAGCACGACTACGGCTTCCTCGGCACCGGGGCGCACTTCGTGCCCGTCCCACGACGCAGCGACCCTGCGGCTGTCGGGGCGCTGCGCGCGGCGTGCGCCGGAGCGGATGTCGTCCATGCGCACGGGCTCAACGCCGCCGTACGCACCGCGCTGGCTCTCAGCGGGCAGCGCGTACCGCTCGTCGTCACCTGGCACACCCGGACGCACGCCGAGGGGGCGCGCGGCCAACTGCTGCGGCTGCTGGAGCGAAGGGCGGTGCGGGCGGCGGCGGTGGTACTCGGTACCTCGTCCGACCTGGTCGACCGAGCCCGCAGCAGGGGCGCGCGGGACGCCAGGCTCTCACCGGTGTCGGTGCCGGCGCCGCGCCGCCCCGCGGGCGCCTACGAGAACAAGGCGAGGGCCGAACTGGGCGCCGTCGACCGGCCGCTGCTGATGGCGGTGGGCCGGCTCGAACCCGGCCGCGGGTACGGAACCCTGCTGGACGCGTCCCGCGACTGGCTCGAACTCGACCCCGTACCGCTGGTCGTGATCGCGGGAGAGGGACGCGAGCGGGTGTCGCTGCAGCGGCGCATCGAGTTGGAAGGGCTGCCGGTGCGGCTCATCGGCCGCCGGGACGACATCACCGAACTCCTCGCCGCGGCGGATCTGGCCGTGCTTCCCAGCCGGTGGGAGGCCCGTTCGCTCCTCGCACAGGAGGCGCTTCGGCTGGGTGTGCCGCTGATCGCGACCCGGGTCGGCGGCATCCCCGAACTCGTCGGCGACGCCGCGGAGCTCGTGCCCTACGGCGACCCCGTGGTCCTCTCCAGCGCCGTCACCGGCCTGCTGGCGGACCCGGACCGCCGCCGGCGGCTCGCGGCCGCGGGCCGCGCGCAGGCCGCGACCTGGCCGACGGAGGACGAAACCATCGCCCAGGTCCTGAGCGTCTACGACGAACTCACCCAGCCGCCCCGGCTCGGCCGGGCCTGACGGCGGCATGCTGGGCGGGGGCTGGAATCCCGGGGGCCGCGCCCCGATCAAGGCGCGCCCGCGTCACAGCACGCCCAGTCAAAGCGCGCAGGCGTCGAGGCGCCTCAATCAAGGCGCGCCCGCGTCAGAGCACACCCAGTCACAGCACGCCCAGTCAAAGCGCGCCCCCGTCAAGGAGCGTGGCGGCGCGCCCTGAGGGCCAGGGAGAGCGCCAGGACCGTCTGGGGGTCGTCCAGGTCCGTGCCCAGCAGCTCCGAGATACGAGCCAGGCGGTTGTAGAGCGTCTGGCGGTTGAGGTGGAGTTCGCGTGCCGTCTCCGCCTTGCGGCCCGCATGGGCCAGATACGTCTCCAGGGTGGGCAGCAGAGGCGGGCGGGAGGTGCGGTCGTGGTCCCGGAGGGGGCCGATCGCGCGGTCCACGAAGGCCGCCAGGTCGGGGTGGTCCCGCAGCCGCCACAGAAGGAGGTCGATGTCGAGGCGGCGTGCGTCGTACCAGGGGCGGTCGGAGAGGCCCTGTGCCGCCGTCGCGGTCTCGGCCGCGTGCCGCAGGCCCGCCGACGCCGCCGCCCAGCCGCCCGCCACGCCGACGACGACCACCGGAGGGTGCGCCCCGGCGCGTTCGAGGCCCGCGCGCTGCAGCCCCGCGTGCAGCGCCGCGGCGACCCGGTCCGCCAACGCCGTACGTTCCGACTCCGAACGCAGCCCGAGCAGCAGCGGTACACGGCCCTCCACGGGGCGCACACCCAGCAGGACGGGTACGCCGACGGACGACAGCTCTTCGAGCACCGCGCGGGCCAGCAGCGACCAGTTGCCCGACGGGGACAGCTCCGGGGCCAGCCGCATCACCACGGGCAGCAGCGGACCGTCGCCCGGTTTGAAGCCCAGGACCTTCGCCTGGGCCGGCGCGTCCTCCGCCGAGATCCGCCCCTCGGCAAGGTCCGTGAGGAAGTCGCCCCGGCCGCGCGCCGCCAGCTCCTCCTCCTGGCGGGCCTGCATGAGGACCACCGCGAGCACCCCCGCCGTCCGTTCCGCGGCCATTCGGTGCACCGGAAGCAACGGGGACGAAACGGCGAGCAGGACGAGGCGGGCCCGTACCGCGCCGGCGCCGTGGCCCCCGCCCGGCACATCCACCAGCACCGTCCCCGCCGGCGGACCGGCCTCCCGCGCCGCGCGCTGACCGCGCAGCCCGTCCCAGACCTGCAGCGGATCGGCGGCGGCGGGCCCGGACTCGCTGTCGGCCGCGTACAGCAGTTGTCCGTCCGGAGTCTCCAGGAAGACCGGATTGGCCGTGAAGTCCGCGAGGATCCGGAGCACTTGGGGGATTCCGCCGCCCCCGAGCAGCGCCTCCGTACACCGCCGGTGCACCTCTTCGGCCTGCTGCAGCAGTGCGTAGTGCCCATTGACGATCTCGGTGTGGACCTCCTCCGTCACCGAGACGAACGGCACCTCGCGGTGCAGCTGGATCAGGGGCAGCCCCGCGGACCTCGCCGCCTCGACGATGGTCGCGGGCAGCCGGGCGAAGCGGGGGCCCAGCTCCACCACCAGCGCCGCGATCCCGCGTTCGGCGAGCCGCCGTACGAAGGCGCGCTGTTCGGCGGGCCGGGTGCCCAGGCCGAGACCGGTGGTGAGCAGCAGCTCACCGCCCTTGAGCAGCGATGCGATGTTCGGCACCTCGCCCGCGTGCACCCAGCGGACCGTGCGGTTCAGCCGGTCGGCGCCCGCCACCACCTCCGGAAGCCCGCCGCGGAGCCCGGGCAGCTCGAGCGCCCGCTGCACGGTGATTCCGCCCTGTGTTTCCATTGCCGGGACGCTACCTGGGCAAAAGTTCGAAGGACAACTGTCAGCCCGGCTTGATGTTGTGGTTCCGGCTGAACACATTGTCCGGGTCGTACTGGGCCTTGACGGCGGCGAGACGCCGATAGTTCTCGGCGCCGTAGCCTGCCACCACCCGTGCCTCGCCCTCGTCGCCGATGAAGTTGAGGTACACCTGGCCGATGGACCAAGGCGCGACATCCCTGCGCGCGTCACGGACCCACTGTCTGCCGCGCGTGTCGTCGGCGGGGCTGTCCCAGATCCCGAAGGGGTGGGAGACCCACTCGGCGCTCCGCCAGGGCACCGGATAGGCGGAGTCGCCGCGGGCCAGCGCGCCGCCCATCGGGAAGAGGATGTGCTGCGAATTCGACGGCACGATCATGCTGTCCGCACGGGCGCAGAAGACGTCCACGGCCTCCTGCGGCAAGGCCTGGAGATACTCCGCCGACCAGTAGTTCCGCAGGCCCGGCGGATCGTCGATCATGCACTGAAGTTCCGCGTACGGGAGGTCTGTGATGACCTCCGCCTCGTGTCCGAGGCGGAGCAGCGGCCCGGCCCCCCGGCGCAGTTCGGACTCCGGGCCCGCGTAGGTGATCAGCACCAGGCACACCGGCTTGTCCACCAGGTGCTCGGGCATGAAGTCCTCGGGCGGGCCGGTCAGAAAGATGAATCCTCCGCCGACCTCGTCCGGCGCTGACTCCAGCACGTCCCGGTAGACGGGGAGCACCTTGGCCCCCTTCGCCGCCGGGAAGAACAGGAAGGCGACGGACATGTCGGGCAGGGGGTGCAGCCTCAGCGTCATCGACGTGGCCACACCGAAGTTGCCGCCGCCGCCGTGGAGCGCCCAGAACAGTTCGGGGTTCTCGTCCTCGTCGACGTGCAGTGCGGTCCCGTCGGCCGTCACCAGATCGACGGCGACGAGATTGTCGCAGGCCAGGCCGAACTTCCGCTCCAGCCACCCCGAGCCGCCGCCCAGTGTGAAGCCGCCCACCCCGGTGGTGGAGGCCCGGCCGCCGGTGACCGCCAGGGCGAACGGCTGGGTGGCCCGGTCCAGATGACTCATGGTGGCTCCGCCGCCGACACAGGCCGTACGGGCGTCCGGGTCGACCGTGACCGCGTGCATCCTGCGCAGATCGACGACGAGACCGCCATCGGTGGTCGCGAGACCGGCGACGCTGTGGCCGCCGCCGCGGACGGCCAGCTCCAGCTCGTTCTCCCGGCCGAAGCGCACCGCCGCGGCCACGTCCGCCGCCGACTCGCACTGGGCGATCACCGCGGGCCGCCGGTCGATCATCGCGTTGAAGAGCTTGCGGGCCTCGTCGTATCCCGCGTCGCCCGGGGTGATCACATCGCCGGTGAGGGTTTCGCGCAGTCCTTTCAGGGCCGCTTCTGCGAGGGACTGGGGCGCCATGACGGCCCCCTTCCGGGACGCCAACGGGACTCTCCCATCGTAAGGACGTGCCCCCGTGGCACGCGCCCCGGACGACTGCCTGTGGGGTCCGCTCTTCGCTGTCCTCCGGCTGTGCTGTGACCTGCACGTCGAGAAACCGGCGTCGACGAGTCCGCGCGGCCAACAGGACAGGGGATCAATCCCACAGCTGCCCTACCCGCCGTACGCGCCGGACGCGGTGAGACGGAGTGCCGTGTCGATCAGCGGAACATGGCTGAACGCCTGCGGGAAGTTGCCCACCTGGCGCTGCAGCCGCGGGTCCCACTCCTCGGCGAGCAGGCCCAGGTCGTTGCGCAGCGACAGCAGCTTCTCGAAGAGCCGTCGGGCCTCGTCCACCCGCCCGATCATCGCCAGATCGTCCGCGAGCCAGAACGAGCACGCGAGGAAGGCCCCCTCGTCGCCCTCGAGACCGTCGACCCCGGCCTCGTCGCCGGCCGTCGGATAGCGCAGGACGAAACCGTCCGGGGTGGACAGTTCCCGCTGGATCGCCTCGATCGTGCCGATGACGCGCTTGTCGTCCGGCGGCAGGAAACCCATCTGCGGGATCAGCAGCAGCGAGGCGTCGAGCTCCTTCGAGCCGTACGACTGGGTGAAGGTGTTGCGCTCCTTGTCGTAGCCCTTCTCGCAGACATCGCGGTGGATGTCGTCGCGCAGCTCGCGCCAGCGCTCCAGCGGCCCGTCCGCGTCGCCCGACTCGATCAGCTTGATCGTGCGGTCGACGGCGACCCACGCCATGACCTTCGAGTGCACGAAGTGGCGGCGCGGCCCGCGGACCTCCCAGATGCCCTCGTCGGGCTGGTCCCAGTGGTCCTCCAGATAGCGGATCAGCTTGAGCTGGAGGACGGAGGCGTAGTCGTTGCGCGACAGTCCGGTCATGTGCGCGAGGTGCAGGGCCTCGGTGACCTCGCCGTACACATCGAGCTGGAGCTGGTTGGCGGCGCCGTTGCCGACCCGGACAGGGGCGGAGTTCTCGTACCCGGGCAGCCAGTCCAGCTCCGCCTCGCCGAGCTCACGCTCGCCGGCGATGCCGTACATGATCTGCAGGTTCTCCGGGTCGCCCGCGACGGCGCGCAGCAGCCACTCGCGCCAGGCCCGGGCCTCTTCCCGGTAGCCGGTGCGCAGCAGCGAGGAGAGGGTGATCGCCGCGTCCCGCAGCCAGGTGTAGCGGTAGTCCCAGTTCCGTACGCCGCCGATCTCTTCCGGCAGCGAGGTCGTGGGTGCGGCGACGATCCCGCCGGTCGGGGCGTACGTGAGCGCCTTCAGCGTGATCAGCGAGCGGACCACCGACTCCCGGTAGGGGCCGTGATACGTACAGTGCTCGACCCACTCGCGCCAGAAGTCGGCGGTGGCCTCCAGCGACCCCTCGGGGTCGGGCAGCGCCGGCGGCTGGTGGTGCGACGGCTGCCAGCTGATGGTGAAGGCGATCCGGTCGCCCGGGGAGACGGTGAAGTCGGAGTACGTGGTCAGGTCCTTGCCGTACGTCTCCGTCGGCGTGTCCAGCCACACCGAGTCGGGGCCCGCGACCGCGACCGTACGGCTGTCGACCTTGTGCACCCACGGCGTGATCCGCCCGTACGAGAAACGCATCCGCAGCGCGGAGCGCATCGGCACCCGCCCGCTGACGCCCTCCACGATCCGGATCAGCTGCGGTGCCCCGTCACGGGGCGGCATGAAATCGGTCACTCTGACCGTGCCGCGCGGCGTGTCCCACTCCGATTCCAGGATCAGGGAGTCCCCCCGGTACCGGCGGCGGTTGGCCGTGGGCGGCTCTGCGCCCCCCGGATACGCGGGGCCGAGCCGCCAGAAACCGTGTTCTTCGGTGCCGAGCAGCCCGGCGAAGATCGCATGCGAGTCGAAGCGGGGCAGGCACAGCCAGTCGACCGTGCCGTCCCGGCAGACCAGGGCAGCGGTCTGCATGTCTCCGATGAGTGCGTAGTCCTCGATGCGCCCGGCCACGTGGATCTCCAGTCGAACGGCCACGTCCGCCCTGCGTGGCACTTACTGCGGTCAAGGGTGTCAAACGGTCAATGGGTCGTTGACGAGCTCTTGTTCCGGTATGTGGGGTCCCGCCCAGGCGAAGCTCTGGTGGAGGGCGGGGGTTGGTTTTGCCGGTCGCCTGCCTGGCTCGGCAGCGATATTCCGAATCAAGTGTCCGAGCAGGATACGACGCACCCCGGTGATCCGCGCGACGCTCCCGGCAATGCGGCGCCGCCGAACGGGTGAGCGGCGGGTGAGCTCGGAGAAGCCCGTGATGGCCATGATGCCCTGTGTGGCCGGAAGCAGTCTCCCTTCGGCGCTGATACCCTGGTAGCCCGTGGACCGGTGGTGCGCCCCCATTGCGATGGCGGCCCCCGAACCGCAGCGACGGCACCCCCGGAAATCTCCGGATCTCCTCAGCGGGACCGCCGGTACGCACGACGAACTCGCGACCACGGGAGCCCCCTCTTGGCCATGCCGCCCGCTGCTTTTCGAAACAGCACAGCCACGACGACCAAGCACATCTTCGTCACCGGGGGTGTCGCCTCCTCGCTCGGCAAGGGCCTGACCGCCTCGAGCCTGGGTGCGCTGCTCAAGGCGCGGGGCCTGCGGGTCACGATGCAGAAGCTCGACCCGTACCTGAACGTCGACCCGGGCACCATGAACCCGTTCCAGCACGGTGAGGTGTTCGTCACCAACGACGGCGCCGAGACCGACCTGGACATCGGCCACTACGAGCGCTTCCTCGACGTGGACCTGGACGGCTCCGCGAACGTCACCACCGGTCAGGTGTACTCCACGGTCATCGCCAAGGAGCGGCGCGGCGAGTACCTGGGCGACACCGTCCAGGTCATCCCGCACATCACCAACGAGATCAAGCACCGCATCCGGCGCATGGCCACCGACGACGTCGATGTCGTCATCACCGAGGTCGGCGGCACGGTCGGCGACATCGAGTCGCTGCCGTTCCTGGAGACCGTGCGCCAGGTCCGCCACGAGGTCGGCCGGGACAACGTCTTCGTCGTGCACATCTCGCTGCTGCCGTACATCGGCCCGTCCGGCGAGCTGAAGACCAAGCCGACCCAGCACTCGGTCGCCGCGCTGCGCAACATCGGCATCCAGCCGGACGCGATCGTGCTGCGCGCCGACCGTGACGTACCGACCGCGATCAAGCGCAAGATCTCGCTGATGTGCGACGTCGACGAGGCCGCGGTGGTCGCCGCGATCGACGCCAAGTCGATCTACGACATCCCGAAGGTGCTGCACACCGAGGGCCTCGACGCCTACGTCGTGCGCAAGCTGGACCTGCCGTTCCGCGACGTCGACTGGACGACGTGGGACGACCTGCTGGACCGCGTCCACAACCCCGACCACGAGGTCAATGTCGCACTCGTCGGCAAGTACATCGACCTGCCCGACGCCTATCTGTCGGTGACCGAGGCGCTGCGCGCGGGCGGTTTCGCCAACCGCGCCCGCGTCAAGATCAAGTGGGTCACGTCGGACGACTGCAAGACCCCGGCCGACGCGAAGAAGCAGCTCGACGACGTGGACGCGATCTGCATCCCCGGCGGCTTCGGCGACCGCGGTGTCAGCGGCAAGGTCGGCGCGATCCAGTTCGCCCGTGAGAACAAGATCCCGCTGCTCGGCCTCTGCCTGGGCCTGCAGTGCATCGTGATCGAGGCCGCGCGCAACCTGGCCGAGATCCCCGAGGCGAACTCGACGGAGTTCGACGCCGTCACCGCGCACCCCGTCATCTCGACGATGGAGGAGCAGCTGGCGTACGTGGAGGGCGCGGGCGACCTGGGCGGAACGATGCGGCTCGGCCTGTACCCGGCGAAGCTCGCCGAGGGCTCGATCGTCCGCGAGGTCTACGACGACCAGCCGTATGTCGAGGAGCGCCACCGTCACCGCTACGAGGTGAACAACGCCTACCGCGCGGAGCTGGAGAAGAAGGCGGGCATCGTCTTCTCGGGCACGTCCCCCGACAACAGGCTCGTCGAGTACGTCGAGTACCCGCGCGAGGTGCACCCGTACCTGGTCGCCACCCAGGCGCACCCGGAGCTCCGCTCCCGCCCGACCCGCCCGCACCCGTTGTTCGCGGGCCTGATCAAGGCGGCCGTCAAGCGGAAGACGGACGCGTAGGCGTCAGGCGATACGGTTGGCCGGGGTACGGGTCCTTCGGGCCTCGTACCCCGGTTTTCTGTGTTTCTGTTCGGCACGGTTCGTTTGTTGTTCGTTCGCTGGAGGACGCTTCATGGCCATCAAGGACACCCCCGAGGAATGGCGGGTCACTGCGACGGCGACCCCGTTCCGGGGCAACAAGACAAGCGTCAGGACCGACGACGTGGTCATGCCCGACGGCTCGGTCGCGCGCCGTGACTACCAGGTCCACCCCGGGTCGGTGGCGGTGCTCGCCCTCGACGAGTCCGGCCGCGTCCTCGTGCTCCGCCAGTACCGGCACCCCGTGCGGCAGAAGCTGTGGGAGATCCCGGCCGGCCTCCTCGACGTGCCGGGCGAGAACCCCCTGACCGCCGCTCAGCGCGAGCTGTACGAAGAGGCCCACGTCAAGGCCGTCGACTGGCGGGTCCTCGCCGACGTCTACACCACGCCCGGCGGCTGTGACGAGGCCGTACGGATCTTCCTGGCCCGCGATCTGTCCGAGGCGGAGGGTGAACGCTTCCACGTCTCCGAGGAGGAGGCGGACATGGAGCTGGCCCGGGTGCCGCTGGAGGACCTGGTCCGGGGCGTGCTCGACGGGGAGCTGCACAACAACTGCCTGGTGGTGGGCGTGCTCTCGCTCACCGCGGCGCTCGCCGGCGACGGTGTGGAGGCGCTGCGTCCTGCCGAGGCGGAGTGGCCGGCGCGGCCGTTCGAGGCGTAGCCCCTCCGGGGGTGTGCGGGGCGCCTCCGGCGGCGGTGCGATGTGCCTCCGGCGGGGGTGCGGATTGGGTGCGGCGCGGCTCCGGCGGGTGCGGGGCGCCTTCGGCGGGTGCGGTGTGCCTTCGGCGGCTGTCGGGTGCGTCTCCGCGGGGGCAGTGACGGTGTGCCCGGTGCCGTGGCGGCAGCTGGTGTGTCCGTCCTCAAGCTCCCCCTACGCCCTGCGGCGTGGGGGGACCCCCAGACCGGCTTGGGGTGCGCCGGTGGGTGGTGGGGCTGGGCCCCTCCGGGCTCGACTCCTCGGGGCCGGCGGGTTGCCCTGTACCGCGGGTTCGTCCGGTACTTCCGCCGGTCCCTGCGGGGCCGACCCGGCACGGCCCCGCCCCGGGCCGTCGCCCGGCTGCGGGCCGTGGGGGGCTGCTTCGGCCCGGGTCCGGGCCGGTCGCCGGGTGCGGGCCGTGGGAGGCGGGGCCGCTTTGAGCCGGATCCGGTTCGGGTGCCGGGTGCCGGTCCGACGATCGGCTGATCCGATCGGGGGATCTGCTCGCCACGCGTCGTCGCGGTCTGCCCGGTTCGGCGAGATGCCTGAATTACGCTCGGAGCGCCCGCGGGGAGACCCCCGGTGGGCTCGGCTCGTGGCGGACTGGGAGCGTGGCCCGTGACGGATCAGGCGGTGGACCGAAACGGACCCGAGGGGGCGGGTGCACCGTCGTCCCCGGACCGCCCGATGCCGGCCGGACCGAGTGGGCCGGTGGCCGCGGACCCCGCC
Organism: Streptomyces sp. NPDC053673; assembly: GCF_055585225.1. NCBI lineage: Bacteria > Bacillati > Actinomycetota > Actinomycetes > Kitasatosporales > Streptomycetaceae > Streptomyces > Streptomyces sp. NPDC053673. Next base: position 47,185 of record NZ_JBVJKN010000033.1, on the reverse strand, counting down.
GGGCGTGGCACCGTAAGCGGTGTGGGTGGGCAATTCATCGGGCGGCAGCGGGAATTGAAGGCGCTGCGGTCCGACATCGAGCGAGCCGGTCTTGACACGATCTCCGGGCGCAAAGCGCCGCGGGCCAGGGTCCTGCTCGTCGCCGGGCGGCCCGGCTCGGGGCGGACCGCGCTCGCGCGGGAGCTGGCGCGCCGGCTGGCGGACGCGTACCCGGACGGGGTGCTCCGGGCGAGCCTCACCGAACCGGGCGGCGAGCCCGTGCCCACCGACCGCACCGCACGCCGGCTGCTCGACGCCCTCGGGATCGGCGCACCGCCCGGCGCGGCGGAGGACCTGCTCAGCGAGATGGTCCGCGAGGCTCTCGCCGTGCGCCGCTGTCTGCTGCTGCTCGACGACGCGAACGACGCCGAGCAGGTCGACCCGCTGCTGCCGGACAACCCCGAATGCCTCGTCGTCGCCGTCGCTCAGGGACCGCTCACCGGAATTCCCGACGTACGGCCGTGCACGATCGGCGGGATGGACCCCAAGTCCGCGATCGAGCTGCTGAGCCGTTTCACCGGCTCGGTGCGGATCACCGTCGACCCGCAGGCCGCCGAATTGCTCGTGGAGCAGTGCGGCGGACAGCCCGCCGCGATGGAGCTGGCCGGTGGCTGGCTCGCGGCACGCCCCAAGGCCTCGGTCGCCGACGCCGCCAAACGGCTGCGGGCGCTGCCCGACGACCCCGAGGAGCCGGCCGGTGCCCGGCCGCTGTCGCGCGCGTTCCGGCTGGTGTACGAATCCCTGCCGGCATCCGCCGCCCGGGCACTGCGGCTGCTCGCGCTCGCGCCCGCCGGGCTCGCCGATGCGCACACCGCGTCCGCGCTGGCCGGCTGCTCGGTCTCGGCGGCCCAGTCGACGCTGGAGGAATTCGCCGCCCTCGGGCTGTTGCGGGCGGATGCCGACCGTGATCAGTACCAGGTGCCCGGCTGCCTCGCGCCGCTGCTGCAGGGGCTGATGGCCGACGAGGACCGGCCGGCCGAGGTGCAGCTCGCCCGGGCGCGGATGCTGGAGAGGACCGTACGGCTGCTGCATTCCTGCCGGGCCGTCACCGAACCGGACGGCTCCACGGCCCGCAGGAAGCTCGCCGGGCTGCCGCGTGCCCTGCGTTTCGAGAGCGCGGCCGCCGCCGAGGGCTGGCTGCGGGCCCGGCAGCCGGCCCTGCTGGCGGCGGCGCGGGCCGCGGTGGCGGACGGCGAGCTCGACACCCTGGCCCGCCGGCTGATCGCAGCGCTCACACGGGCCCTGGCCGCGCATCGCGGCACCGAGGCCGCCGCGCCCGAGCTGTACGGGCTGCATCAGCTGGTCCTCGACGTCGCCGAGCGCCGCGAGCTGCACCGGGAGCGGGCGGCCGCGCTGCTGAACCTCGCCGACCTGGATGTGCAGACCGGCCGCACCGAGGACGCTTTGGTGCGATACCGGTCGGCGCTGGACGCCGGACGCATGGCGAAGGATCCGTACGCGACCGGCCGCGCAATGGAATCCGTAGGGGGTGCGTACCAGGAGATGGAGGACTGGCAGCGCGCCGCCGACTGGTACGGACGAGCCCTCTCCCAGCGGCTCGCCCGCGGGGAGCGCGCCGACGAGGCACGGCTGTACGGCCGGCTCGGTGCCGTACACACCTATGCGGGCCGCTACGGCGAGGCGCTGCGCAGCTGGCGGGCGGCCGCGGCCGGATATCGACGCCTCGGCGATCTGCCCGGCCATGCACGGGCGTTGAGTGAGGCGGCCCGGGTACAGGAGTACGCCGGCCGGCCGCAGGAGTCGTTGCGCACCTGCGAGGAGGCGGTCGCCTGGGCGCGGCAGGCCGGGGACCTGCGGTTGCAGGCCGCGCTCCAGCTCAGACTGGCCGACACGCTGGAGCGGCTCGGTGACCCTGCGGCCGCCCGGCTACACCGTGCCGCTGCCGAGCAACTGCTCGGAACCGATACTTCCGGCCTACGAAATCCGTAGTGCTTCAGTCAAAGAATTTTGCTTTGCAAGGCTAGACAGCGAGAAGTCCTTCATTAGACTGGCTCTGCCGGGTGACGCCCCGGTCTCTCCCGTTGCGCCCGGCGTATCCGGGTAACTATGGAAGTGCACCAGAAATCCCCCTGAGTCAAGGACCGTGATCGACGTGAAGGTCGGCATCCCCCGCGAGGTCAAGAACAACGAGTTCCGGGTGGCGATCACCCCCGCCGGAGTGCACGAGCTCGTGCGCAACGGCCATCAGGTCTTCATCGAGGCCAACGCCGGTGTCGGCTCCTCGATCACGGACGAGGAGTTCGTCTCCGCCGGTGCGCAGATCCTGCCCACCGCCGACGAGGTCTGGGCGACTGCCGACCTGCTGCTGAAGGTCAAGGAGCCCATCGCCGAGGAGTACCACCGCCTCCGCAAGGACCAGACCCTCTTCACGTACCTGCACCTCGCCGCCTCCCGCGAGTGCACGGACGCCCTGCTCGAGTCCGGCACCACCGCGATCGCCTACGAGACGGTGGAGCTCCCGAACCGCGCCCTGCCGCTGCTCGCCCCGATGTCCGAGGTCGCGGGCCGGCTGGCCCCGCAGGTCGGCGCGTACCACCTGATGCGCTCGGTCGGCGGCCGTGGCGTGCTGCCGGGCGGTGTCCCGGGCACCCACGCCGGCGAGGCCGTCGTCATCGGCGGTGGCGTCTCCGGCTGGAACGCCACCCAGATCGCCGTCGGCCTGGGCTTCCACGTGACCCTGCTCGACCGCGACATCAACAAGCTGCGCGAGGCCGACAAGATCTTCGGTACCAAGGTCAAGACCGTCGTCTCCAACGCCTACGAGCTGGAGAAGGCCGTCGTCGAGGCCGACCTCGTCATCGGCGCCGTCCTCATCCCGGGTGCCAAGGCCCCGAAGCTGGTCACCAACGAGCTCGTCGCCAAGATGAAGCCCGGAAGTGTCCTTGTCGACATCGCCATCGACCAGGGCGGCTGCTTCGAGGACTCGCACCCGACCACCCACGCCGAGCCGACCTTCCAGGTCCACAACTCGGTCTTCTACTGCGTCGCCAACATGCCGGGCGCGGTGCCCAACACCTCCACCTACGCGCTGACCAACGCCACGCTGCCGTACATCGTGTCGCTGGCCAACAACGGCTGGGTCGAGGCGCTGCGCCGTGACCCCGCGCTGGCCAAGGGCCTCAACACCCATGACGGCCACGTCGTTTACAAGGAGGTCGCCGAGGCGCACGGCCTCGAGTCGGTCGAACTGAGCACGCTGCTCGGCTGACACCGCGACCGACAAGCGACCGCCCTGTCAACAGGGGTCGTCAACATCACGCAACCGGCCGGACCTTGTCGAGCAAGGTCCGGCCGGATGTGTGTCCGGACACTTCGGGCTCTCGCTCAACTTGCCTCGAACGTAACCCTTTAGCCGTTTCGCACACCCGCGGAACCCCACGGCCATACCTTGCCAAGTGGCCTGTGCACCCTTGACAGCGGGGTGTTCGGTTCCCGACACATCGGGCCGGGTCCGGCGGATTGTGTTGCTGCGGACCGGTGACACGCCATAGAGTCGCCAACCGTCGGCATGGTGCCACGCTGACCTATCGATAAATTTTCCTGGTCACGTCCAAGGAGGTAAGACGACTTGTGAATGAGTCGACATTTTCTCCCGGGGGTGGTCATGCAGGGATCCCTGCGCAGGACCAGGGTCCTGCGTCCGGGCTCGAAGCTGTCGGCTCCGTCGCTGTCCGAACCTTCGCGACCCACCAGCACATGACGACGACAGCCCACACGATGAAGATGATGGACGGCCAACACGTGAACGCCATGGCCGGCAACGAGAGTGGCCGAGAGTCCACCCACTTCGCCGACTACGACGAAGTGCCCGAGGGGCACTTCTACGATCCAGACGCCGAATACGAGCCGGACCCGGAGTACGCGGCCACGCTCGCGCCCGACGCGGCCCGCCAGCGCCGCGAGCGGATCGGTCCCACCGGGCGGCCGCTGCCGTACTTCCCGATCCCGGGCCCGCTGACCGACCACGGCCCCGCGAAGATCATCGCGATGTGCAACCAGAAGGGCGGCGTCGGCAAGACGACGTCGACCATCAACCTGGGTGCCGCGCTCGCGGAGTACGGACGCCGGGTCCTGCTCGTCGACTTCGACCCGCAGGGAGCCCTGTCGGTCGGCCTCGGCGTGAACCCGATGGAACTCGACCTCACCGTCTACAACCTGCTCATGGAGCGGGGCATGTCCGCGGACGAGGTCCTGCTGAAGACCGCCGTGCCCAACATGGACCTGCTGCCGAGCAACATCGACCTCTCGGCCGCGGAAGTGCAGTTGGTGAGCGAGGTCGCGCGCGAGTCCACGCTGCAGCGTGCGCTGAAGCCGCTGATGCAGGACTACGACTACATCGTGATCGACTGTCAGCCGTCGCTCGGTCTGCTGACCGTGAACGCCCTGACGGCCGCCCACAAGGTGATCGTGCCGCTGGAGTGCGAGTTCTTCGCGCTGCGCGGGGTCGCGCTGCTGACCGAGACGATCGAGAAGGTCCAGGAGCGGCTCAACCCCGACCTGGAGCTCGACGGCATCCTCGCCACGATGTACGACTCGCGCACGGTGCACAGCCGTGAGGTGCTGGCCCGCGTGGTCGAGGCCTTCGACGACCACGTCTACCACACGGTCATCGGGCGCACGGTGCGCTTCCCGGAGACCACGGTCGCCGGTGAGCCCATCACGACGTACGCGTCCAACTCCGTCGGTGCCGCCGCCTATCGCCAGCTCGCCAGGGAGGTGCTCGCCCGGTGTCACGCCGAGTGAGTCTGCCCGGGGCCGACGAGCTGTTCCGTACGACCGGCGGCACGGCGCTGCAGTCGTCGTCCCCGAGGCGGGGCGCGGCCGGCGCGAACGGCGAGGCGCGGGTGCCGGCGCCGGCGGGCGAGAGCGACCCGGCGGCGGACGCGCAGCCGGCCGCTTCCGCGCCGGCGTCCCCGGCGTCCTCGGCGTCGGAGGAACACTCGGCGGCGGAGGCGGAGGCCACCGAGCCCCGGAGCCGTACGGCCGCGGACGGCGACCAGGCCGGGTCTCCCGCCAATGCCGCCGCGAAGGGCCGTCCCGCCGCTGCTGCGGCGCCGGCCCAGCGCCGGCGGAGCCGTGCGGCCAACCGTCGGCCCAGCGGCCGTGAGCGGCACGACGAGAAGATCACGGTCTATGTCTCGGCCGAGGAACTGATGGACCTCGAGCACGCACGTCTGGTGCTCCGCGGCGAGCACGGCCTCGCCGTCGACCGCGGGCGCATCGTCCGCGAAGCGGTGGCGGTCGTGCTCGCGGACCTGGAGTCCCGGGGCGACGCGAGCATCCTGGTGCGGCGCCTGCGCGGTCGCTGACGGGGTAGCCTGCGCGCGACGTTCCTTCCGCTCCCTGGACCACGATGCCCCCGACCGACGACGCCTCCACCCCAGCGCCGCGCGCCTCTCGACGTGCGCTGGGCCGCGGCCCGGGTGCGTCCGGGTCCCCTGCCGGGGGCCGTTCCGCGGGATTCCCACCGGAGCCCCGTGAGCCGTCGGCCGAGCCGGCGGCGGCCCCGTCGGCCCCCTCGGCCCTCGCCGACCTGCCGGCCGAGGCGGCACACGGTCCGGTGGTCCCCGTGCCGGCGGACCCTGTGGAGCCTGTGGTTGCGGACCTTGTGCAGCCTGTGGCGGCGGACCTCGTGGAGCCCGCGGGTGAGGCACACGACTCCCACCCGGCGGCCGACGCGGTCCCTGGTGTGGCTGATCCTGTGGTGGAGCCCGCGGGGAGCGAGGGCGAAGACGACCCCGGATCCGCCGACGACGGGCGGTTCAAGGTACGGCTGGCGAACTTCGAAGGGCCCTTCGACCTGCTCCTCCAGCTGATCTCCAAGCACAAGCTGGACGTGACCGAGGTCGCGCTCTCCAAGGTCACCGACGAGTTCATGGCGTACATCCGGGCCATGGGACCCGACTGGGATCTCGATCAGACGACGGAGTTCCTCGTCGTCGCGGCGACTCTGCTCGACCTGAAGGCCGCCCGTCTGCTGCCCGCCGCCGAGGTGGAGGACGAGGCCGACCTCGCGTTGCTCGAAGCCCGGGACCTGCTGTTCGCGCGGCTGCTGCAGTACCGCGCGTACAAGCAGATCGCCGAGATCTTCCAGCACCGGCTGGAGGAGGAGGCCCGGCGCTACCCCCGGACCGTGGGGCTCGAGGACCACCACGCCGAACTCCTCCCCGAGGTCGTCATCAGCATCGGCGCCGAGGGCTTCGCCAAGCTCGCCGTCAAGGCCATGCAGCCCAAGCCGAAGCCCCAGGTGTACGTGGACCACATCCACGCGCCCCTCGTGAGCGTGCGCGAGCAGGCCGAGGTGGTCGTGGGCATGCTGCGCGAACGCGGCAGGGTCAGCTTCCGCGAGCTGACCGAGGGCGTCGGTGACACGCTCACCGTCGTCGCCCGCTTCCTCGCCCTGCTGGAGCTCTACCGCGAGAAGGCCGTCACCCTGGACCAGGAGGACGCCCTCGGCGAGCTCATCGTCACCTGGGCCGGTGGCGATGCGACGGCAACCGTCACCGATGAATTCGACCGAGCCCCCGAGCCCCTTGAGAAAGCAGAGGAGAAGGCATGAGCGATCTCAAGCCCGCGCTCGAAGCCGTCCTCATGGTCGTCGACGAGCCGGCCACCGAGGAGCACCTCGCCAAGGTGCTGGAGCGGCCCCGCAGGGAGGTCTCGGACGCGCTGCGCGAGCTCGCCGACGAGTACACCGTCCAGGGGCGCGGCTTCGAGCTCCGGCTGGTCGCCGGCGGCTGGCGCTACTACACCCGCCCCGAGCATGCCGAGGCCGTCGAGCGCTTCGTCCTCGACGGCCAGCAGGCCAGGCTCACCCAGGCAGCGCTGGAGACCCTCGCCGTGGTCGCCTACCGTCAGCCGGTCAGCCGGTCCCGGGTCTCCGCCGTGCGCGGCGTGAACTGCGACGGCGTCATGCGCACCCTCCTCCAGCGCGGTCTCGTCGAGGAGGCGGGCGCGGAACCCGAAACAGGTGCGATCCTGTACAGGACGACGAACTACTTTCTGGAGCGGATGGGCCTGCGCGGCCTGGACGAGCTCCCGGAGCTCGCGCCCTTCCTGCCCGAGGCGGAGGCGATCGAGGCCGAGACGCAGGAAGGCGTACCGTCGTTCGATCCGGACGCTCCGGACACAGACGCAGACGACACGACGACGACGGAACTTTGATGCGAAGCAGCGGCAGGAACAGCAGCGGACGCGGTAACTACCGGGGTGCTGGCAACGAGCGCGACGACAAGCAGAAGCGCGCGCGCAAGCCGCGTCCCGAGGAGCGCCGCTACGACGTCGGAGGATCGGCGTCCGAAGGTCCGAAGAAGGGCCGTGGCGCAGCCGCCCGCGGTGGCGCCAAGGGTGGCCCGAAGCAGTCCCCGCAGCGCGGCGGCGGCCGCACCGCCCCGGCCCGTTCCCGCGAGTACGACGCCCGCGCCGAAGAGCGCAACCGCGAGCGTTACGCGAACAAGCCGCAGATCAAGACGCCCAAGACCTTCCCGGGAGCGGAGCAGGAGGGCGAGCGGCTGCAGAAGGTCCTCGCCCGCGCCGGCATGGGTTCGCGCCGCGCCTGCGAGGAGCTGATCGACGCCGGCCGCGTCGAGGTCAACGGCAAGATCGTCATCGAGCAGGGCGTCCGCGTCGACCCGGAGCACGACGAGATCAAGGTCGACGGCCTGACCGTCGCCACCCAGTCGTACCTGTTCTTCGCGCTGAACAAGCCGGCCGGTGTGGTCTCCACCATGGAGGACCCGGACGGGCGCCAGTGTCTCGGTGACTACGTCACCAACCGCGAGACCCGGCTCTTCCACGTCGGCCGCCTCGACACCGAGACCGAGGGCATCATCCTGCTCACCAACCACGGCGAGCTGGCGCACCGTCTCACCCACCCCAAGTACGGCGTCCAGAAGACCTACCTCGCCGCCATCCAGGGTCCGCTCCCGCGCGAGGTGGGCAGGCGCCTCAAGGAAGGCATCCAGCTGGAGGACGGCTACGCCCGCGCGGACCACTTCCGGGTCGTCGAGCAGACCGGCAAGAACTACCTGGTCGAGGTCACCCTCCACGAGGGCCGCAAGCACATCGTGCGCCGCATGCTCGCCGAGGCGGGCTTCCCGGTCGACAAGCTCGTCCGGACGTCGTTCGGGCCGATCTCGCTCGGCGACCAGAAGTCCGGCTGGCTGCGCCGCCTGACCAACACCGAGGTCGGCATGCTGATGAAGGAAGTCGGTCTCTAGACATCCCTTCCCAGGAGAGCCCGCGGCCGTACGACGGCCGCGGGTTTTTTGTGCTTGTGGCCGGCCCGCCCCCGCTTTATAGTCAGAGTGACTCTAAAAGAGGGGGGGCGGCGTGAGCCTCGCGGACGTACTCGAACCACTGCAGCGGCCTCTGTTCACGCTGCTCGACACCCCGGTCAGCTGGACCGAAGTCCTCGGCTTCGGCAGCGGAGCGCTCTGCGTCTGGCTCGTCGCCCGCCAGCACCTCGCCAACTGGCCCATCGGCATCGCCAACAACGTCCTCTTCATCCTGCTGTTCACCCAGGCCGGCCTGTACGCCGACGCGGGGCTGCAGGTCGTCTTCATCACCCTCGCCGTGTACGGCTGGTGGACCTGGACCCACGGGGGTGGACCAGGCTCGGACGCCCTCCCGGTGCGCCGCACCACGCGCACCGAGTGGACGTGGCTGTTCGCGGCGGGGGTGGTGGGGACCCTCGGACTGACGATGCTCCTGGACCGCGCCACCGACTCCACCGTCCCCTTCTGGGACGCGCTGACCACCGCGCTCTCCCTGATGGCGACGTACGGACAGTGCCGCAAGCGGCTGGAGTCGTGGTGGCTCTGGATCGCCGCGGACCTCGTGTACGTACCGCTGTACGCGTACAAGCAGCTCTATCTCACCTCGCTGCTGTACATCGGGTTCATGACCCTCTGCGCGCTGGGACTGCGCAACTGGTCGCGCGACCTGTCCGTACAGGAACGACAGTTGGCGGAGGCGACGGTATGAAGCGGTACCGGCACGGTCTCGTCCTCGGCAAGTTCTATCCGCCGCACGCCGGCCACCACCATCTCGTACGGACCGCACGCGACCGCTGCGAGCGGCTGACCGTCCTCGTCTGCGCCGCGTCCGTGGAGTCCATCCCGCTCGACGAGCGCATGGCGTGGATGAGCGAGGTGCACCCGGACGTCCGCGTCGTGGGCGCCATCGACGACATCCCCGTCGATCTGACCGACCCGGCCGTCTGGGACGCGCACATGGCCGTGTTCCGCGCGGCCGTCCCCCGGCGCGTGGACGCCGTCTTCACCTCCGAGGCGTACGGCGACGAGCTCGCCCGGAGGTTTCGCGCCGACTCCGTGTGCGTCGACCCGGGCCGCACGGTCTTCCCGGTCTCCGGTACGGCCGTACGCAAGGACCCCGTCGGCTGCTGGGACTTCCTGGAACCGCCCGTACGCGCGGCCCTCGCCCGCCGCGTCGTCGTCCTCGGCGCCGAGTCGACCGGCACCACCACCCTGGCCACGGCGCTCGCCGGGCACTACCGCGCACGCGGCGGGGTGTGGGCGCGCACCGGCTGCGTCGCCGAGTACGGCAGGGAGTTCAGCGAGCGGAAACTCGCCGGACTGCGCGCCGAACGGCCCGGAGCGACCTGGTCCGACGTCCGCTTCACCTCCGGTGAGTTCCCGCTCATCGCCCGGCGGCAGACCGAACGGGAGAACGCCGCGGCCCGCACCGGCTCACCCGTGCTCATCTGCGACACCGACGCCTTCGCGACCACCATCTGGCACGAGCGGTACATGGGCGGGCCGAGCGACGAGGTCGCCGAGATCGCGGCGCGCGGCCGCGGCGACCTGTGGCTGCTCACCGACCATCGGGGGGTGCCGTTCGAGGACGACGGGCTGCGCGACGGTGAGCAGCTGCGGCCCTGGATGACCGCCCGGTTCGCCGACCGGCTCGCCGGCACCGGACGGAAGTTCGTCACGGTGACCGGCCCGCACGAAGAACGGCTGGCCACCGCCGTGGCCGCGGTCGACGCACTGCTCGCCGAAGGGTGGCACCTCGCCGATCCCCTCCCGGAGCGACGATGAGCGCCCCGCGGGTGCCCGAGGGGTACGACCCGTACGCCTTCGAGCCGTTCGCCGTCACCGTCGACCTCGCCGTGTTCACCGTCCGCGAGGGACGGCTCCACGTCCTCCTCGTCGAACGCGGACAGGAGCCGTACAAGGGAGCCTGGGCGCTGCCCGGCGGGTTCATCCTGCCCCGGGAGTCCGCGGGCCAGGCCGCCCGCCGCGAACTCGCCGAGGAGACCGGCCTGTCGGCGAGCACCGCCGCCGCGCTCCACCTCGAACAGCTGCGCACCTACAGCGACCCCGACCGCGACCCCCGAATGCGGGTCGTGTCCGTCGCGTACACGGCACTCGTACCCGACCTGCCCGAGCCGCACGGCGGCGGTGACGCAGCGCACGCCCAGTGGATGCCCTACGGCAGCCACGGCCGTCCCCCCGCCTCCGGCCGGAGGGACACCCATCCCGCTCCGCTCGCCTTCGACCACGACCGCATCCTCGCCGACGCCCACGACCGCATCGGCGCCAAGCTCGAGTACACGTGTCTCGCCACCGCCTTCTGCCCGGCCGAGTTCACCCTCGGCGAGCTGCGGCAGGTGTACGAGACCGTCTGGGGCGTCGAGCTCGACCGCCCCAACTTCCGGCGCAAAGTCCTCACCACACCGGGCTTCGTCGAGGCCGTGGCGGGGGGAGCGCGCCTGACCGGCGGCCGCGGGAAACCGGCCGCGCTCTACCGGGCGGGGCCGGCGAACGCCCTGCACCCTCCACTTCTGCGACCGGAAGGACGGCACACGACATGACCGCGACGAGGACCGCCACCAAGCAGGCCGCCACCGGCACCCTGACCGGACTGGCGCTGGGTGACGCGCTCGGCTTCCCCACCGAGTTCAACGATGTGCCGTCGATCCTCGCCAAGTGCGGGCCGTGGCGGGAGATGCCGCTGCCGCAGCCGGCGATCGTCACCGACGACACCCAGATGACCCTGGCCCTCGCGCGCGGCATCCGCACCGCGATGGACCGGGGACTGCTCGCCCCGCTGCGGCTGACCCGGCCGGTGCGGGAGGAGTTCGTGAACTGGTACCACTCCCCGGAGAACAACCGGGCCCCCGGCAACACCTGCCTGGTCGCCTGCCACAAGCTCGACAGCGACATGCCCTGGCAGGAGGCCAGCCAGATGGGCTCCAAGGGCTGTGGCGCCAATATGCGCGTCGCGCCGGTCGGACTCGTACCCGGGCTGAGCGAGGGGCAGCGCGCCGGCGCGGCCCAGCTCCAGGCCGCGCTCACCCACGGCCACCCCACGGCGCTGGCCGCGTCCGACCTCACGGCCCGTGCGGTGTTCCTGCTCGCCCAGGGCACGGAGCCGCTCGGTCTCGTCGGCCGGCTGCGCTCGTACGCGTACGAGAACCGCTCCCGCTACCACCACGGCTGGCTCGGCGACCTGTGGACGTACGCGCACGACGCGACGCCCGAGGCGTACATCGAGCGCGGCTGGGACGAGTGCCTGCACGCCCTGGAGCGGCTCACGTCCGCGCTGCGGGAGCCCAACCCGGAGAACGACCCGTGCCTCACGACGGGCGACGGCTGGATCGCCGAGGAGGCACTCGCCACGGCCCTGCACTGCTTCCTGCTCTTTCCCGAACAGCCGCTGCTGGCCCTGAGGCGCGCGGCCTGCACCAGGGGCGACTCCGACTCGATCGCCTGCCTGACGGGAGCGTTCGCGGGGGCGCACCTGGGGGCGCGCGCCTGGCCCAAGGAGTGGGCGGAGCGGATCGAGTACCGGAGCGAGCTCCTGACGCTGGGTGCGCTCTGGGATGCCTGACCCCTGGCCGGGACGCTGCGACCTGGCTGGGATGCTTGATCCATGCTTGATGCACTGAGTGCCGACCTCACCCCTGTCGTCGCCGAGCAGCCCGACCCCCTCCTCTTTGCCACGGTCTCGGGCGCGCACCTGTACGGCTTTCCCTCCCGGGACTCGGACGTGGACCTGCGGGGTGTCCATGTCCTTCCCGTGGAGCGGCTCGTCGGCCTGCGCGAGGCGGAGGAGACCCGGTCCCGGATGTGGGACCGGGACGGCACCGAGATGGACCTCGTCACTCACGACCTGCGGAAGTTCGTACGGCTGATGCTGCGGCGCAACGGCTATGTGCTGGAGCAGCTGCTGTCGCCGCTCGTGGTCCACACGACGGAGGCGCACGCGGAGCTCGTCGCGTTCGCGCCGTCCGTGCTGACCAGCCATCACGCCCACCACTACCGCGGGTTCGCGAACACGCAGTGGCGGCTCTTCGAGAAGACCGGGGAACTGAAGCCGCTCCTCTATGCGTTCCGGGCGCTCCTCACCGGTGTCCACCTGATGCGGGCGCACGAGGTGCAGGCCCATCTGCCCACGCTGGTAGGGGAGGTGGCCGCACCGGCGTATCTGCCGGACCTGATCGAGGCCAAGACCGCCGCCGAGCACGGCCCGGCGCGGGGAATCGCGGCGGACGCCATACGTGCGGACTTCGAGGAGCTGCACACGGCGCTCGACGAGGCCCAGGCGGTCACGCGGCTGCCGGGGGAGCCGAGCGCCTACGACGCCCTGGACGACTTCGTCGTACGGGTACGCCTGGCGCCCGACCGGGCCGCTCTCATCCGGCCGATGCCCGTCGTGCCCGGATGAGGAACTCCTCGACGCGGGCCCGGTCCGGCGCCTCCGGCAGCGGAGTGCCCGCGGCCGCCGCGTCGGCCTCCTCGCCGAGGCGGGTCATCCAGGAATCGACCTCCCGCCAGGAGACTTCGCCGCGCTTGACGGCGAGGAGGCGCTCGCGGTCCTCGCCGACCTCGATCACCAGCCGCCCCGTACGGAGCAGATCGCGGCAGCTCGCCAGCAGCCGGAGCAGATGCATCGCGTGCTTCCAGCGCGGCGCGCCGTGCTGCCGTACGTCCGCGTCGAGCTTCCTGCGCTGTCCCACGGCGTACCGTACGAAGGTCACATGCGCCTGCCGCGACAGGAACGCGTCGCGCAGCGCGAGCAGTTCGCGGCCGGTGTCGTCGATGTGCTCGACGAGCGGGGAGTGCAGGCACTCCAGGACGTTCGGATTGGCGCGCATCGCCAGCTCGCAGAAGCGCTCCAGCTCCCAGGAGAACTGCTCGGCGGCGGGGCCCTCGACATGTGTCGGGGGCTTCTCGAAGCGCCAGTACAGCGGCGTCGGCGCGAGGAAGACGCCACGCCGGTCGGTGTCACTCCCGTCCGTCGCGAGACCGAAGGCCCGGGATCCCATCACACAGGAGTAGATGGTGTGGTCGCGGACGAGCGCCTCGGGAGTCGGAGTCATGCGCGACAGGTTACGTGAGCCGGATCTCCTCCCCGGAGACGGTGATCTGCTTCGCCGCCAGCGGCCGTGTCGCGGGCCCGTGCGCTACCGAGCCGTCCTGGATACGGAACTTGCTGCCGTGACAGGGGCAGTCGATGGTGCCGTTCTCGACCTTGTTGACCGTGCAGCCCTGGTGGGTGCAGATCGCCGTGAAGGCCTTGAAGTCGCCCTGGGCGGGCTGGGTCACCACGACCTTCTGGTCCGTGAAGACCTTCCCGCCGCCTTCCGGCACTTCGGAGGTGGTGCCCAGCGCCTCGCCCGCGGGCGGCTGCGCGCCGGGGCTCTGCCTCTGAGCAGGGGGCGGGGGCTGCGTCGGCGAGGCGGGCGCCGGGGCCGATGTCTGACCGCCGCCGCTCTCGTCGCCGTACTTGCTGCAGCCTGTTGCCACCAGCACGGCGGCACCGGTCACCAGAACCGTACGGCGGGTGGTGCCTTCATTTCTCGCCCGGTCACTCACGCGGTCACTCGTGTGGTCACTCATGTCGTCACCCCGAACGTGCTGAAGAACCAGAGCGCCGAGGTCGCCCAGGCCAGCATGAGCGCGGCGAAGACCAGCCCGCCGACGACCGGCAGCAGCCACCCCGGCAGTCGCTCCATGCGCAACAGCAACATCTTTGCGCTGAACGCCCCGAAGAAGAAGCAGCCGAGGAACGAGTGCCACATCGCCCGCGAGCTGTACGTCTGATAGCCCAGCGCGTACAGGCAGTGCACGGCGACCGGCACGGCCAGCAGGAACGCCACCCGGCCCGACCAGCGGTGCAGTGTGGGCGTCCACGACGCGGCTTGTACGCCCGGCAGCTGCCCGTACATGGTGAGCGCGCTGACAACCTGCACGAACCCGAGCGCGAGCGCCGCCGTGGCCAGCCACGCCTTCACCGCGCTCGGGCTGCTGAAACCGGCCAGATTGAATGCGGTGCCGGCCGGCTCGTGCAGCTTCCCGTAAGCACCCAGGCCGACCGCGACGACCGCGGCGACCAGAGCCGGGACGAGGAAGCGCGCTGCTCCCGGGCCGGCCCGACCGGGCGGGGCCCCCGGCGGCGGTGGTGGTGGCGGCGGCGGGTAGTCGCGGCTCTGCGCATTCGGGTCCACGCTCATGACGCACCTCGGGGAGGCTCAGGGTTCGACGGGGCGGGCGGTCAGCTGGGTCCCGTCCACGGTGACGGCACCGGTGGCCGGGTCGATCGGGGGAGCGGCGGCGGGCTTGCCGTCGCGAGTGACGATGCCGACCTGGCGGCCGTCCGGGAGGACGATCCAGCCGCCCTTGATCTTGGTGCCGCCGGCCTGGGCGCTGGCCCGGTACAGCCCGGACGGCTTGCCCACCTTGGGGGCGGTGAACTGCCAGCTGCGGTCGCCGATCTCCACCGATCCGGTGGCCTTGGCCCCGTTCACGGTGCCGTCCAGCTCCGCGCCGGTGTCGCTGGTCAGCCGCATACTGCCGTCGCTCCCGACATCACCGCGCATCCAGGCCTCCTGGGTGCGGCCGTCGCAGAAGTACGCGACGGCCTTGGTGCCGCGGAGCGTGATGGCGACGGACGCGGTGTCGTCGGCCGTACGGCCCGCGTACTTGGCCTGCGTCTGCGCAGTCGGGGTCGGGGACGGCGGCGGGGTCCGCGTCGGGGACGGCGGCGGGGGCGGAGACGCGGGCTTGCTGGGGCCGGGGCTCCGGCTTGCGGCCGGACGCTCGTACGACGAGGGCGCGGGCTCCCCGGTCGTCGCGTTGAGCGACAGCATGAACAGGCCGAGCAACAGCCCGGCGGCCAGCGTGAACAGCGGTCCTGAGCGCTTCATGGACGCCTCTCGCAGGGGCGGGCAGGGGAATTCCCATGCAACCGGACGTGACGCCCCGTGTCCAACGGATGCACAGCCGGTGATAGCCCGAGTGGCGGCAGGGTCGGGTGTGGGCGACATTGGCCGTAATCCTCCCCGGAGAAGGCCGTCGACGAGATCGCCCGGGCCCTGCCGCAGGCCATCGACAAGTCGACAAGCTGACGCCGAACGCGCCGATGCCTTCCGGCTTCCTGGAGGACGTCATCGGGCAGCAGGTGATCCGGCCCGCGGTCCGGCACCGTCCTCCGAGACGAGGGGCGGCCGCACCTCGTCTCGGAGGACGGTCGGCGCGCAGGCGGGTACGGGCAGCTGACTAGGCTGACCGGAGCACTCGCGGAGTTAAGGAGCACGACGTGGCGGTACGAGCCGTCCGGGGAGCCGTCCAGCTGGAACGGGACGAGGCCGGGCACATGGACGAGCAGGTCAGTGAGCTGCTCACCGCCATCCTGGAGCGGAACGGGCTCACCGCGGACGATCTGATCAGCGTCTGGTTCACCGCCACGCCGGACCTGCACAGCGACTTCCCTGCCGCGGCGGCACGAGGGCTGGGGATCGTCGACGTGCCGCTGATCTGTGCCCAGGAGCTGGACATCACCGGGGCCATGCCGCGCGTCGTGCGGATCCTCGCGCACATCGAGTCCGACCTGCCCAAGTCCGAGATCGCGCACGTGTACCTCGGTGCCGCGGCCGCCCTCCGCAAGGACATCGCCCAGTGAGAACCGCCCTTGTCATCGGTACCGGACTGATCGGTACGTCCGCCGCGCTCGCGCTCGCCGCGCGCGGCGTCACGGTCCACCTCACGGACCACGACCCGGCGCGGGCGAGGACCGCGGCCGCGCTCGGCGCCGGTACGGACGAGGCGCCCGAAGGGCCTGTCGACCTCGCCGTCGTCGCCGTGCCGCCCGCGCATGTGCCCGCCACCATCGCCGAGGCGATGCACGCGGGCGCCGCCCGTGGCTACCTCGACGTGGCCAGCGTCAAGGGCGGGCCGCGGCGCGAGCTGGAGGCGCTCGGCGTGGACATGACCGCGTACATCGGTACCCACCCGATGTCCGGCAAGGAGCGCTCGGGGCCGCTGGCGGCGACCGCGGATCTCTTCGAGGGCCGGCCGTGGGTGCTCACGCCCACCCGGGACACCGACACCGAGGTGCTGAACCTGGCGCTGGAGCTGGTCGCGCTCTGCCGCGCGGTGCCGGTCGTGATGGACGCCGACGCCCACGATCGGGCGGTCGCGCTGGTCTCGCACACGCCGCAGCTGATCTCGTCGATGGTCGCCGCGCGACTGGCGGACGCGGACGAGACGGCGGTACGGCTGTGCGGGCAGGGCATCCGGGACGTCACCCGCATCGCGGCCTCGGACCCCCGGATGTGGATCGAGATCCTGTCCGCCAATCCGGGCCCGGTCGCCGACGTCCTGGCGGGCGTCGCGGCCGACCTCGACGAGACGGTGCGCTCCCTGCGGGCCCTGCAGTCCTCCGACGAGGACAAGCGCCGCGACGGCGCGGGCGGCGTCGAGGACGTCCTGCGCCGCGGCAACGCCGGCCGTGAACGCGTCCCCGGCAAGCACGGCGCCGCCCCGACGACGTACGAGACCGTCGCCGTCCTCATCAGCGACCAGCCCGGCGAGCTCGCCCGCATCTTCGCGGACGCCGGCCGCGCGGGCGTCAATATCGAGGACGTCCGCATCGAGCACGCCACGGGCCAGCAGGCGGGCCTGGTCCAGCTCATGGTGGAGCCGGCCGCGGCGCCGGTGCTGTCGGCGGCGCTGCGGGAGCGGGGCTGGTCGCTGCGCCAGTAGCGCCCCTGAGGGGCTTGGCCCCCGGGCCCCTGTGTGCCCTCCGGGCGGGCTGCCGGGCTTGACGGTGCCGTCCGGTCGGCCGCTTTGTCCGTCCTCAGGCGCCGGGCGGGCTTGATGGGCGTGCCCGGTACCGGGCGGGTGCCGTGTGTCCGTACCCAAGCGCCGGACGGGCTCCAGATGGAGCCCCGCCGGGGGGCTTGGGGCAGGGCCCGGGGATGGAGCCCCGGGCCGGGGCCTGGGGGGCGAAGCCCCCAGTTCGCCGAAGGGACGGGTGGGGCTGTATCAATGTGCGGCTCGGCCGCGTGGGCCCCGCGCAGCGGCCTCGGTCCGGGGCGTAGCCCCGGTGCCGGACGGGGCACCGCTGCACGGGTGCATGGGCAGGGTTCCGCACTCGGTAACCTTGTGCGGGGCACCTTGGCATTCCGGCCTGCCCGCAAACGCGTATGAGGAAGGTCTCCGACACCGTGGAATCCGTGATCGTCGCCATCGACGGCCCCTCCGGCACGGGCAAGTCGAGCACCTCCAAGGCGGTCGCCGCAGAGCTGGGCCTGAGCTACTTGGACACCGGCGCTCAGTACCGGGCGATCACCTGGTGGATGATCAGCAACGGCGTCGACGTCGGCGACCCGGTCGCGATCGCGAGCGCCTCCGGGAAGCCGGTGATCGAGTCCGGTACGGACCCGGTCGCTCCGACGATCACCGTCGACGGTCTGGATGCGTCCGGCCCGATCCGCACCCAGCAGGTCACCTCCAAGGTCAGCGCGGTCAGCGCGGTCCCCGAGGTGCGGGCCCGGATCACCGAACTGCAGCGGTCCATCGCCGCGGCCGCCGAGAAGGGCATCGTCGTCGAGGGCCGGGACATCGGCACCACCGTCCTCCCCGACGCCGACCTGAAGATCTTCCTGACCGCCTCCCCGGAGGCCCGCGCCGCCCGCCGCAGCGGTGAGCTCAAGGGGAAGGAGGCGACCGACCTCGCCACCACCCGTGACGCGCTGATCAAGCGGGACGCCGCCGACTCCAGCCGCAAGACCTCCCCCCTCGCCAAGGCGGACGACGCCGTCGAGGTCGACACCACCGACCTCACCCTCTCGCAGGTCATCGAGTGCGTCGTGACCCTTGTTGAGGAGAAGCGGGCCGCGAAGTGACCCTCCCGTCCGCCCAGGGCGCCGCCGTCGGCCGGGTGATCGGCATCGGCCTCATGCACACGCTGTGGAGGCCGAGGGTCCTCGGCTCCTGGCGGGTCCCTGCCACCGGCCCGGTGATCTTCGCCGTCAACCACGCGCACAACATCGACGGTCCGATGCTCATGGGGACCTCGCC
Source organism: Streptomyces sp. NPDC053673 (assembly GCF_055585225.1). Lineage (NCBI taxonomy): Bacteria > Bacillati > Actinomycetota > Actinomycetes > Kitasatosporales > Streptomycetaceae > Streptomyces > Streptomyces sp. NPDC053673. The sequence continues at coordinate 28,793 of NZ_JBVJKN010000033.1, read as the reverse complement.
CAGGCCGGTGCACTTCCTGATCAAGCAGGAGGCGTTCGCCGGACCTCTCGACCCGTTCCTGACCGGGATCGGCCAGGTGAAGGTGGACCGTACGAGCGCCGACCGCACCGCCATCACCAACGCCCTCGGCGTGCTCGAGAACGGCGGCGTCCTCGGCATCTTCCCCGAGGGCACCCGAGGCGAAGGCGACTTCACCTCGATCCGCGGCGGGCTCGCCTACTTCGCCGTCCGCTCCGGTGCGCCGATCGTTCCCGTGGCCGTCCTGGGAAGCAGCGAGCGCGGCGGACGGTTGATACGGGCGCTGCCTCCGCTGCGCAGCCGCGTCGACATCGTCTTCGGCGACGCCTTCGCGGCGGGCGACGGCACCGGCCGCCGCACCCGCAAGACGCTCGACGAAGCGACCGCACGCATCCAGGAGCGGCTCACCGCCCACCTGGAAAACGCCAAGCGCCTCACCGGGCGCTGAGCGAGACTTCAGTAGTGAGCCCGGGACCTCCTGTCCCGTGTTCACCGATCACCACGAATGAACGAGGAACGGACTTCATGAACGACCAGCACGACCACGGGGCACTCGGCGACACCGAGTACGCGGAGTTCATGGAGCTCGCCGCGGAGGAGGGCTTCGACCTCGAGGACGTCGAGGGCGCGATCGAGGAGGCCGGTCACGGCCCGTTGCCCGTCCTCGCCGTCGTCGGCCGTCCGAATGTCGGCAAGTCGACCCTGGTGAACCGCATCATCGGCCGCCGCGAGGCCGTCGTCGAGGACAAGCCCGGCGTCACCCGCGACCGCGTCACGTACGAGGCGGAGTGGGCCGGCCGCCGCTTCAAGGTCGTCGACACCGGCGGCTGGGAGCAGGACGTCCTCGGCATCGACGCCTCCGTCGCCGCCCAGGCCGAGTTCGCCATCGAGGCCGCCGACGCCGTCGTCTTCGTCGTGGACGCCACCGTCGGCGCCACCGACACCGACGAAGCCGTCGTCAAGCTCCTGCGCCGCGCAGGCAAGCCGGTGGTGCTCGCCGCCAACAAGGTCGACGGCCCGTCCGGCGAGGCCGACGCGTCGATGCTGTGGTCGCTCGGTCTCGGCGAGCCGTTCCCGGTCTCCGCGCTGCATGGCCGCGGCACCGGCGACCTGCTCGACGAGGTCCTCAAGGCGCTCCCCGACGCCCCTGCCCAGACCTTCGGCACCGCCGTCGGCGGCCCGCGCCGTATCGCCCTCATCGGCCGTCCGAACGTCGGCAAGTCGTCCCTGCTCAACAAGGTCGCAGGCGAGGAGCGGGTCGTCGTCAACGAGATGGCCGGCACCACCCGCGACCCGGTCGACGAGCTCATCGAACTCGGCGGCACGACCTGGAAGTTCGTGGACACCGCCGGTATCCGCAAGAAGGTCCACCTCCAGGAGGGGGCCGACTACTACGCCTCGCTGCGCACCGCGGCCGCCGTCGAGAAGGCCGAGGTCGCCGTCGTACTGATCGACACCAGCGAGTCCATCTCCGTCCAGGACCAGCGCATCATCACGATGGCCGTCGAGGCAGGCCGTGCCCTCGTGATCGCGTACAACAAGTGGGACACCCTCGACGAGGAGCGCCGCTACTACCTGGAGCGCGAGATCGAGACCGAGATGCAGCAGGTCTCCTGGGCGCCCCGGGTGAATGTCTCGGCCTCGACCGGACGGCACATGGACAAGCTGGTCCCGGCGATCGAGACGGCGCTGGAGGGATGGGAGACCCGCGTCCCGACCGGCCGCCTCAACGCCTTCCTCGGCGAGCTGGTCGCCGCCCACCCGCACCCGATCCGCGGCGGCAAGCAGCCGCGCATCCTGTTCGGTACGCAGGCGGGCACCAAGCCGCCGCGTTTCGTGCTCTTCGCCTCCGGCTTCCTGGAGCACGGCTACCGCCGCTTCGTGGAGCGCCGGCTGCGCGAGGAGTTCGGCTTCGAGGGCACCCCGATCCACATCTCGGTGCGGGTGCGCGAGAAGCGCGGCCGGAAGAAGTAGTCCGCACGGCCATGGAGTCCGCACAGCCACGGAGTCCGCACGGCCATGGGGTCCACATGGCCATGCGGAACTCATGACCACGTGGCGCAGATGACCACGTGGCACACACGACGAAGTGGCCGGGGCGGCAGCCGCCCCGGCCACTTCGTCGTCTCACAGCCCTCTACGGGGCGCCGGTGGCAGCGCCGCGGGGGTGTGGTGCTGTCTGCCGCCCGTCTGCCGGACGGGGGCGGGCTGCCACCCGAATCCCGACTGGCCCCCGAACCCGCCGTGACCGGTCGGCCCGTGCTGACCGGTGCCGAACGCCGAGAACCCGAGGTTCTCCTCGCCGCTCCGGTCCCCCGGCAGCGTCCGGAACGCCCTGAGGTACTCGGAGTACAGCGCGTCGTAGATCGGAGTGGCCGATGGGCCCGCCGCTACGTCGTACGCGGGGCGCATGGAGGGGACATGGCCCTGGCGCGGCCGACGGGCGGGGTCGTTTGTGTGCACGTATGAGCCAACGACCCGCACGCCGGTCGGATGCGGCCCCGTCCGGGAAATCGCTGATCGGCGGGGGTACGCCGGGCACGCCGGCGCACGGCGTCCGTCAGGTGCCCGCCAGCGGCATGGTGGCGGCCACCAGCCGGCCGTTGGCCGCGGCCTTGTCGAGGGCGTCGCGCAGCAGGTCCTCGCGCGGCTGCTGGCCGATGGAGCCGACCGGGGCGGCGAAGACCAGTACCCTGTGCGACTTGTTGGCGGCCGTGCGCCAGCCATCGGTCACCTGCAGCGGCTGGTGGGCCTGCCACCAGGCGACCTGGCCGCCGCCGCCCGTACCCGGCTGGAGCACGGCGTGCAGCTGGCCCATGGCGAGCAGCACGGACCAGCCGGGCAGGGACGGGGGCACCTGGTTCACCACGGAGACCGGCAGGAAGCCCTGCTCGATCAGCAGCGGCAGGAAGTCGTCGCCGCCACCGTACGAGCCGGGCCGGGCGATCGGGGCGGTCGGCTCGACGACGAGCGCCGGGTGCAGCTCGTCCTCGATCAGAACGAGACCGCTCGTGACACCGAGCACCGCCTGCTCCGGCGCCGCGCCCAGCGAGCCCGGGTCGACCTGGGCGGGTGGCTGCGGGGCGGCGGCGGGGGATTCGCCGGTGATCGAGCGGACGGCGCCCTTGAGCTGCTCCTCGGCGACCTGGACGACTTGGGAGGGAATGCAGCTGGCGTGGGCGAAGGCGAGGACGGCGGTCTCCTCGCCGACGAACAGCACCGTGCTGGTGCGTTCCTGCTCGGAATCGCCCGGGGTGCGACAGGAAGTGCAGTCGTAGCTGCCCGGGGCGTTCTCGCCGGCGAGCAGCCGGTCGGCTTCTTCGTCGCCGATCTCGGCGCGTACGTCCTCGCTGACGTCGAGCATGCGCGGCACGGGTGGCTCCTCGGACTCGGTGCGTGGTGGGTTGCCGGGCGGCACCCGGCTCGTAAAGAGCACAACGGGTGAGTCAGGGCAAGGGTCACGCGCGAAGCCGGTTGCGGGAGACAGATCGTCACAGTGATACATCGACAAATCGTTCGGGGCTCGGCGAGTTCACCGCGTCGACAGGACGGAAGAGGCCGGATCCAGCAGAGTGGTGACATGACGGAGAAGTGATTCACGGTGCCCCGACGCGCCTGACGGCCTTGGGCGCCCAGTACAGTCCCATTGCGATGACCATGAAGCTCAGGGGGATGCGGCAGCGCATGCATATCTCGTTCCTGCTCCACAACGCCTACGGAATCGGCGGGACGATCCGCACGACGTTCAACCTCGCCCGGACACTGGCCGAGCGACACGACGTCGAGATCGTCTCGGTCTTCCGGCACCGTGAGGAGCCGACGCTCGGCGCCCCCGTCGGCGTACGCATGCGTCATCTGCTCGATCTGCGCAGCGGTAGCCCCACCTACGACGGCACGCATCCGGACTACACCCGTCCGGCGAAGGTGTTCCCGCGCGGCGACGGCCGCTGGAAGCAGTACAGCCGCCTCACCGACGCCCGCATCGCCGCACATCTGAAGTCCCTGGACGCCGACGTCGTCGTCGGCACCCGCCCCGGGCTGAATGTCCACATCGCCCGCCAGGCCCGGCGCGGCCCGGTCCGCATCGGCCAGGAGCACCTCACCCTGGACAGCCACGGCTACCGGCTGCGCCGCGAGATCGGCCACCGGTACGCGCTGCTCGACGCGGTCACCACGGTCACCGAGGCCGACGCACTGTCCTACCGCACGCGGCTGAAGCTGCCCGGCGTACGGATCGAGTCCGTGCCGAACAGCGTGCCGGCCCCCACGGTCGAGCCCGCCGACTCCACCAGCAAGTGGGTGATCGCCGCCGGCCGGCTCACCAAGGTGAAGCAGTACGACCTGCTGGTCAAGGCCTTCTCGAAGGTGGTCGCCGCCCGCCCCGACTGGCGGCTGCGGATCTACGGCAGCGGTGACGCGACGGGCAACGAGAAGAACGCGCTGCGGGCTCTGATCGAACAGCGCGGGCTGCACAACCACGTCTTCCTGATGGGGCCGGCCAATCCGCTGGAGCCGGAGTGGGTCAAGGGCTCGCTCGCCGCGGTGACCTCGACCATGGAGTCCTTCGGGATGACGATCGTCGAGGCGATGCGCTGCGGCGTGCCGGTCGTGTCCACCGACTGCTCGCACGGGCCGCGCGAGATCATCGAGGACGGCGTCGACGGACGGCTCGTCCCCGTCGGTGACGAGGGCGCGGTCGCCGACGCACTCCTCGACCTGATCAACGACGACGAACTGCGTCGGCGCACCGGCGAGGCGGCCCGCGAGGCGTCCGCCCGCTTCGATCCTGCGCGCATCGCGGAGCGCCACGAGGCGCTCTTCACCGAGCTGGTCGCCCGAGGCGCCAACGGCCGCTCCCGTGGCGCCCTGCGGGACACCCTGTACCGCTCGCGCGGGGCGGTGCTCGACGGGGCGTACGCCCTGCGCTACAAGGCCGCCGATGTGATCCGGAAGGGGAAGACGGCATGACCACGTCCACCGAGCGGCGGACACCGCGTGCCGACTGCATTGCCGACTCCGCAGGTGGTGTCACGTTCGACATAGCGGAAGTCGCGGCTCCGGACGCGGCGTTCGTTCTGCGCCGGCGCGGCGGCACCGCCGCCGAGGACACCGTACGGCTCCCGCTCACCCCGACCGGCGGGGGTCACTCCCGGGCCGTGCTGCCCAGCACGGTCGAGCTGGCCGAGGGCCACTGGGACGCGTTCACCGACGACGACGTGGCCATCGAGCCGGGCATCCGCGATCTGCGGGCACTCGTCGACCGGGTCCCGGCAGCCGGCCGCGTCGTCGTGCGGGTGCCCTACCCGACGGCGGACGGACGGCTCGTGGTGCGCTCCTGGGTGCGTGAGCCGCACGCCGAAGCCGGCGGCATCGGCTCCGAACCGGGCGCCTGCACGGTCGAGGGCGTGCTCTACGGCGCCGAACTCGGCGCGGGAGCGGTGGCCGAGGCGCGCCTCGGTGAAACGGTCCACGAGGTGCCGGTGACCGGCGAGGGCGGCAGCTTCGGATTCACCCTGCCGTACGGGACGTTCGCCGAGCCGCTCGTCCCGAAGGAGCAGCTGTGGACGCTGTGGCTGCGGCCGGCCAAGGGCGCCGAGCCGGTACGGATCTCCCGCATCCTGGACGACGTATGGGACCGGAGGGCCGTCTTCGTGTACCCGGCCCACGAGGCGGAGGGCTACCGGGCGGCGCCCTGCTACAACGCGGACAACGACCTGTGCGTACGGCTGTCCCCGAAGTGACCGGGCGTGAGTGGCCGGGGTACAGGTGATCCCGGTGAGATCGACCAAGGTCGCCTGGGACCCGCCCGGCCCGGCGATGGCCGGGAAAGTCCGCCGCCCGGGCCAGCTTGAGGACAGTGACTGTCCTCAAGCGCTGGCAGACTCACCCTCATGCTGGAAACCTCGGCAAGACTGCTGCGCCTGCTCTCTCTGCTGCAGGCCCACCGCGAATGGTCCGGCGCCGATCTCGCGGAGCGGCTCGGCGTCACCCCGCGCACCGTGCGGCGGGACGTCGACCGGCTGCGTGAGCTCGGCTATCCCGTCAATGCCAGCCCCGGTACCGGCGGCGGCTATCAGCTCGGCGCGGGGGCCGAGCTGCCGCCGCTGCTCCTCGACGACGAGGAAGCCGTCGCCGTCGCGGTCGGCCTGCGCACCGCCGCCGGCAACGGCGTCGAGGGCATCGGCGAGACCTCCGTACGCGCCCTGGCGAAGCTGGAGCAGGTGCTGCCGAACCGGCTTCGCCGCCGGGTCGGCGCCCTCAACGCCTTCACCGTGCCGATGCTGCGCACCCCGCAGGGGCAGGTCGACCCGTCCGTCCTGACCGAACTGGCCAACGCGTGCCGGGACAGCGAGCGGCTGCGCTTCGAATACCGCGACCACAACGGCTCGGCGAGCCGCCGCACCGTGGAGCCGCACCGCCTCGTCTGCACGGAGCGCCGCTGGTATCTCGTCGCCTGGGACGTGGACCGCTCCGACTGGCGTACGTTCCGGGTCGACCGGGTCACCCCGAAGCCGCCGCACGGCCCGCGCTTCGCACCGCGCACCCCGCCCGCCGAGGATCTCGCCGCCTATGTCTCGAAGGGCGTTTCGACGGCGGCGTACGCCACCAAGGCGGTGATCAGGCTGTGCGTTCCGGTCGAGCGCGCGGCCGAGGCCGTGTCACCGTCGGCGGGCGTCCTGGAGGCCGAGGGCCCGGAGAGCTGTCTGCTGCACACGGGCGCCACGAGTCTGGATGTGATGGTCGTTCATGTGGTGCTCATGGGCTTCGAGTTCGAGGTCGTCGAGCCGGCGGAGCTGACCGGGCACATCAGGACGGTCCGCGACCGGTTGTCCCGGGCTCTGGGGGAGTGACACGCCGCACCGGGAGCCGGCCGGGGACCTCCGCGAACCCGGGGTGGTGCAGGTCGAAGGCCGGCGCCTCGGAGCGGACGCGCGGGATGGTGGTGAAGTTGTGGCGGGGCGGTGGGCAGGAGGTCGCCCACTCCAGCGACCGGCCGTACCCCCACGGGTCGTCGACCGTGACCTTCTCGCCGTACTTCTGGGTCTTCCAGACGTTGTAGAGGAACGGCAGCGTGGAGATGCCGAGCAGGAAGGCGCCGATCGTCGAGACCGTGTTGAGAGCGGTGAACCCGTCGGCCGCCAGATAGTCGGCGTACCGCCGCGGCATGCCTTCCGCGCCCAGCCAGTGCTGCACCAGGAAGGTGGTCTGGAAGCCGATGAAGAGCGACCAGAAGTGGATCTTCCCGAGCCGCTCGTCGAGCATCCTGCCGGTGAACTTGGGCCACCAGAAGTAGAAACCGGCGAACATCGCGAAGACGACCGTGCCGAACACCGTGTAGTGGAAGTGCCCCACGATGAAGTAGCTGTCGGTTACCTGGAAGTCCATCGGCGGCGAAGCGATGATGACGCCGGTCAGACCGCCGAACAGGAAGCTCACCAGGAAGCCGACGGACCACAGCATCGGGGTCTCGAACGACAGGGAGCCGCCCAGCATCGTGCCGCTCCAGTTGAAGAACTTCACCCCCGTCGGGACGGCGATCAGGAAGGACAGCATGGAGAAGAAGGGCAGCAGCACCGCACCGGTGACGAACATGTGGTGTGCCCACACCACGACCGAGAGCCCGGTGATGGCCATCGTGGCGCCGACCAGCGTCACGTAGCCGAAGATCGGCTTGCGTGAGAAGACCGGGATGATCTCCGTGATGATGCCGAAGAACGGCAGCGCGATGATGTAGACCTCGGGATGCCCGAAGAACCAGAACAGGTGCTGCCACAGCAGCGCCCCGCCGTTCGGGGCCTGGAAGACCACCGAGCCGAACTGGCGGTCGGACTCCAGCACCAGCAGCGCCGCCGCCAGTACGGGGAACGCCATCAGCACCAGGATCGTGGTGAACAGGATGTTCCACGTGAAGATCGGCATCCGGAACATCGTCATGCCCGGCGCCCGCATGCCGATGATCGTCGCCAGGAAGTTCACGGACGTGAGGATCGTGCCGAAGCCGGAGAGCGCAAGCCCCATGATCCACAGATCGATGCCGAGGCCCGGGGACCGGTCCAGGCTGTTGAGCGGCGCGTACGCGGTCCAGCCGAAGGCGGCGGGGCCGGTCGGCACGAGCAGCGAGCCGAGCACCATCAGCCCGCCGAACAGGAACAGCCAGTACGAGAACATGTTGAGCCGTGGGAAGGCCACATCGGGCGCGCCGATCTGCAGCGGCACGATCTCGTTGGCGAAACCGGCGAAGGTGGGCGTCGCGAAGAGCAGCAGCATGATCGCGCCGTGCAGCGTGAAGGCCTGGTTGTACGACTGGTTCGTCAGCAGCTGGAGCCCGGGCCGTGCCAGCTCCGCGCGCATCAGCATCGCCAGCAGCCCGGCGATCAGGAAGAAGACGAACGAAGTGACCAGGTAGAGATGCCCGATCCTCTTGTGGTCGGTGGTCGTGAGCCAGCCGATGACGACCCGGCCCCGCCCGCGCAGTGATGCCGGTGAGGCAGCGGCCTCCGCGGTGTCCGTCCCCATCGTTGCCCCTTCGCGGTCCGCGGCTCGGGGCCTCGTCCGGCACTGGTTCGGTCTCGGGCTGGAGCCACGATGCTAGCCACGCGATACCACCCGACAGGGTGGGGACACGGATCGGGACAGAGTGGGATACGCGGACGGGTGAGCGACCGTTTCGCCCAGAAATAGGAACTGCATAAGTAACGATGAATTTCTGGCTCGCGGTCGGCCGGAGAAAAGTCATCGGCAGGGAGAATTCCGGGGCCGGGACGGACCGGCGTCGCGATGATCCATGAATTCAGCGGAATTCCCGTGCGGGCGACTCCGATTGTGCGCACGAATGAACGAATCCCGACCAAACGCGTGTCGTGATCCTGTGACACAAGTGTGACCGGTGAGGTACGTGGGGAAGCGGACGCGTGTACGGGTGCCTGCTATTGGAGGTTGCCAACGGGCCTTCCGTCACCGTCCGCTGCCGCCTACGGTGAATCCCATGGCACCGATACCGACCCCCTCCGCACAGCCCGACGACGCCCCCGAGTCCTATGTCGGCCTCGACGCCGAGAGGGCCGAGCGGCTTGCCCGCAGCCGGGGCTGGAGCACCGTCAGAGCGCTTCCGCCGGGCTCGATCATCACCATGGAGTACCTGGTGGGCCGGCTGAACTTCGAGGTCGACGAGGGCACGGTCGTGCGCTGTTGGAAGGGCTGAGACCATCCGCACGGAACGCCAACGGCGAAGGCCCCGACCGTTGTCGGGGCCTTCGCCGTGTGGTGCGGGAGTGTGCGGGCCCGGTGCGTGCCACCGCCGTCTCCCGCGCCGTCAGCCGCCCGCCAGATGGCGCGAGCGCGGCGGACGGCGGCTGCCGACCGGGGTGACGGGCGTGCGCTCCGAGCGCACCGCGTGCGGGTGCGGACGCGCCTGGGCGAGCTGAGCCGTGGTGACGTTGGCGGACACCGCCGGGCCCGCGGCGCTCCGGGCAGTGCCCGGCGTACGGCCGGAGTTGCCCGCGCCCACCGGGTGGCGCACCGGCTCCCCGTCCTCCGCCGGAAGCCGCTGCGGGTATATGGCCGGACGCGGACCGCCCGACGCGACCGGAAGCGAGGGCACCGGCAGACGGCGCGCACGCAGCTGGTCGCGCAGCGAGAGGACGAAGGCCTCGGTGTGCCCGATCAGCGGCTCGCACCAGGGCAGCGCGAGCAGGATCAGCAGCCCGGCGGCCCAGCCGAGCAGAACGTCGCTCAGCCAGTGCGTGCCGAGGTACACCGTCGTCAGGCCGACGCCCAGGGCGACCACGGCCGACAGCGCCGACAGATACCGTCTGGCCCTCGGGGTGGTAGCCAGGTACGCGAGGATTCCCCAGGTCACGACGGCGTTGGCGGTGTGGCCGGAGGGAAATATATCGCCGCCGGCAAAGAGCTCGGCGGAGCCGATCTGCGTCGCGTAGTGGGGTCCGAGCCGACCGAGGCCGAGCTTGACCGCGCCCACCGTGGCGTTCAGCAGCAGCAGCGAGGCGCCCAGCGCCAGCAGCGGCCGCAGGGTGTGCTGCCGCCACGAGCGCCAGCCCAGCCAGGCCGCCACCATCACGGCGGTCGGGCCGCGCTGGCCGAGCACCACGAAGTAGTCCAGGAACGCGTGCAGCTCCGGCCACTGCTGGTACGGCCGGAAGAGCATGACCTTCCAGTCGATGACCACCAGCCAGGACGAGAGGAGCACAGCCACGACGATGGCGAGATAGAACGCCGAGGTCCCGCCGAAGAGGGCGAGACGGGTGCGGCTCATCCGCGGGATCTCTATCTTCGGCGGCTCCGGCTCCCGGTCCAGACGGGCAAAGATGTCGGTACGCACCCAATCGACGTTACAGCGAGTGAGTGTGGGCCCAGGCCGATCCTGGCTCTTCGTGATGACGATGTGATGTGGACTATGTCTCAGCCGCACATTCATTCAGAGCCGTTCCGGAATTCAAAGTGACCTTGAGCCCTATTATCCGGGCGGCCTTCTTCGTAAGTGTGTTTGTAGCAGCAGAAACAGTTCACGCGATTGGCGCCCGGAATTACGGGGCCGTTCGGAGCACACCGGGTACCACCCCCGTGGCGCCCCGGCGTGGCGCACGCCACACCCCCGGGCCCGCCGAGGTGAGAGGTGCACCACGCGCCACCGGCCCGGACTCGCGTACCCTGGCTGATCACTCGCCCGTCGATGCCGGGCCGCCCCGAGGGCCCCGTCCCCGGCTGGCCCACCGAGAGCGAGGGAATCCTTGGGAGGTACGTACATGTCCTGGACGACCACGGCCGGAGCGCGCCCGCGCGCCACCGGTGGCGGTGCCAACCGCTGGGTCGTCCTGCTCGTCCTCTGCGTCAGCCTTCTGCTGGTCGCGCTCGACGCGACCGTGCTCCATGTCGCGGTGCCCGCCGTCACCGAGGACCTCCGCCCCAGCGGGGTGGAGCTGCTCTGGATAGTCGACGCCTACCCGCTCGTGTGCGCCGCGCTGCTGATCCTCTTCGGCACCCTCGGCGACCGCGTGGGACGCCGCCGCATCCTGCTCCTCGGCTACGCCCTCTTCGGGGTGGCCTCCGCCGTCGCGGCGCTCGCCACCACCCCCGAGGTGCTCATCGCGGCCCGCGCGCTGCTCGGCGTCGGCGGCGCGATGATCATGCCCGCGACGCTCTCCATACTCCGGGCGGTCTTCCCCGACCGCCGTGAGCGTGCCACCGCCATCGGAATCTGGACCGCGGTCGCTGCCGTGGGAGCCGCCACCGGCCCCGTCCTCGGCGGCTTCCTCGTCCAGCACTTCTGGTGGGGCTCGGTCTTCCTGATCAACATTCCGCTGATGGCACTGATCCTGCCGATCGGCCGCTGGCTGCTCCCCGAGTCCAAGGGCAGCGGCGACGGCCCCTGGGACGTGCTGGGCGCCCTGATGGCCGCGGCCGGTGTGCTCGGCGTGGTCCTCGGCGTGAAGCGGCTCGGCGCGGGCGACGCCCTGACCGATCCGCGCACCTTCGGCCCGCTGCTCGCCGGAACTCTGCTCCTCACCCTGTTCATACGACGCCAGAAGCGCCGCGAGCATCCCCTCATCGACATGCGGATGTTCGCCAGGGCGACCTTCTCCACCTCGGTGGGCTGCATCGTGCTGGCCATGCTGGCGCTCGTCGGCCTGGAGCTGATCGCCGTCCAGTACCTCCAGCTGGTGCTCGGGCTGAGCCCGCTGGAGACCGGGCTGCGGCTGCTGCCCCTCACCTTCGCCGCCATGGCCGCGGGCGCCACGGGCTCGTTCACCCTGCGCCGCCTCGGCCCGCGCCGGATGGTCGGCTGGGGCTTCGTACTGACTGCCGGCGCCGTGCTGTTGCTGACGCTGATGGGACAGCACGACCGGCCGCTGCTGCTCACCGGCGGCTTCGTCCTGCTCGGCTTCGGTCTGCAGACCACGCTCTTCGCCGCGTACGAGTCGATGCTCAGCGAGGCTCCCGCGGAACAGGCGGGCGGAGCCGCGGCCATCGGTGAGACCTCGTACCAGCTCGGCGCCGGAATGGGCATCGCGCTGCTCGGCAGCGTCATGAACGCCGCGTACGCGCCCGGGCTCGCCGCGGCCGGGAGCGCACCGACGGCCGCCCGCTCCGCCGCGGCCAATTCGCTGGGCGAGGCCTATGAGGTGGCGGCCCAGCTGGGCGGACCTGCCGGGGACGCGCTGCGGATCGCGGCCCGCCAGTCCTTCGTCCACGGGCTGCATGTCTCGCTGCTCGTCAGCGCCGGGCTGCTGTTGCTCGGAGCGGTGGCCGCGCTGCGGCTGCCGAAGGTGATGGAGTGCGCGGCGCAGTCCGCCGAGCTGCCCGAGCAGCAGGTGCAGGCTGTCGAGCTGCCCGAGCAGAAGGTGCAGTCCGCCGTGCCGCGCGAGCAGGTGCCCGCCGAGCCGCACGAGCACGTGGCCGTCCCGGCCCGGAGGACACCCGCCGAGGCGGCGGGCCAGGCCCGCTCTGGACGCACGGCACACTGAGCCGTAACGTCAGCGCCGAGCATTAACTACCACTGCTAGGTTTTTGCTGGGTTTCTGACACAGCGCCGTGCGAGCCGCCGGAGGCACCCTCATGTCCGCACCCTCGAAGCTGCCGCCCTTCGACCCCGCCGACCCCCTCGGCATCGACGACCTCCTGGACCCGGAGGACCTCGCGATCCGTGACACGGTCCGCTCCTGGGCCGCCGACCGCGTCCTGCCGTACGTCGCCGACTGGTACGAGAGCGGCGAACTTCCCGGCATTCGCGAACTTGCCCGCGAACTCGGATCGATCGGCGCGCTCGGTATGTCCCTGACCGGCTACGGCTGCGCGGGCGCCACCGCTGTCCAGTACGGACTGGCCTGCCTGGAGCTGGAGGCCGCCGACTCCGGCATCCGCTCCCTGGTCTCCGTCCAGGGCTCGCTCGCCATGTACGCGATCTGGAAGTACGGCTCCGAGGAGCAGAAGCAGCGGTGGCTGCCCTCCATGGCGGAGGGCTCGACCATCGGCTGCTTCGGGCTGACCGAGCCCGACCACGGCTCCGACCCGGCCGGAATGCGCACGCACGCCAAGCGCGACGGCTCCGACTGGGTACTGACCGGCCGCAAGATGTGGATCACCAACGGCTCGGTGTCCGGGGTCGCCGTCGTCTGGGCGCAGACCGACGAGGGGATTCGTGGATTCGTCGTCCCGGCCGACGTCCCCGGCTTCTCCGCTCCCGAGATCAAGCACAAGTGGTCGCTGCGCGCATCCGTCACGAGCGAGCTCGTCCTCGACGAGGTACGACTGCCTGCGGATGCCGTACTTCCGGAGGTCACCGGGCTGAAGGGCCCGCTCAGCTGTCTGTCGCACGCGCGCTACGGAATCGTCTGGGGTGCGATGGGCGCGGCTCGCTCCAGCTTCGAGGCGGCGCTCGACTACGCCAGGACGCGCGAGCAGTTCGGAAAGCCCATCGGCGGCTTCCAGCTCACCCAGGCCAAGCTCGCCGACATGGCACTCGAACTGCACAAGGGCATCCTGCTCGCCCACCACCTCGGGCGAAGGATGGACGCGGGCACGCTCCGACCGGAGCAGGTCAGCTTCGGAAAGCTCAACAACGTGCGGGAAGCGATCGAGATCTGCCGCACCTCGCGGACGATTCTCGGCGCCAACGGGATCTCGCTCGAATACCCCGTGATGCGGCACGCGACCAACCTCGAGTCGGTACTCACCTATGAGGGCACCGTCGAGATGCACCAGCTCGTGCTGGGCAAGGCGCTCACTGGTCTGGATGCCTTCAGGTAGACCGGCGAGCACCCTGCTCAGCGCTGGTTGCCGCGCATCTGACTGCCGCGTTCCCCCGGCGCCGCTGCATCTCGCAGCGGCTCTGGCGCGGGCCGGAAAGCATCCCCGGCCTCAGCTCTGGTTGAAGAAGCCGCCGCTGTCGCGGCTCGCGGACTCCTCGCTGACGATCTCCGTGTCGGCGGGGGTCAGCAGGAAGACCCGGTTCGCGACGCGCTCGATCGAGCCGCGCAGACCGAAGGTCAGTCCTGCGGCGAAGTCCACGACCCGCTTCGCGTCCGCGGGCTCCATGGACGTGAGGTTCACGATGACCGGGACACCGTCCCGGAAGAGCTCCCCGATACCTCGCGCATCACGGAAGCTGTCCGGCGAAATGGTGGCGATCCGGCGGCCGTGCTCCTCGGCCGACTCGGAGGCCACACGGACCCGCGGGTCGGTGACCCACTGGTCGCCGGCTCCCGCACTCTCGGCGTACTCGTCGTCGTAGTAACGCTCGTCGTTGTCCTCGACGAGACCCAGCCATGCACTCGCCTTGCGCACCGATCCCATGGACGCCTCCTTTCAACTGCGGTCACTTGTGGTTCCGCATCCCTATGGTCGTCCATAATGCGGATCGCGCGCCAAGTGGATAGTCGCCGCGCAGGGGATTCGTGACGGTACTGGTGCAGAAGATGTGGCGATTCGTCAAGGTTCTTCCAGCGTAAGGGCCCTGGCAAGCCTCATATCGAAGCAAAATATGAATGTCGGGCCAGATGGGTGAGGCCGGGGACGTACGGGTGAACGGACCGCTCGGATACCATGCGGGCCGCACACTCGAACGACTCTCGGGGGAACGTCTTGTTCGGAATCGTCAGGCCGTGCACTCATCGGCTCACGGACGGTCTCAAAACGGAGTGGATGGCCCATCTCTGCGGCCTCTGCCTGGCACTTCGCGCCGACCACGGGCAGCTTGCCCGGGTCGTCACCAACTACGACGGGCTCATCGTCTCGGTTCTGACGGAGGCTCAGACCGAGCGCACGCCGGGGCAGCGGCGTACGGCGGGGCCGTGCCCGCTGCGGGCGATGCGGACCGCGCCGGTCGCGCGCGGGGAAGGCGCCCGGCTGGCGGCAGCGGTCTCACTGGTGCTGGCGTCCGCGAAGGTACGGGACCACGTCGCCGACCGGGACGGGCTGTTGGCGCGCAAGCCGGTGGCCGCGGCGGCCCGCCGCGTCGCCGCCGGCTGGGACCGGGCCGGCGCACGGACCGGTGCGGCGCTGGGCTTCGACACGGCCGTGCTCGTCGACGCCGTCGACCGCCAGAGCGGTATCGAGGCGCTGGCCGGCCCCGGCACCCCGCTGCTCACGATCACCGAACCGACCGAGACGGCCACGGCGGCGGCCTTCGCGCACACAGCCGTGCTCGCCGGACGACCGCAGAACATGGCCCCCCTCGCCGAGGCGGGCCGGCTCTTCGGACGGCTGGCGCATCTCCTGGATGCCGTGGAGGACCGGGAAGCTGACGCCGCGTCGGGCTCGTGGAACCCGCTCACGGCGACCGGCACGTCCCTGGGCGAGGCACGCCGACTCGCCGACGACGCGGTGCACGGCATCAGGCTCGCGCTGCGCGACGCGGAGTTCGTCGACGACAAGCTGCTGCACGTACTGCTCGCGCACGAGTTGCGGCAGTCCGTGGACCGGTCGTTCGGCACGACGACCTGCTCGCACCAGGGGTACGGACAGCAGCCGCCGCAGGGTAATCCGTACGGGGGCGCGGCGGGGCCGTACGGCTCCAGCAACCCGTACGGCGGCGGGAACCCGTACGGGGGCGGTGGTGCCAGTGGTGCTGGTGGTGTGGGTGGTGCTGGTGGTGCTGGTGGTGCCGGCGGGCTGCCCCCGCAGTTCGACGGCGGGGAGTCCCCGAAGCCGAAGCCGCGCGGCTTCTGGGCGGGCTGCGCGGTCTTCACCGGCCTGTTCTGCACGTGCCGGCTCTGCTGCGCGAGCGAGTACGAGGGACCCTGGTCCCGGAAGAAGCGCGAAGGCTGCTGCCACAAGTGCGACTGCAACTGCGACTGCGGTGGCTGTGACTGCTGCTGCCCCTGCGACGGCTGCTGACGAGGCGTCACCCCTGCACCGAAAGGCCGAAAGGCCGAAAGGCCGAAAGACCGAAAGACCGAAACGCCGAAAGGTGCCGTGGTCCGGTGCACGGTCGGCGCGGAGTAGCGGGCAGGGGTGTGCGTCACACTTCAGCGGTGGCCCGGTCGACCTCGTCGAGCTGATCACCCGGTGGCGCCGGGAAGCCGCCGTGGACGGCTTCCATCTCGCGCCCCTCGCGCCCCACCGCGATCTGGAGCGATCGTCAACGGGACGGTCGCCCTGCTCCAGCACCGCGGCCTGTTCCGCACCTTCTACCCGGGCGGCACACTCCGCGAGCACCTGGGCCTGGCCCGTCCCGCCGGCCAGTACGCACACCCAGGGGGCGTACGGCATGACCACAGCGAAGGCGATCCATCCGGCCGCCCACTTCCCGGGCGTCGACGGCACCACCGTCCGGGCCGGCCACCGCTCCCGCAGCCAGATCGACTTGCGGTCACATCTGGGACTCGCCGAGCCCGTATGGAAGGGTTGACGCATGACAAGCGACCCGCACCAGGACTGGAAGAGCTGGCACGAGCGTCGCACCGCAGCGGTCTCGGCGCCGCACGGACCGCTCTCCCTCACCGGCACACACTGGCTCGCCGACTACCCGGAAGGTCGAATTCCGGCCGTCCCCGGCGTCTGGCGCCAGGACGGTGACGAGGTGGTGCTGACCGCTACCGCCGAGGAGGGTCTCACCGTCGACGGAGAGCCGCTGACCGGCGAGGTCAGGCTTTCCTCGGACCATGCGCCGGTCGGTGAATCGCGGGTGGCGCACGGCGACCGGCGGCTCGTCGTGCTGCGCCGCGAAGGGCTCTGGGCGGTACGGGACTTCGACCCCGGCTCTGCGGCACGGCAGGCCTTCCGGGGCATCGAGGCCACGCCGTACGACGCGCGCTGGAGGGTTCCGGGGCGGTTCCTTCCCTACGCGGAGCACCGCAGCGTCCGGGTCGAGAACGCCGACGGGCGCGAGCGCGGACTGGGCCTGTCCGGCGAGATCGCCTTCGCGCTCCAGGGCGCTGTGCACAGTCTCCGGGTGGCCGTCGAGGCGGACGGCTCGCTGTGGGCCGTCTTCGCCGACGCGACCAGCGGAAAGAGCAGTTACCGGTTCCGCTTTCTGCGGCCCGACGCGCCTGCCGAGGACGGCTCCGTGACTGTCGACTTCAACCGGGCCCTGCTGCCGCCCTGCGCCTTCGCCGATCACTTCATCTGCCCCTTCCCGCCTCCTGGCAACACGCTCACGACGGGCATCCCGGCCGGCGAGCGGAACCTCCTGACCCGCTGACCCGTCCTATACAGGCGCGGGACTTCCCAGCCCCGGCGGCCACCGAGCCGCCGGGGCCGTCCGGCGTACAACGCCGCCGCGCGGCCGAAAGGCGCCCTTGCGCGGATAGTTGACGACACGAATACTCCCGAGCAGCGCTTGTCAGGGGCACGACCTATCCGGATTCCGGACACGCAGCTGGAATCCGGGCACACAACGAGCCTTCTGGCTGCGCCTCACGGGCCCGTCACCCCACAGCCGGGCCCCCGGATTCCCCTCGGGAGGAACGAGAAGTGAGGATCAAGCGCACCACCCCCACCCATGGCGTGGCGAGACGCATCCGTCTGCTCGCCGTGACCACCGGCCTCGTGGCCGCCGCCGCCCTGGCGATCCCCACCGCCAGCGCCGACGAGGCACCCAGCACCTTCAGCGCGACCCAGCTCTCCGCCGCGAGCGACGCCGTCCTGACCGCCGATGTGGCCGGTACCGCCTGGCACATCGACAAAGCAACCAACACGCTTGTCGTCACGGCCGACTCCACGGTCTCCAAGGCGGAGATCGCGCAGATCAAGCGTGAGGCAGGCGCCAACGCCGGCGCGATCCGCATCGAGCGCACCCCCGGCAAGTTCTCCAAGCTGATCTCCGGCGGCGACGCCATCTACGCGACCAGCTGGCGCTGCTCCCTCGGCTTCAACGTCCGCAGCGGCAGCACGTACTACTTCCTGACCGCCGGCCACTGCACCGACGGCAACCCGCCCTGGTACACCAACTCCTCGCGCACCACGAGCATCGGTCCGACGGCGGGATCCAGCTTCCCGGGCAACGACTACGGCCTCGTGCGCTACTCCAACACCTCGCTGTCCCACCCGGGCACCGTCGGCGGCGTCGACATCACCAGCGCGGCCAACGCGACCGTCGGGATGTCCGTGACCCGCCGCGGCTCCACGACCGGCACCCACAGCGGCAGCGTCACCGGCCTCAACGCCACGGTGAACTACGGCGGCGGTGACATCGTCTACGGCATGATCCGCACGAACGTGTGCGCCGAACCGGGCGACAGCGGCGGTCCGCTCTACTCCGGCAGCCGGGCCATCGGCCTGACCTCCGGCGGCAGCGGCAACTGCAGCTCCGGCGGTACGACCTTCTTCCAGCCGGTGACCGAGGCCCTGAGCGCGTACGGCGTCAGCGTCTACTGACCTCCGGTCAACAAGAGCCCCCGCCCGCACTCCGGGCGGGGGCTCGACGTATTGCACACTTTTGAGAGGATGGCAGAGCGGTCGGCCACAGAAGGAGCGGGGGCGGATGAAGCGCATCGGAGTGACCGGCCACAGAAGCATTCCTCCCGAGGCCATGCCCCATGTGCTGGCCGCCATGAAGGCGCTGCTGTGCGGCCACGAGGAAGCCATGGAAGCGCTCTCCAGCCTCGCCGAGGGCGCCGACCAGCTCTTCGCCGACATAGCCCTGGACTGCGGCGCCGCGCTGACCGTCGTGATCCCGAGCGGCGACTACGAGGACGGATTCGACGACCCCGAGGCCCTGGCCTGCTACCGGCGGCTCAAGGGCCGGGCCAGCCAGGAGGTTCGCATGGCCTTCCCGCACTCCACGGACGAGGCCTACTACGCCGCGGGCACCTACATCGCCGACAACTGCGACCGGCTGCTCGCGGTCTGGGACGGCCGTCCCGCCCGCGGGCTCGGCGGTACCGGCGACATCGTCCGGTACGCGCGCGAGCACGGCAAGCCCGTCACGGTGATCTGGCGCGACGGTGTCGAACGTACCTGAACCCCTGTCAACTCCGATGCCGCACCAGCCAGTCGGTGTGCTGGGGCGAGACGATCCGCTCGGTCTCGTACACCGCCGACGGCCACTGCTGCTCGGACACCGACGTCTCCATGGCGATGTGGATCGCGGCCAGATCCTCCTCGACCAGCGAGTGAGCCGCTATCAGCGGCTGATGCCGGCGGATCTCGCTCCACGCCAGACACGCCGCCGCGGCGGCGGACAGCAGCCCCGCCGGCTCGGCCGAGTCGGAGACCGAGAAGGTGCGCAGCGTCCCGAACAGCAGAGCGAGCAGGGTGAGCAGGGCGATCGTCACCGTCCACAAGGTGGTGGCTCGCCGGGAGATCTCGGCACGCCGGTGGTACCAGTTGCGCTGTTCGATGAGGCGGTCCCGTACGTAGGTCTCCTTGCGGACGCTGAAGACCTTCTCCCGTAACAGCCGCATCGGCGTGGTGATCAGCTCCGCGCCGGCAGCGCTCTCGCCGCTCTCGCGCGGATCCACCCAGCCGACCTTCCGCAGCTCCTGCAACCCCTCTTCCAGTCGGGTGGTGAACAGCCCGTCAGGATCGGGGGAGTTGGAGTCGAAGGGTGCTCCGTGCACGGCGTAGCGCCAGCACATCGACCGGATGAACTCGGCTGCGGAGCGGTTGAGTTGCCAATGCGACTTTGCTCGGTTGCGTGAACCGCGGAAGCTGACGACGAGCACCCAGGCGTACGCCAACGCGCTGAGCGCGCCGATGAGTTGGAAGGAGTCGCCGATCCTCCCCCGCCACGGCAGTGCGGCCAGCGCCGCACCGAGGACCAGGAGGAGCAGCTGCAGCCGGGTACCGTTGACCGACTGGCGCTGCCGTGAGATGGCTGTCTCGTCCGCGCGGTGAAAGAGAACCGGCAGATCAGCGTTTCGGAAGACCATACTTTGCAGATGGCCGGGAATCCCGGTCATGCGCATCCCCCTCTGCGGATTTGGCTTCACTCGTTCGATGGAATGGCTTGTTCCGTTCGGAGTGGGGAATACTCGCGCAACGCTTTTGTTTCAGCGCTACGTGCCGAGTTGCTGTGGGTGGCCATGAGAGTAAAGTCGTGCCGCCGACACTGCAACGGTGCACGGTTTCCCCTGTTCGCACAACATGCCCAAGGATGGCCGTCGTGACCTTCCAGACCTCAGTCACCTTCGCCACCGCGAAGAAGAATCGGGTGCCCGTCACCGAGATCGACGTGCGCGGTGCCGACGCAGTCAAGAAGCTCGGCCGCGTGCGCCCCACCGCCCTCGACCGCACCGTACGGATGTCCACCTTCAACTCCGCGCTCTAGTCCGGCTCCAGGCCCTTGGGCCTGCCCCTAGACTGGTGGAATGACCGGACCCGTGGTCCCATTCCGCGAGATCGTACTGAAGGTCCACAGCAGATGTGATCTTGCTTGCGACCACTGCTATATCTACGAACACGCTGATCAGAGCTGGCGTACCCGCCCCAAGACAATCTCTGACGAGGCGATTTTCTGGACAGCTCTGCGACTGGCCGAGCATGCGAAGAAACATGCCCTGCCCTCCGTGTCAGTGATCCTGCACGGAGGGGAGCCTCTACTGGCCGGTCCCTCCCGGCTCCGCCGTATCTGCGAGGAGCTCACGACAGCCCTCGACGGCATCGCCGCTCTCGACCTGCGGATTCATACCAACGGCCTGCAGCTCAGCCCCCGCTATCTGGACGTCTTCGACGAGTTCGGCGTCCGGGTCGGCATCTCCCTCGACGGGGACAGGGCCGCCAATGACCGCCACCGCCGCTTCGCGGACGGCCGCAGCAGCCACCCCCTCGTCCTCCGGGCCGTCGAGCTGCTCCGCCAGGACCGCTACCGCCATCTCGACCTCGGCCTCCTGTGCACCATCGACGTCGCCAACGACCCGGTCGCCGTGCACGACGCGCTGATGGAGCTCGATCCGCCGCGCATCGACTACCTGCTGCCGCACGCCACCTGGGACGAGCCGCCCCCACGGCCCGACGGCTCCCCGACCGCGTACGCCGACTGGATCCTCACCGTCTTCGACCGCTGGGACCGGCAGGGCCGCCCGGTGCCGGTGCGGCTCTTCGCATCGGTCCTGTCCACCCTCTCCGGCGGCCCGAGCCTCACCGAATCGCTCGGACTCGCGCCCACCGATCTCGTCGTGGTGGAGACCGACGGGACCCTGGAGCAGGTCGACTCGCTCAAGAGCGCCTACGAAGGCGCCGCCGCCACCGGCTTCGACGTGTACACCCACTCCTTCGACGAGGTCGCCGCGCACCCCGGCGTCAGAGCCCGTCAGCTCGGTCTCGCAGGCGTCGGCGAGACCTGCCGGCAGTGCCCCGTCGTCCGCTCCTGCGGCGGCGGCCTCTACACCCACCGCTACCGCTCCGGTTCCGGCTTCGACAACACCTCCGTGTACTGCACGGACCTCGAAGCCCTGATCCGCGGCATCGAGCACCGCACCGCCGCCGGGTCCGTGGCGCCCGCCGTGACCGACGACAGCGCCCTGCGCGCCGACCAGCACGAGCTGACGCGGCTCCTCCTCGCCGAACTCAACAGCGAACTGGACGGCCGCGGCGGCGAGACCTGGGCCCGGGCCTGGGAGCTGGCAGGCACCGTCGACCGGAGCTCCGGCGGGCTCGATGACGTACTGACCCACCCGTACACCCGCGGCTGGCTGCTCGGCGCCCTGGACGCGCTGCACGAGGAGCGGCCGGGAGCCGTCACCGCGCCGGCCGGCCGGCTGGCGGCGTCGGTCGCCGCCGCCGTCGTACGCGGCGGAATCGACCTCCCGGTGCAGGTCCCGTACGACGACGGCGTACTGCTCCTGCCGACGCTCGGCGAGCTGCGGCTGACCGGTGAGAAGACCCGAGGCACCGCTGAGGTGCAGCCCGTCGAGAAGGGTTTCCTGGTCCGGTCCGCCGGCGGTGAGCGGCGGGTCGCCCGGCTCGACGAGCCGGGCGTCGGCTGGCAGCCCGTGCGCAGGCTCGGCCGGGACGGTGCGCCCGATCTCGCGATCGACGACCTCGACCCGTACCGGCACTGCTTCGGCTCCCCGGCCCTGCCCCGGCTCGGCCTCGCAGAGGCCGCGGGCTGGACCGGCCGGCTGGCCCACGCCTGGGTCCTGCTGCGGGAGCGCGCACCGGAACAGGCCGCGGCCGCCGCCGGATCGCTGACCACGCTGACCCCGGTCGACGGTCCCGGGCCGTCCGTGGGCCGGCACGGCTTCGGCGGGCTCGGGATCCCGGTGCGGGGCACCGCCCGGGAGTTGGCGCCCGCGCTGCTGCGCGGCCATCGCAGGGCGCGGTTCCAGGCGCTCGTCGAAGTCACCGACCTCCATGCCGAGGACGGGCTGTGGCGCCACCCCGCACCCTGGCAGGAGGCGCCCGTCCCGGTGTCGGAGCTGCTGGCGGGGGCGTACGAACGGGCAGGGCTCGCCGCATTCGAGCCGGGCAGCACCGAGGAGGCCCTGCGGGCGCTGGACACCCTGGACCGCGCGCCGGAACTTACCGTCGCCGGGAAGTGTCTGCTGGCCCAGCTGCGGGAAGAGGCGGACCGTGACCGATGAAGCCGATGAGCGCGACAGGCTCGTACGACAGCTGGTACGGCTGGGATTACGGGAGGGGTCGACGGTCCTCGTCCACGCCGGGCTCAGCGGCTCGGGTCTGGACGCACGGACACTGCGCGACGCACTGCTGACGGCGCTGGGCGAGGACGGCACGCTGGTGGTGCCCGCCTTCACCCCGGAGAACTCGGAGACATCCGCCGCCCATCTGCGACGGGTGGCCGGAATGACACCCACTCAGGCGGCGGCCTTCCGGGCCACGATGCCCGCCTTCGACCCCGCCACGACACCGTGCCCCGGGATGGGCCGGTTGGCCGAGTCCGTACGGACCACCCGGGGCGCGGTGCGCAGCGCCCATCCCCAGACGTCCTTCGCCGCGCTCGGGCGGCGGGCACACGAGCTGCTCTCCCGGCATCCGCTCCACTCCCATCTCGGACCCGAGTCGCCGCTGGGTGCGCTCTACCAGGCCGGGGCCGACGTATTGATGATCAATGTGGGTTTCGCCGTGTGCACGGCCTTTCACCTCGCGGAATACCGGCCGGGTGCACCACGCCGGCGCTATCGCTGTGTGGTGCGTGGGACGGACGGGCCGGAATGGACGGAATACGAGGACGTTTCCCTGGACGACAGTGATTTCGAGGCGGTCGGAGCCGCCTTCGCCTGGAATGTGGAGCAGAAGGGACAACTGGGAAGAACGGTCGCAAGGTTGTTCTCGATCAAGAACGCCGTGGACCATGCCGTGGTGTGGATGTCCGAAAAGCGGCGTTGATTGACTGAACGATGAGGGGATGGAGCGAGGTCCGCTCCGGAATGATTAATTCGCTCGCACTTCATCAGTCGTGAGTGTGAGTGTTCATACAGGACGGGGGTCGTGTGCACGCGTCATCGCAGCAGCGAGCGGCGGACCATCGGCCGTACTTCTTCTTGAGCTATGCGCACACGCCGAGGTACGGAGCCGGCGGGCCTGACCCCGATATGTGGGTCGAGCGCCTTTTCCGGGATTTGTGCGGCCATGTGATGGCCATGACCGATCTTCCGGCCGGTGCTCCGGCCGGATTCATGGACCGGGAGATACGCTCCGGTGAGGGGTGGTCCGAGCGGCTCGGCGAAGTGCTCGCCACCTGCCGTGTCTTCGTACCGCTCTTCTCGCCTCGCTATTTCGCCAGCGAGATGTGCGGCAAGGAGTGGTACGCCTTCGCCCAGCGGGCGATCTACCACCAGGCCAAGAGCAACCGGCCCGCGGAGGCCATCGTGCCCGCCCTGTGGGTACCGGTGCCGCCCGAACAACTCCCCGGCCCCGCCGAGCGGTTGCAGTTCAACCACCGAGCCTTCGGTGACCGCTACGTCACCGACGGGCTCTACGGGCTCATCAAGCTCCGCATCTTCGCCGAGGAGTACGAGCGTGCGGTCTACGAACTCGCCAAACGCATCGTCAGCGTCGCCGACACCGCCGGCGTGGGCCCCAGCCGGCCCCTCGACTACCGGCAGGCCCCCAGCGCCTTCGGCACACCGGCATCGGCCGGATCGCCGGGCGGCGGCCCGCGCCCCATCCAGGTCACCGTCGCCGCGCCCACCCGCCACGACCTGCCCGGTGGGCGCAACCCCGAGTACTACGGCGACATGCCCCAGGACTGGAACCCGTACTACCCGGACGCCCACCGGCCCCTGGCCTATGTCGCACGCGACCTCGTGCGCGCCCTCAACTACCAGGCCACGGTCGGCTCGTTCGACCACGACTCGGTCCCGCTCGACAGCAAACAGCCCCCGACCAGACCGGAGTTGCTGATAGTCGACCGGTGGGCCCTGGAGGACGACGAGAGACGGGAGCGGCTCGCCGCCTTCGACGCCGAGAACCGCCCCTGGGTGAGCGTCGTCGTCCCCTGGAACCGCGACGACCACCAGAGCCGCGCCGCCGAGAGCGAACTGAGCGCCAAACTCGAACAGACCCTGCCGACCAAGCTCAGCCAGGGCCGCGCCGCCTGCCGGGCCGCCGCCCGCGGCGTACCCAGCATGGAGGCCTTCGGCCAGATCCTCCCCCAGGTGGTGGAGGCCGCCGCCCAGCAGTACCTGAGACACGCCCAGGTCTATCCACCCGCCGGCGGCAGCCATACCGAACGCCCCCGGCTGCGCGGCCCGATGGCCGCCGAGTACGCCACCACGCACTTCATCCACGACATGCTCGACCAGGCGCCCGATGCGGAGGACACGGATGACAGCCAGTCGTGACGGACGCATCGTCACCTTCTACTCCTACAAGGGAGGCACCGGCAGGACGATGGCCATGGCCAACACGGCCTGGATACTCGCCGCGAACGGCAAGCGGGTCCTCGCCGTCGACTGGGACCTCGAAGCCCCCGGTCTGCACCGCTTCTTCCACCCCTTCCTCGATCCCTCCACGCTCGGCGCCACCACCGGTGTCATCGACCTGATCACCGAATACGCCTGGGCCGCCACCAGCCCCGTGCAGCGCCCCGACGACTGGCACCGTGACTACGCGCGCATCCAGCCGCACGCGGTCTCCCTCACCCCCGAGGCCCTGGGCTGGGAGTTCCCCGAAGGCGGCACGCTCGACTTCGTCTCCGCGGGCAAGCAGAACCGCGAGTACTCGGCGACCGTCTCCACCTTCGACTGGGACAACTTCTACGACCGGCTCGGCGGCGGGCACTTCTTCGACGCGCTGCGCGACGACATGAAGGCCAACTACGACTACGTCCTCATCGACAGCCGCACCGGCCTCAGCGACATCGCCGACATCTGCACCGTCCATCTGCCCGACATCCTGGTCGACTGCTTCACCCTCAGCGACCAGTCCATCGACGGAGCGGCCGCCGTCGCCCGCCAGATCGACGAACGCTACGGCGGCCGCGGGATCCGGATCTTCCCCGTTCCCATGCGCATCGACGAGGGCGAGAAGGAGAAGGCCGACGCCGGACGGGCCCTCGCCCGGCTCAAGTTCGACCGGTTCCCGACCGGGCTCGCCGGCGACGAACTCACCTCCTACTGGGGCGCGGTGGAGATTCCGTACCGCCCCTACTACGCCTACGAGGAGACCCTGGCCACCTTCGGCGACGAGGCGGGACTCACCAACTCCCTGCTCTCCGCCTTCGAACGGCTCACCGCCGTCATCACCGACCAGGAGATCACCTCCATGCCCACGGTCGGCGAGGAGGTCAGGCTGCGGATCAGGGACGCCTTCACCCGCCGCCGCCCCGCCCTGCCCGCCGACCTCTTCCTCAGCTACGTCGCCGAGAACCGGATGTGGGCCGACTGGATCGAATCCGTCCTCACCCGTGCGGGCTTCCGCGTCGTACCGCGCGACGTCTCCGCCGAACCCTCCCCGGACGGCTCCGGCGCGGCCGCCCCCGAGAACGCCGCGCGCACCGTCGTACTGCTCTCCAGCGCGTATCTCAAATCGGCACGGGCCGTCGAGGTGTGGGAACGGGCCGCGTCCGAGGACCCCGGCGGCGGCCGGCGCCATCTGCTGCCGCTGCGCGTCGGCGACGTACGCCTCACCACCCCGTACATCGACCGCAACCCCGTCGATCTCTTCCGCCTCGACGAGGTGCACGCCACCACCGCGCTGCTGCGCGCCCTCGACCGGCCCGTGCAGCTCGCCGACGGGGTCTCGCCCGGGCCGCGGTTCCCCGGCACCGTCCCCAAGATCTGGAACGCGCCACCGCGCAACCCCGGATTCACCGGCCGCTCCGTCGTCCTGGAGCGGATGCGCGACCAGCTCGGCGGCGGAATGGCCGTCGTCCTTCCGCAGCCGCAGACCCTGTACGGACTCGGCGGCGTCGGCAAGACCCAGGTGGCGCTGGAGTACGTGCACCGCTTCATGGCCGACTACGACCTGGTGTGGTGGATCTCCTCGGAGCAGACCGACGAGGTCGTCGCCGGTCTCGCCGATCTCGCCACCCGGCTCGGCGCACAGGGCGGCGAGGACATGGCGGCCGCCTCCCAGGAGGCCATCGACCTGCTGCGGCGCGGTGTGCCGACTTCCCGCTGGCTGCTGGTCTTCGACAACGCCGACGACCCCGAGCAGCTCAAGCGGTTCTTCCCGACCGGCGGGCACATCCTGGTCACCTCGAGGAACCAGACCTGGTCCCAGTACGGCGACGCGCTGCCCGTCGACGTCTTCCTGCGCGAGGAGTCGGTCGAGCACCTCCAGCGCCGCGCCCCCGGGCTCACCCTCGAGGACGCCGACCAGGTCGCCGGCGCCGTCGGTGACCTGCCGCTCGCCGTCGAACAGGCCGCGGCGTGGATCGCCGAGACCGCCACCCCCGTCGCCGCCTATCTGGAGCAGCTCGGCCAGCAGGCCCCGCGCGTCCTCGCGCTCAACCAGCCCGCCGGATACCCCGAGCCCGTCGCCGCCACCTGGAACGTCTCCATCGAACGGCTCAAGGAACGCTCACCCGCGGCCGTACGGCTGCTCCAGCTCTGCGCGTTCTTCGCCCCCGAGCCGATCTCCGCGAACCTCCTCTACAGCAAGGAGATGATCGAGGCGCTCAAGCCCTACGACTCCTCACTCCAGGAGAAGCTCGTACTCGGCCGCGTCATCCGGGAGATCGGCCGGTTCGCCCTCGCCAAGGTCGACCAGATCTCCAACTCGATCCAGGTGCACCGGCTGGTGCAGGCCGTCATCAGGGCCCAGCTCAGCGAGGAGGAGCAGATGGACGCGCGGCACGCCGTCCACCGGATCCTCGCCGGTGCCCGCCCCGACGACGACGAGCCCATCGACAACCCCGAGACCTGGGCGCGGTTCAACACCATCTGGCCGCACCTCGGCCCGTCCGAGGCCCGCTTCTGCACGGAGCCGGAGACCAGGCGGCTCCTCATCGACCGTGTGCGCTATCTCTGGAAGCGAGGTGACTGGCAGACGGCGGGGGAGCTCGCCGAGGAACTGCGCGACTCCTGGCGGGACATGCTCGGCAACGACGACCTGCAGTATCTGTATCTGCGCTTCCACCTCTCCAACATCCTGCGCTCCCAGGGCCGTTACGTGGAGGCGCGAGAGCTGGACGAGGTGACGCTGGAGCGGCAGCAGGCCGTGCTCGGTCCCTCCCATCCGCACACGTACATGACCACCAGCGGTCTCGCCATGGACCTCGGCACGCTCGGCCAGTACGGCAAGGCCATGGAACTGGCCACCGAGGCCCACGAGGGATTCAGCCAGATCTTCCACGAGTCCCACCCGCGCACCCTGGCCGCCGCCAACAACCTCGCACTCAACCTGCGCATGGTCGGCCAGTACGCGCGCGCCCGCGAGATCGACCAGGACGTCTTCGACCGGCGCACCGAGGTGCTCGGCCCGGACCATCCGTACACCCTTTCGTCGGCCGCCTCACTCGCCCGTGACCTGCGGGAGGTCGGCCGGTACGAGGACTCGGTGGCGCTGCTCAGCCGCACCTACGACAGCTACAAGCAGACTCTCGGCCGGGCCTTCCCCGGCACTCTCGCCGCGGGCAAGAGCCTCGCCGTCTCACTGCGGCGGGCGGGCAGACTGGAGGACGCGCGCCGGCTGACCACGGCGACGCGCAACCGCTACCGAGCCCGCTACGACTACGATCACCCGGACTCGCTCGCCTGCGATCTGAACCTGGCGGCGGACCTGTTCGCGGCCGGGGAGCCGGTCGCCGCGCGGGACCTGGCGCAGGAGGTCGTCGACAAGTACAGGGAGGTGCCGGGCGAGAAGCACCCGTACACCCTCGCCGCGTTCAACAACCTCGGCATCTACCAGTGGGGCTGCGGCGACCCCGAGGCGGCGGAACAGCTGCTGCTGCCCACCATCCGCAGGATGACCGATGTCCTCGGCACCGCCCATCCCCACACACTGTTCTGCACCGTCAACCTCGCCAACGCCCGCGCGGACCTGGGAGAACTGGAAGCGGCGCTGGACACCGAACGGCGGGCCGTCATGAAGCTCCGCGAGGTCCTCGGCGCCCACCACCCGGAGGTCCTCGCCGTCGCCTCCAACATGTGCGTCACGCTCAGCGCGCTGGGCCGCAAGGACGAGTCGGCGGTGTTGCGCGCGGAGACCGTGGAGGAGCTCGGCCGGCTCCTCGGCGACGACCACGCGCTGACCCGGATCGCCCGCGACGAACGCAGGATCCAGCGCGATCTGGAGCCGCTGGCTGTGTGATCAGGGCTCGGTTCTCCCCCTGCCCTCGGCGGGGGGAGAACCGGGTATTGCGGGACAGCCCTTAGCTTGTTCTTTAACCCTTGAACCGCTGTAGGGCGATAAGCGTCTTCTCGCGGCGGACGGTTTTGCCGACGTCGTAGCGGGGTGCCCGGCGCCTG
>NZ_JBVJKN010000032.1:0-78641 GCF_055585225.1 Streptomyces sp. NPDC053673 | reverse complement strand
GGCGCCTACGAGGGCTGGTGGGCCGGCGAGGCGTACCCGGAAGCCTTCCTGCTCGGCGAGTACCTGCCCACGGTCTACCGGCCCGAGCGAACGCTGACCCTCCCCGCGAACCGCGCGGTGACCTGCTTCCGCCTCGGCACGGGCAGAAGGGCCGGCAGCACGCGGACTGTGACATTCGCCAAACCGTCCACCGCGCCCTTCGACCGCCGGTCGCTGGTCAACGGCAGGGCGATGTGCCGGATCACGGCCGGGGGTCTGGCGGGCTACTGGGTGCCCGCGTCGGACGTCCTCACCGACGGCCGCTGAAGCACCGGTTGCCTCGCACCCGGGGCCGTCCGCCTGCGCGGAGGGTCCCGGGTGACCCGTTTTCGGCCGAAGTACGCAGACGGTTCACGAAATCGTTATGCGGTCGCCGTGTGGCTGGCACGGGCGTCCTGACCATTGCCTGCATACGGCCGCCCACCCGGTGCGGCCTCATGACCCGGGCCTGGTCAGTGCGCGGATTGCCTACCATTGCGAGCGGTGTGAGACCGTGACACGCCTGCCATCGCCCTGACCAAGAAGAAGAGTGCTCAGTGAAAGTCATCAGCATCGTCGGAGCCCGTCCTCAATTGGTGAAGCTCGCCCCCATCGCGGCGGCGTTCGCGGAGACCGAGCACGAGCACTTCATCGTGCACACCGGGCAGCACTACGACGCAGACCTCTCCGACGTCTTCTTCGACGGCCTCGGCATCCCTGACCCCGACGTGCACCTCGGTGTCGGCTCCGGCAGCCACGGTGTGCAGACGGGCTCCGTGCTCTCCGCCCTGGACCCGGTCCTGGAGCGCGAGAAGCCGGACTGGGTGCTCGTGTACGGCGACACGAACTCCACCATCGCCGGTGCGCTCTCGGCCGTGAAGATGCACCTGCCGGTGGCGCACCTGGAGGCGGGCCTGCGCTCCTTCAACCGGCGGATGCCGGAGGAGCACAACCGCGTCCTCACCGACCACTGCGCCGATCTGCTGCTGGCCCCGACCGAGGAGGCCATGCGCCACCTCGCGAGCGAGGGCCTCGCCGACCGCGCCGAGCTCGCCGGTGACGTCATGGTCGACATCTGCCTGCGGATCCGGGACGCCGTGCGGGCCGGGGAGCACGCCGCGCCGGCGCTGCCCGAGGGCATCGACCCGTCGCAGCCGTTCCTGCTGGCGACGCTGCACCGCCCGGACAACACGGACGACCCCGAGCGACTCTCCGCGATCATCGAGTCGATGGCCAAGCTGCCGGTGCCGGTGGCGCTGCTGGCCCACCCCCGCCTGGTCGCGCGTGCCGAGGCGCACGGCATCAACCTGGCGCAGGGCAATGTGCACGTCGGCCGCCCGCTGCCGTACGCGGGTCTGGTCGCCGCCGTACTGGCCTCCACCGGCGTGGTCACGGACTCCGGCGGTCTGCAGAAGGAGGCGTTCCTGCTGGAGCGCATCTGCACCACGGTCCGCCCCGAGACCGAATGGGTGGAAACCGTCGACACCGGCTGGAACGTCCTTGTTCCCGACCCGCACACCCTCTCCCCCGAGGAGTGGGCCGCGACGGTCACCCGTGCCGTGCCGACCGCCGACCCCGGCACCCCGTACGGCGACGGCCGGGCCGCTCAGAACGTTGTCCGGATCATGGAAGAGTGGAAGGGGGGCAGCCGGCACGCGTGACGGAGCACCGGGCCCGGTACCGCCCGCCCCTGCAAGGGGCGACGCGGCGACAGGTGGCCCGAATCCGTACATGTCACCGTGCTAGCGTCACCGGTTATGTCAGCGTCTCCCAGGTCCGGGCTGCCCGCGGAAGGCAAGCGGCCTCATGTGATCTACCTCGCCATCGGATTCCCGCCGGCCGCCAAGAGTTCGGCGTACCGCATGCGCGAGACCGCGAACCAGTTCATCAACGTGGGCTGGGACGTCACCGTCGTCACCGTCGCCCAGGAGTCCTGGGAACGGGACTCCGGCGTCGACCTGACCCTGCTGGAGCAGGTCGACCCCAAGGTCAAGATCGTCGAGCTGCCGCTCGCACGTGAGGATCTGGAGACGGACATCCGCCTCTACGACGAGGCGCGTGCGCTCAACCCCAACGGCTGGGTCGCCAAGCTCCGCCGCCGCCAGATGAGGCCGTTCCCCGAGCCCAACTTCGGCGAGTGGCGCACGGCCCTGGAGCAGGCCGTCCTGCGCATCCACCAGGACCACCCGGCGGACCTGCTGCTCGCCAGCTGCGTCCCGTACGTGAACCTCGCCGCGGCCTGGAAGCTGTGGGAGGAGAAGCAGGTTCCGTACGCGGTGGACTTCCGCGACGGCTGGTCCATCGACGTGATCGAGGGCATCGAGGCCTTCGGACGCGACTCCGAAGAGGGCCGCTGGGAGCAGAAGATCCTCGACCAGGCGGTCTCGCTCTGGGTCGTGAACGACCCGATCGCCGAGCACTACCGCAAGCGCTACCCGGACTTCGCGGACCGGGTGCACGTCGTGCGCAACGGCTACGACGCGGACAGCTCGCCGGGCCGCGCCCACAACCCGGACCCCGAGTCCGGTCTGGTCTTCGGCTACCTCGGCACGGTCAACTTCACCCCCCAGCACCTGGAGACGGTGCTGAACGCCTGGCGGGCGGCCCGCGAGAAGGAGCCGTTGCTGGCCAACGCGCGCTTCGAGGTGCGCGGCCACATCGGCAACGGCGCCGGCCGTGAGGCGAACCGTCACACGGAGATCCTCAAGCAGGCCGAGGCCGACGGCGTCCACTTCGGCGGTCCCGCCGCCAAGGCCGAGGTCGCCCAGATCTACGCCGGCTGGGACGCCATGGTGCTGATCCTGATCGGCGGCCGCTACGTCACCTCCGGCAAGGTGTACGAGTACATGGCCACCGGCCTCCCGATCGTCTCGGCGCACGTCGTCGAGCACGACGCGTCGAACGTGCTGGAGGGCCACCCACTGTGGACGGGCGCCGTCGGCATCGACGAGGAGGGCCTGACCGAGTCGTTCGTCAAGGCCGCGCACATGGCGGTGGAGACGAGCGACGAGGTGCACGCCGAAGCCATGGCCCACGCGGACCAGTTCACCCGCGAGGCGCTGATGACCGTCGCCGTGAAGAACCTCGTCGAGGGGTTCCTGGCGGAGCGCACCTCGCCCGGGGCCCAGGAGCTCAAGGCCGGTGACGCCGCGGCGCCGGCCATCGAGGACGTGGCGCCCCTCGCCGAGAAGTCGATCGTCGCCGGAGGACCCACCCCGTGACCGAAGTCCTGTTCATCGCCGCTGCCAAGCCGCAGTTCGGTGTGCTCGCCGACTCGGTGCGCAAGTTCAACGCCCAGGGTGCGCGGGTGCACCTGGCGGGCACGTTCCACCTGGAGTCCAACGCCGAGGAGATCTCCGCGCTGGAGCTGGCCGGGCTGCACCAGCTGCCGCGCAGCGTGGCGCACCGCAGCCAGGCGCTGCGCCGCAAGGCCCGTACCTCCCCGCTCGGTATGCGGGTGTGGATGCAGTCGAAGGGCGACTCGTGGCTGCGCGCCCGCGCCCGTAAGGCGGACGTCCTGGTCGCCCTCGACCCGGGCGCCGTGTACACCGTGTGGCGACTGGCCCAGTACAACCGCAGCGCCGAGGCCATGTTCGGTCTCGCGCCCGCGCTGAAGGCCGTCGAGGGCCTGCGGGCGCAGGGCGGCAGCGTCCCGCGCCGCTCGGTCCTGCCTCCGCTCGATGCCGTCGCCCGCGATGTGCGCCGCTCCGTGGACGGACTGCCGGCCGCGCTGCTGCGGACCGCGACCGCGCGGCCCGTGATGCGCTCCACGGTCGGTGCCCGGCTGTGGCGCTCCGCCGTGACCGCTCCCGGTGTGCCGACCAAGGTGCGCGCCGTGACGTCCCGCTACGTCGCCGAGGGCATGCAGTGGGCGGGCCGTACCAGCGGCGCCGCCATAGCGCTCGCGGATGCCGCGTCGAAGATCCCGGACCTCGGGCTCAAGGCGCAGCTGCTCGACGAGGGCGTCATGAAGGAGATCACGAAGGGCATCAGCCCGCGTCATCTCGACAGGGCGGTCGCGGCCCAGCTCGCCCACGCGGACGCGCAGTTCGCCGCGGGGAAGATCGACGCGGCGGCTGGCGCGCTGGACCGTGCGCTGTTCCTGGACTTCCACCGGGTGCTGCACATCGACCAGCTGTCCTCGCCGCTGGCGAAGGACGCGGAGGGCTTCGTCGCCCCGCTGTACCGCTCGAAGGCGATGCAGGCGCTGAGCCGTCCGCAGGGCCGCAGGACCCCTGCCGCCCCGGCCCCCAAGGACCGTCCGCTGCGGCTGCTGGTGACCACCAGCGCCAACGACAACTTCCTCCACCACATCCTGGAGCACTTCGGGAACCACCCCGATGTCGAGCTCCGCTACCTGGACCTGGCCGCGACGAAGCCGCTGAAGCGGATCGCGTGGGCGGGCCGGCGGATGCTGGAGGACCGGCTGTCGGGCGGCACGAGCGACTACCAGGAAGAGGTGGAGCGGCTGATCCGGCCGCACCTCGACTGGGCCGACACGGTCTTCCTCGACTGGTCGGTGGGTCCCGCCGCGATGCTCACCACCATCGACCCGGGTGACACCCGGATCGTGGTCCGGCTGCACAGCTACGAGGCGTTCACGCGCTGGCCGCACATGACGGACTTCTCGCGGATCGACGATCTGGTCTTCGTCGCCCCGCACGTCAAGGACCTGGCCGCCTCGCTCGTCCCGCAGCTGCGCGGTGAGCAAGCACCTCGCTTCCACATCCTCGACAACGCGATGGACCTGTCGGGCTTCGCCCGCCCGAAGCCGGCCGAGGCCCGCTTCAACCTGGGTCTGATCGGCATCAGCCAGGTCGCCAAGGACCCCAAGTGGGCCGTGGACGTCCTGGAGCGGGTGCGCAGGCACGACGAGCGCTACCGGCTGATCCTGGTCGGCGGCGACATGGACCCGAAGACCAGCCGCGCGACCCGCGAGTACCGTCGCGAGTTCGAGAGGGAGCTGGCCCCGCTGGAGGAGTCCGGCGCGGTGCTGCGGCTCGGTCCGACGGACGACGTCCCGTCGAAGCTCGAAGAGATCGGCACCATCATCAGCTCCTCGGTCCGTGAGGGTTGCCACGTGGGCCTGATGGAGGGTGCGGCGAGCGCCGCCGTCCCGGTCGCCCGCGACTGGCCGTTCTACGCGGGCAAGCCGAACAGCGCCCGTACCCTCTACCCGGAGGGCTGGGTCGTCGGCTCCCCCGAGGAGGCGGCGAAGCGCATTCTGGAGACCACGGCCACCGAGGAGGCGTGGCGCAACGCGGGCAAGCTCGCGGCCGAGCACGCACTCTCGGCGTGGGACTGGCCCGTCGTGCGGAAGCAGTTCGAGAAGCTGTTCCTCGAAGAGCGCTGATACGAGTACGAGGAAGGGCCCCCGGGATGCGTCCCGGGGGCCCTTCGTCGTACCAACTGAGCTGTGCGGATGGCCGGATGACCTACGGATGGCGCAGCTGCCAGCCCGCCCACGCCGACTCGACCATCTCCCGCACGTCGTGGCGCGCGTTCCAGCCCAGCTCCTCGCGGATGCGGTCGGCGGAGGCCACGACCCGCGCCGGGTCGCCGGGCCGGCGCTCGGTGACCTGCGGCTTGACGTCGGTGTGACCGGTGACGTCCTGGATGATCCCAACCATCTCCGCGACCGAGACTCCTTCGCCGCGGCCGATGTTGAGGATGAGCCGGGCGTCGGGGTCGGCGGCAAGCCGGCGGGCCGCCGCGACATGGGCGGAGGCGATGTCCTCGACATGGATGTAGTCGCGGATGCAGGTGCCGTCGGGCGTCGGATAGTCGTCGCCGAAGACCCGGGGCGCGTCGTCGGCGGTGAGCCGCTCGAAGACCATCGGCACCAGGTTGAAGACGCCGTCGTCCCCGAGCTCGGGGGTGGCCGCGCCCGCCACGTTGAAGTAGCGCAGCGAGGCGGTCGCCATCGGGTGCACCGCGCCGACCGCCGTGACGAGCCATTCGCCGGCGAGCTTGGTCTCGCCGTACGGGTTGATGGGCGCGCACGGCGTCTTCTCGGTGACGAGGTCGACGTCGGGCATGCCGTACACGGCGGCGGAGGAGGAGAACAGGAACCGGCTCACGCCTGCGGCGACGGCCGCGTCGAGGAGGACCCGCAGGCCCTCCACGTTCTCCCGGTAGTAGTAGAGAGGCTTCTCGACGGACTCGGCCACCTGCTTCTTGCCCGCGATGTGCACGATCCCGGTGACGGCGTGCTCGCGCAGGACGCGGTCCACGGTGTCACGGTCGAGGACGGTGCCGACCTCCAGCGGGACACCCGCGGGGAGCCGCTCGGGGCGTCCCGTGCTGAGGTCGTCGAGGACGACGACGCGCTCACCGCCGTCGGTCATGGCCTTCACCACGTGCGAGCCGATGAATCCGGCGCCGCCGGTGATCAACCAGGTCATGGGGAACCCTCCTGCGAGCGGGCCCTGCCCCACAGGTGCGCGGGGCAGGGCCTCAGTTCGTTACGTACGGGACAGGCCGTCCTCAGCCGCCGATGACGACGCGGCGGACGCCCTCCCAGCGGGCCGGGTCCGTCGTGCGGCGGCCGTCGACCAGGACGGTGACGTCCGGCAGGTCGGAGGCGGCCAGCTCGCGGTACTCGGCGTGGTCGGCCTGGAGGATCGCCGCGGTGACCTTCTGGCCCTGGTGCGGGGTGAGGCCGTGCGCGGAGAGCTCCTCGTCCGTGTACATCGGGTCCGAGACGAACGGCACCGCGCCGCGCGCCTTCAGCGCCTCGACGGTCGGGAAGACACCGGAGAACGCGGTCTCCTTGACGCCACCGCGGTAGGCGGCGCCCAGCACCAGCACGTTCACGTCCTTCAGGTCGCCGTAGGCGGCGGCCAGCAGGTCCACGGCGTACTCCGGCATGGCGGCGTTGGCCTCACGGGCCGAGCGCACGACGGTCGCCTCCGGGTCGTTCCACAGGTACATCCGCGGGTAGATCGGGATGCAGTGGCCGCCGACGGCGATGCCGGGCTGGTGGATGTGGCTGTACGGCTGCGAGTTGCAGGCCTCGATGACCTTCTTGACGTCGATGTCGTTCTTGTCGGCGAAGCGCGCGAACTGGTTCGCCAGGCCGATGTTGACGTCGCGGTACGTGGTCTCGGCGAGCTTGGCGAGCTCGGAGGCCTCGGCGGTGCCCAGGTCCCACACGCCGTTCGGCTGCGGCAGGTCGGCGCGCTCGTCGAAGTCGAGGACCTGCTCGTAGAACTCCACGCCGTGCTGGGTCGAGGCCTCGTCGATGCCGCCGACGAGCTTCGGGTAGCGGCGCAGGTCGGCGAAGACCCGGCCGGTGAGGACGCGCTCCGGCGAGAACACCAGGTGGAAGTCCTCGCCGGCGGTCAGACCGGAGCCCTGCTCCAGCATCGGCGCCCAGCGGGTGCGGGTGGTGCCGACCGGCAGGGTCGTCTCGTACGAGACGAGGGTGCCGGGCTTGAGGCCCTTGGCGATGGCCTGGGTGGCGTTGTCCATCCAGCCGAAGTCCGGGGTGCCCTCGGCGTCCACGAACAGCGGGACGACGACCACGACGGCCTCGGACCGGGCGACGGCCGCAGCGGTGTCGGTGGTGGCGGACAGCAGCCCGGCGTCGACGGCCTGCTTCAGCTTGACGTCCAGGTCGTGCTCACCGGGGAAGGGCTCGGTGCCGGCGTTGACCAGCTCGACGACCTTCTCGTTGACGTCGGCGCCGATGACCTTGTGGCCCTTGGCGGCGAACTGCACGGCGAGCGGAAGCCCGATCTTGCCGAGCGCGACTACACAGATATTCATCGGGTCAGTTTCCTCTTCACACGGGACATCAAGTGGCGCAGCCGGCTGCCCTCGCCGGACGACGGGGACTCCCAGAGCGGAGCCGTGGTGATCACCAGCCGCCCCTTGGCGTTCGCGTTGGCGGAGATACGGTACGGGACCTTCTCGCGCCAGCGCCGGGCCAGGGGAAGCGGTCGGCCCAGGGTCTTCACCGGGACCTCGTACGTCGAGCCTGCCACGTCCACATAGGCGCGGACGCCGAGCTTGGCCCTCGCGGGCTTGACGAGGATCCGGGCGGTGAGCACCGTCCCCCTGCCGTCGGCGGTCGCGGTGCGGCTCAGCTCCCCTGCCAGGGCGGGCAGTTCGGTGCCGACGGGCAGCCGGCGGGCACCCGGCTTGTCGGCGCTCTTCGGCATGGCCTTGTTGGCGAGCCGGATGACGGCGGAGTCCGTCTCTCCGGCGACCGGGACGCGGACCGCGAGGGCCAGCGTCAGATCCTGGCCCAGCTGCTCCCACTGGGCGGAGATCAGTCCCGTGCCGTCGGCGAGCTGCTTGGGCACGGCCTCGCCGATGACCTCGAAGAGCCGGTCCGGCAGCCCCAGCGCCGAGTCACGGAAGCCGGGGTAGCGCAGGAACGCGCGGCCGTCCTCCAGCAGCATCGGGGGCGCTCCGTCGGCAGCCTCTTCGCTGATGGCGCGGACGAGCTCGGTGACGGCGCCGCGCTGGGCGAGCGCGATCCGTACCCGCCGTTTGACGTCCATCGAGTCGCGCAGCGGCTCGGTGAAGTACTCGTCGGCGAGTGCCGCGATCCCGGCGCAGACCTGGATCTGCGTCTCCCGGTCGAGGGCCGGGAAGTCGTCCTGGACCAGCTTGGCGAGCTCCCAGGTGAAGTGGCGCTTGAACACCGCGTCACGCTGCGGGCCCGCCTCGATGAGACCGGCCGTGAACTTCATGATCTCGGCGGTGCAGTGCAGCCGAGCCAGATGGTTGGCACGGTACGTGATGTTGCTCGCGTCGCCGCGCTTCACCGCGTAGTAGTACGTGTAGTCCGCGAGGACCGAGATCTTCTTCGCCCGTACGCACGCCTCGATCGTGAACGGCTGGTCGCTGCCGACCGGCAGGTCCTCGGGGAAGCGCAGCTTGTGCTGCTCGACCAGTTCGCGCCGGAACAGCTTGGTGTTGGCCAGCGTGAACGGCAGCGCCGAGGCGTACAGGCTGATGTCCGGGTCGCTCTTCTTGTAGAGCGCCTGATGGACGTAGCGGCCGTTCGTGCCGACCATCTTGCCGACGACGACATCGGAGCCGTGCTTGTCGGCACAGGCCACCATGCGCTTCAGCGCGTCGGTGCCGAGGTAGTCGTCGGAGCCGATGAAGTACACGTAACGGCCGGTGGCCACCTCCAGGGCCCGGTTGCTCGGGGCAGCCGGACCACCGGAGTTGGCCTGGTGGATCACCTTCACGGTGCCGGGGTACCGCTCGGCGAAGCGGTCGAGTTCCCGGCCGCTGTCGTCGGTCGAGCCGTCGTCGACGGCCACGACCTCCAGCCGGTCCACGCCGATGCTCTGTCCCACCAGCGAGTTCAGGCACTCGGTGAGGTACGGCATCGTGTTGTAGACGGCTACGACGACGGTGACATCGGGGGTGGTCAACTGGCCACGTCCTCCGGGGTCAGCTGCACGGTGAGACCGCTGTTGGCGGAGTCGATGACGGCCGCGGCGACCTCGACGGTGCGCAGACCCTGGCGGAGCGTGCAGATGTCCTGCGACTTGCCGAGGACCGCGTCCCGGAAGAGCTCGTGCTCGACGAGGAGCGGCTCGCGCTTCGGGATGGCGTAGCGGATCATGTCGCCCTCGGAGACGCCGCGGAAGGCCTGGAGGGCCTCCCACTCGGTCGTCACGGCCGCGTTCGAGTAGAACGTCAGGTCGGCGGTGAGGGTGTCGGCGATGAAGCAGCCGCGCTCGCCGGTGACCGAGGTGAAGCGCTCCTTGAGCGGGCTCAGCCAGTTGACGAGGTGGCTGACCATCGTGCCGTCGGAGAGCTTGCCGACGGCGGAGACCATGTCCTCGTGCGGGCGGCCCGACTTGGAGACGGTGTGCGCCGCGATCGACGTGTACTGCTGGCCGGTGACCCAGGCCGTCAGGTCGATGTCGTGGGTGGCGAGGTCCTTGACCACGCCGACATCGGCGATGCGGTGCGGGAAGGGGCCCTGGCGGCGGGTGACGACCTGGAAGACGTCACCGAGCTCGCCGGCCTCCAGCCGGGAGCGCAGGCTGCGCAGCGCCGGGTTGCAGCGCTCGATGTGGCCGACACCGGCCACCAGGCCGCGCGACTCGAAGGCCTCGACGAGGCGGCGGGCGCCCTCGACGGTGTCCGCGACCGGCTTCTCGATGAGAGCGCCGATCCCGGCCTCGGCGAGCTTGAGGCCGACTTCCTCGTGCAGCGCGGTGGGGCAGGCCACCACGGCGTAGTCGACGCCGAGCGCGATCAGCTCTTCGACGGTGGACAGCACGGGGGCGCCCTGCGCCCAGCCGTTCTTGTCGCCCATCGGGTCGACGACGCCGACCAGCTCGACGCCGTCCAGCCCGGCCAGTACACGG
Organism: Streptomyces sp. NPDC053673; assembly: GCF_055585225.1. NCBI lineage: Bacteria > Bacillati > Actinomycetota > Actinomycetes > Kitasatosporales > Streptomycetaceae > Streptomyces > Streptomyces sp. NPDC053673. The sequence continues at coordinate 68,277 of NZ_JBVJKN010000032.1, read as the reverse complement.
GCGTGGTGGCGCCCCATGGAGCCGAGGCCGATCAGCCCGGCCCGCAGTCCAGCAGCAGTCACAGGTTCTCTCCCAGCGCGTTCACAGCGGTGACGATGCGCTCAAGGTCGCCCTCGGTGAGCGAGGGGTGGACGGGGAGCGAGACGACCTCGGCGGCCGCCCGCTCGGTCTCGGGCAGGTCCCAGTTCCGGCCGGCCTTCTGGTCCGGCTCCCAGTACGGCTTCAGCCGGTGGATGGGGGTCGGGTAGTAGACGGCGTTGCCGACGCCGGCCTCGGTGAGCTTCGCCATGGCGGCGTCGCGGTCACCCTGGATACGGACCGTGTACTGGTGGTAGATGTGCCGGGCGCCCTCGGCGACCACCGGCGTCACCACGTTCGCCGCGGTGATGTTCTCCGTGAGGTACGCGGCGTTGGCGATGCGCTGCTCGGTCCAGCCGCCCAGCTTCGAGAGCTGGACGCGGCCGACGGCGGCGGCGACGTCCGTCATGCGCATGTTGGCGCCGACGATCTCGTTGGCGTACCGCTGCTCCATGCCCTGGTTGCGCAGCAGGCGCAGGGTGCGGGCGACCTCGGCGTCGCCCGTGGAGATCATGCCGCCCTCAAGGCTGTGCATGTTCTTCGTCGGGTAGAAGCTGAACGTGCCGCCGGAGCCGAAGGCGCCGACCGGGGTGCCGTTCAGCGCGGCCGCGTGCGCCTGGCAGGCGTCCTCGACGACGGCGAGCTTGTGCTTGTCCGCGATGGCCATGATCTTGTCCATCGCGGCGGGGTGGCCGTACAGGTGCACCGGCATGATCGCGGCGGTGCGCGGGGTGATGGCGGCCTCGACGGCGGCCGGGTCGAGGCAGTACGTGTCCGCCTCGATGTCGGCGAAGACGACGTCGGCGCCGACCAGGCGGACCGCGTTGGCCGAGGCGGCGAAGGAGAACGACGGGACGATCACCTCGTCACCCGGGCCGATGTTCAAAGCCATCAGAAGGAGGTGCAGCGCGGAGGTACCGGAGTTGACGGCCACGCAGTGGCGGCCCTCCACGAGCTCCGAGAAGCCCTCCTCGAACGCGGCCACCTCGGGGCCCTGTACGACCCGGCCGCTGCGCAGTACGCGTACGGCTGCTTCGATCTCTTCTTCACCGATGACCGGGCGGGCAGCGGGGATGGGCTGCTCGTTGCTGCTCGGCATGGACGTCCTCCTTGAACACCGCAAGAGCTCTTTGTGGCAGAGGTCCGGGGTTTGCGGGGCGTCTGTGGGCCGCGCGAACCCCTCCGGCGCTATTGCCGACGCCCTACCGAGGAATGCTGGGACCGGTCTGTCCCTTCAACCGGGCCGGTCACCGACCGTAGTCTCCGGGCGGGGCCCCGGCACGGCAGCGACCGCCGTCACATTATCAGGAATTTCCTAGTCAATTTCTGGGCCGTTAACGGGGCCAGGCATCAATTGCGCTACAAACACCGCGCCCCGTCCCCCGGTCGTGAGGGACGGGACACGAATGTTCAGCCGTCGGTCATCGCTTGTTCAGCTCTCGACGGACACGGTGGCGGACGCCGTCACGGAGGGCAGCGTCTGCTGCTCCGCAGCGGCGGTCTTCTTGGCGGCCGCCTTGGTGGCCTTCTTGGCGGTCGTCTTCTTCGCCGCGGTCTTCTTGGCCACCGTCTTCTTGGTGGCGGCCTTCTTCGCCGTGGCCTTCTTGGCGGTCTTACGGGCCGCCTTCTTGGCCGGAGCGGCCTCCTCGGCGTCGACCACGGCCTCCACCAGCTCCCCCTCGGGCTGCACCTCGGGCTCCGCCTGGGGCGAAGCGGCGACCACGACGACCGCGGCCTCCTCGGCGCCGGACGGCGAGCCCGCGGGGGCGGTGACCTTGCGGGTCACCCGACGGCGCGCACGCGGCGGTGCCGCGGCCACGGCCTCGGTCTCCGCCTCCTCCACGGGGGCCGGGGCCTCGGCCACAGGGGCCTCGGTCTCGACCACCGCGGGCGCCTCGGCCACGATCTCGACAGGGGCTTCGGTCCCCTTCGGCGAACCGGCCGGAGCCGTCGCCTTACGGGTGGCCCGGCGGCGGGTACGACCCGCGGGGGCCGCCTCCTCCGCGACCGGCTGAGCCTCGGCCGGCAGGCCGGGCTCGGCGGCAGGCACCGGCTCGGCGGCGGGGGCCGGGGCGGCCTCCTGCACCGGCTCGGCCTGCTTCGGCGCACCCGCCGGAGTGGTCGCCTTGCGGGTCGCCCGACGGCGGCCACGGCGGCCGACAGCGGCCTCGGCCTCGGCGACGCTGCTGTACAGCTCCTCGTCCGGCGCGATCGTGTCCATCAGCGGCTCCGCCGCAGGCGTCTCGGGCAGCGCGGCCGGCGCCGCGGCCTCCGCCGCGACCTCGGCCTCGGTCTCCGCCTCCTCGACGGGGGCCTCGACCGCCACCTCGTGCTCGTGGACGTGCTCGGCGCCACCGCGGCCGCGCTTCTTGCCGCGCTTGCCGCCGCCACCGCCACCGACGGTGGCCGGCTGCTCCATGTGCACGATCACGCCACGGCCGTTGCAGTGCACGCAGGTCTCCGAGAACGACTCCAGCAGACCCTGGCCGACCCGCTTACGGGTCATCTGGACCAGGCCGAGCGAGGTGACCTCGGCGACCTGGTGCTTCGTACGGTCCCGGCCCAGGCACTCGAGCAGTCGCCGCAGCACCAGGTCCCGGTTGGACTCCAGCACCATGTCGATGAAGTCGATGACGACGATGCCGCCCAGGTCGCGCAGCCGCAGCTGGCGCACGATCTCCTCGGCCGCCTCCAGGTTGTTCCTGGTGACGGTCTCCTCGAGGTTGCCGCCCTGGCCGGTGAACTTGCCGGTGTTGACGTCGACCACGACCATCGCCTCGGTCTTGTCGATCACCAGCGAGCCGCCGGACGGCAGCCAGACCTTGCGGTCCAGCGCCTTCATCAGCTGCTCGTCGATCCGGTACGTCGCGAAGACGTCGACCTCGGAGGTCCAGCGGTTCAGCCGCTCCGCCAGGTCGGGCGCCACGTGCGAGACGTAGCCGTGGACGGTCTCCCACGCCTCGTCGCCGCTGACGATGACCTTCGAGAAGTCCTCGTTGAAGATGTCGCGCACGACGCGGACGGTCATGTCCGGCTCGCCGTACAGAAGCGAAGGCGCGTTCGAGCTGCCGCCGCTCTTGGCCTTCTTCTGGATCTCCTCCCACTGCGCCTGCAGTCGCTCGACGTCGCGGCGCAGCTCGTCCTCGCTGGCGCCCTCCGCGGCGGTACGGACGATGACGCCCGCGTCCTCGGGGACGATCTTCTTGAGGATGGTCTTCAGACGGGCGCGCTCGGTGTCGGGCAGCTTGCGGCTGATACCGGTCATCGAGCCCTCGGGCACGTACACCAGATAGCGGCCGGGCAGCGAGACCTGGCTGGTCAGGCGGGCGCCCTTGTGGCCGATCGGGTCCTTCGTCACCTGGACGAGGACGGACTGGCCGGACTTCAGCGCGCTCTCGATACGACGCGGGCCGTTGGCCATGCCCAGCGCCTCGAAGTTGACCTCACCGGCGTACAGGACGGCGTTGCGGCCCTTGCCGATGTCGACGAACGCGGCCTCCATGGACGGCAGTACGTTCTGCACCTTGCCCAGGTAGACGTTGCCGACGTACGAGGTCGACTGCTCCTTGTTGACGTAGTGCTCGACGAGCACGTTGTCCTCGAGGACGCCGATCTGGGTGCGGTCGCCGTTCTGCCGGACGACCATCACGCGCTCGACGGCCTCGCGGCGCGCGAGGAACTCCGCCTCGGTGATGATCGGCACGCGGCGGCGGCCCTGCTCGCGGCCCTCGCGGCGGCGCTGCTTCTTCGCCTCCAGACGGGTCGATCCCTTGATGGACTGCACCTCGTCGGACGGCTCGGCTGCCTTCTCCCGCGCGGGACGCGGCTCACGGATCTTGACGACCGTACGCTCCGGCTCGTCCGCGCCCGGCTCGGTCTCGGCGGCCTCACCGGTACGGCGGCGGCGACGACGGCGACGACGGCTGCTGCTGGTACCCGGCGCGGACGGCGTGCCGGCCTCGGCCTCCTCGTAGCCCTCCTCCTCGGACTCCTCCTCGGCCCGCTCCGCCTCTTCGGCGGCCTCGGCCTCGCGCTCCTCCGCGGACTCCTCGGCCTCGACGGCCTCGCCACGGCGGCGACGGCGGCCACCGCGGCGGCGCCGGCGCGAGGGACGGTCCTCGTACTCCTCGGCCTCCTCGGCCTCCTCGCCCTCGACGACTGCCTCGGCCTCCGGCTCCTCCGCCTCGGCGGGCTCGACGGCCTCCACGGCCTCGGCGGGCTCGCCACGGCGGCGACGGCGACGGCGCGAGGGGGCCTCGGCGACCGGGGCGGTCTCGACGGCCTCCTCCTCGGCCACCTCGGCGGCCTCGGCGGCGGCCGCGGCAGCGGCGGTCTCCGGCGTCTGGAACATCGGCTCGGTGAAGACCGGCGGCTGGAACACGGCCACGGCGGGCCGGACGGCACGACGGGCCCGGGAGGGCTTCTCGGCCTGCTCCGGCTCGGCGGTGAACTCGGGCACCGCGGCCCGGCGCCGGGTGCGGCCGCGAGTCGCGGCACGCTCGGCGGCCTCGACCTCTGCCTCGCCGGCCGCGATCCGCGCCACGGTGTCCGCGGGCAGGCCCTCGCCCGCCGCGGTCTCGTCCTCCTGGGCCTCCTGCGGAGCCCCGGCGGGCGCGGTCGCCTTACGGGTCGCGCGGCGGCGGGTACGGCCGCGCGGAGCCTGCTCCTCGGCGGCCTCCTCGGCCTCCGGGGCGGCGACCTCGGCGGTCACGGTCTCTTCCGGCTCGGGCGTGGCCACCTGGCGCGTCGCACGCCGGCGCGTACGCCGCGCGGGCACCTCGGCGCCGGCCCCGGTCTCCGCAGCGCTCTCGCTCACGGCACCTTCCTCAACGTCTTCGTCGGCGCCGGCGGCCACCGGCTCGGCAGCGGCCACGGCCTCGGCCTCGGCCGGCGCACCGGCGGGCGCGGTCGCCTTACGGGTCGCCCGGCGGCGGGTACGCGGCGCGGGCTCCTCAACGGATGTGTCAGCCACGACAGCGGCCGGCACGGCAGCCTCGGCGGCAACCGGCTCGGCGGGCGCCTCGACAGGCGCAGGCGAACCGGCGGGCGCCGTCGCCTTACGGGTCGCCCGGCGGCGCGTACGCGGCGCGGGCTCCTCAGCGGCGGCAGGCTCCGCGGCCACCTCGGCGGCGGGCGCGACGGCGGACGTCTCGGCCACCGCAGCAGCGGCCTCAGCAGTCGCGGGCGCACCGGCGGGCGCGGTCGCCTTACGGGTCCCCCGGCGGCGGGTACGCGGCGCGGGCTCCTCAACGGATGTGTCAGCCACGACAGCGGCCGGCACGGCAGCCTCGGCGGCAACCGGCTCGGCGGGCGCCTCGACAGGCGCAGGCGAACCGGCGGGCGCCGTCGCCTTACGGGTCGCCCGGCGGCGCGTACGCGGCGCGGGCTCCTCAACGGCGGCAGGCTCCGCGGCCACCTCGGCGGCAGCGGGCACCTCTGTGGCCGGTATACCGGCAGCGACCGACGCGGTCACGTCCGTGACCGTCTCCACCGTGGCCGGCGGACCCGCGGGGCGGGACGCCGCACGCCGACGGCGGCGCGGCGGCAGTGTGTCGCTCGGTGTGTTGTTCTCTTGGTTGTCCCCGGCCGTACCGGGGTCCTTCGGCTCGAGCATGCGGGCGGTTCTCCCGTCACGCTCCCGGGCGCCGCGCCTCGATCCGGTCCGGTGGCGCGTCCCGCGTGATGTCCGCGGGGCCTCCGTCCGGGGCGCGGGCGCCTCACGGGAGCTGTATGTCTGGCTCGCCGGTTCCGTACGCGATGTACGCACGGCCTGGCGAAAGTCTCCTGGTCTGTGCGCTGCCCGACCCAGGTGGCTCCCGAGTACGAGGGCGGCGCTTCGACGACCGCCCCTACGCGGAACCGGCACCTTCCGGCGCCGTCGCGGCGAGTCCGGCGGCCGTGGGTGGGGCGGCCGTGACTGCCTCGCGGTCGGGCGCGAGCGGGTCGGTCACCGTGCCGGACTCCTCGTCGAAGAGCCCCTGCGCCAGCCTGGTCACCGCTGCGGGGACCGGCGGCGCCAGGTCGGCCACAGCTTGGAGACCGGACAGGACGTCGTCGGGTCGTACGGCAGGTGTCACGTGCCGAACAACCAGCCGCAGTATCGCACAGGGCCCCTCCCCGGGCCTATCAGGCTGTGGACGAGCCGCCTGGAGACCGGCCACGGCACCGCGCGCGTCGAAGGTCCGCATGCCGTTCTTCGTCCGGCGCTGGACCTCCACGGTCTCGGCGCCGAGGAAGGCCTCGACGGCCTTCTCCGCGTCCTCGACCGCGACTCCGTCGAGCCGCAGCTCCCAGACGGACGCGGTCAGCCGGTCCGCCAGACCCGACGTACGCGCCTCGACCGCGTCCGTGATGTCGAGCCCGGCCGGGAGCGACTCGTCGAGCAGCGCCCGCAGGCTCTGCGGGTCCCGGGCCTCGGTGAGCGCGATCTCCAGGTACTCGGCCTCGGAGCCGGTGCCGGTGGGCGCGGCGTTCGCGTACGACACCTTCGGGTGCGGGGTGAAGCCCGCCGAGTACGCCATCGGCACCTCGGCGCGCCGCAGGGCACGCTCGAAAGCGCGCTGGAAGTCGCGGTGGCTGGTGAACCGGAGGCGGCCGCGCTTGGTGTAGCGCAGTCGGATGCGCTGCACCGCGGGTGCGGGCGGCGGGCCTTCGGGCTGTCGCTTGCCCAGTGGTTCTTCTCCTCGGTGCGGGGCGGGCGCGGTGGCGCGCCGCCCTTCCTGGCCTGCGCTGACCCCTGGATGCCCGCCCGGCTCACCCCCGCTTGTGCAGGGAGATCTCGGGTCCGGGCGCCACACCGGGGACAGTCGGTATGTGTTGTGTACCTCCCAGGTTACGCGCCCGGGCCCGTGCCGGTTCCACAGCCTCGGGCTCGCGCGGGCCGCCGACCAGTGCCCGCTGGGGGTCCCCCCGGCGAAGCCAGGGGGAGTCCCGGCGGGCCTGCCGCACGGTCTCGCGGGCGGAGGCGAGCGCACCTCGCACGGCTCGTCCGGCCTCGGCCGCGGCCCGCTTGGCGGGCGCCCAGAGCTGATCGCGGACGAAGTGCCCGAGAGGTGTGCAGACGTTCCGGTAGAACCAGGCCACCGGGCGCCCCAGCAGATGCCGGCCCAGCCACTTGAGGGCGCGCCCGACGGCCCGTGACACGTACCCGGCGACGCGCCAGGCGGCCGCGAACGCGTCGGCGATCTCGCGGCCGACGACCGCGAGAGCACGGCCGATGGCCGCGAAGGCGCGGCCGATCGGGGTGAGGATCCAGCGGTACACGAAGACGGCGGGCGCGACGACCAGGATGCCGGTCAGCCATACGACGGCGGTCCACAGGCCACCGGCGACCGGGGTGAGCACATGCGCGTACAGCCAGGTCAGGCCATGTCCCAACGGGGTCAGCAGCCATCGGTACAGCGCGGTCCACGGCCAGACGAAGACCGCCCACACCAGCCATCCGATGCCGCGGCCCAGCGGTGTGAGCAGCCGGGCGTACAGCCAGGCCAGGATCCGGGCCAGTCCCTGACCGACCGGGGTCAGGACGGCGCGGTACAGCCAGGCCAGCGGAGCCGCGATGCCGTAGGTGGCGACCGGCACGATCACGTACCGCCACAGCGCCACCCAGGGCCAGTAGAAGACGGCCTTGAACAGCCACCACGCTCCGGTGGCGACCGCCGTGGCGATCCAGGCGCCCGCCCGGCCGACCGGCGCGAGCACCGTCTCGTACAGCCACTCCAGCGCGCGGCCGAGCGGGCGCAGCAGCACGCGGTCGAGCGCCTTCGCGCAGACGACGAGTGCGTCCCACACCATGCGTACGGGCACGACGACCAGCAGAACCACGATCCGTACCGGGATCCTGATGGCCACCGTCAGACAGCCTTCCGGCTGCTGGGGACGCTGCTGCCGCTTGTCCAAGTCCATGATCGGGAAGACGCGACGGCCCGGCCCGAGGGTTCCCTCCGGGCCGGGCCGTCGCAGGAGCGTTACTTGACGACCGTCAGCGGAAGCAGCTTCTTCCCCGTCGGGCCGATCTGGATGTGCGTGTCCATCTGCGGGCAGACACCGCAGTCGAAGCACGGCGTCCAGCGGCAGTCCTCGACCTCGGTCTCGTCGAGCGAGTCCTGCCAGTCCTCCCAGAGCCAGTCCTTGTCGAGACCGGAGTCCAGGTGGTCCCAGGGCAGGACCTCCTCGTACGTACGCTCACGCGTCGTGTACCAGTCGACGTCGACACCGAACTCGGGCAGCGCCTTCTGCGCGCACTCCATCCAGCGGTCGTACGAGAAGTGCTCACGCCAGCCGTCGAAGCGGCCGCCGTCGTCGTAGACGGCGCGGATGACGGCGCCGATGCGGCGGTCACCGCGCGAGAGCAGGCCCTCGACGATGCCGGGCTTGCCGTCGTGGTAGCGGAAGCCGATGGAGCGTCCGTACTTCTTGTCGCCGCGGATCTTGTCGCGGAGCTTCTCCAGGCGGGCGTCGGTCTCCTCGGCGGAGAGCTGCGGGGCCCACTGGAACGGGGTGTGCGGCTTGGGCACGAAGCCGCCGATCGAGACCGTGCAGCGGATGTCGTTCGAGCCGGAGACCTCGCGGCCCTTCTGGATCACCTTGGTCGCCATGTCGGCGATCTGCAGCACGTCGTCGTCGGTCTCCGTCGGCAGACCGCACATGAAGTACAGCTTCACCTGACGCCAGCCGTTGCCGTACGCCGTGGCGACGGTACGGATCAGGTCCTCCTCCGAGACCATCTTGTTGATGACCTTGCGCATGCGCTCGGAGCCGCCCTCGGGGGCGAAGGTGAGACCGGACCGGCGGCCGTTGCGGGTCAGCTCGTTGGCCAGGTCGACGTTGAACGCGTCGACACGGGTGGACGGGAGGGACAGACCGATCTTGTCCTCCTCGTACCGGTCGGCGAGGCCCTTGGCGATGTCGCCGATCTCGCTGTGGTCCGCGGAGGACAGCGACAGCAGGCCGACCTCCTCGAAGCCGGTCGCCTTGAGACCCTTCTCGACCATGTCGCCGATGCCGGTGATGCTTCGCTCCCGCACGGGGCGCGTGATCATGCCGGCCTGGCAGAAACGGCAGCCGCGGGTGCAGCCGCGGAAGATCTCGACGGACATCCGCTCGTGGACGGTCTCGGCGAGCGGGACCAGGGGCTGCTTCGGGTACGGCCACTCGTCGAGGTCCATGACGGTGTGCTTGGACACCCGCCACGGCACGCCCGACTTGTTCGGCACGACACGGCCGATGCGGCCGTCCGGCAGGTACTCGACGTCGTAGAAGCCCGGGACGTAGACCCCGCCGGTCTTCGCGAGGCGGAACAGCAGCTCCTCGCGGCCCCCGGGGCGGTCCTCGGCCTTCCAGGCCCGGATGATCTCGGTGATCTCCAGGACGGCCTGCTCGCCGTCGCCGATCACCGCGCAGTCGATGAAGTCCGCGATCGGCTCGGGGTTGAAGGCCGCGTGGCCGCCCGCGAGCACGATCGGGTCGTCGACGGTGCGGTCCTTGGCCTCCAGCGGGATGCCCGCGAGATCGAGGGCAGTCAGCATGTTGGTGTAGCCGAGCTCGGTGGAGAAGCTCAGGCCGAGGACGTCGAACGCCTTCACGGGGCGGTGGCTGTCCACGGTGAACTGCGGCACGCCGTGCTCGCGCATCAGCGCTTCGAGGTCCGGCCAGACGCTGTACGTGCGCTCGGCGAGCACACCCTCGCGCTCGTTCAGTACCTCATAGAGGATCATGACGCCCTGGTTGGGCAGACCGACCTCGTACGCGTCCGGGTACATGAGCGCCCAGCGGACGTCGCACTCGTCCCACGGCTTGACGGTGGAGTTCAGCTCACCGCCCACATACTGGATGGGCTTCTGCACATGCGGGAGCAGAGCTTCGAGCTGTGGGAAGACCGACTCGGCAGACATCTGGAACCTTCGTGGGCTGGCAGAGGGACTCTCAAGCGTAACCCGATCGGCAGTGGCTCCCGGCACGTCTGCCTGCCGCGGAAGGTCAGTGCGCCAGCGCCGCGCGCAACCCGGGCCGGGACGCCTTGTCCCACACGCCGGGGAGCTCGCGCTCCCGGTCGGCGGCCGACGCCTGTTCCTGGCCGAAGAGAAGTCCCCAGGTGAACGCCGATTCACCGGCCGCGTGGGCCTGGATCGCGAGGTCCCGGAGGGTGTCGCGGGCGACGACGCTGTCCTGGTGATCGCCGAGGACGGTCTGGACGGCCTTCATGCGCTTGGCGAACTTCCGGGCGGGCCTGCCGAGGGCGGGGGTCGCAGCCTCCGCGGCGTACCGGGCGCGCTTGGCGGCCTTGCGGGCGTCGTGCATGGCGAGATCGCGCTCGTGGCCGGCCGGGAGGCCGAGCGCGTGTCCGACGCGCCCCGCGAGGCGCAGATAGTCCTTGATCACGGCCTTGGGCAGGGCGACGCCGGGCTTCGCGGTGGCGGCCTTGAGGAGCGGCGGCTCGTCGAGCAGCGCGTCGAGGGCGTCCAGGAGCGCGAGGTATCGCTCGGTGTCGAGCACGGCGACGGAACGGTGTAGCGCCTCCTCGCGGTTCGCGGTCCCCCAGATCCGCAGCCTCGCCCGGACCGGTCCGAGCACCAGCGTCCCCGGCAGGCCGTCGATCCGCCCATGCAGCCGCTCGGCGAGCACTTCCTGGTCCCGTGCGGCCCCCAGCTCACCGGCCAGCCATTTGAGCTCGTCGCCGAGCGGGTCGGTGACACCGCGGTCGACGATCTTCCGGTACGTCTTGAAGGCGCTGCGCATGCGGCGGGTGGCGACGCGCATCTGGTGGACCGCGTCGGGCAGGTCGCGCCGCACGGCCGGGTCGAGCGCCACGATCGCGTCCCGCTGCTCCCGCAGATAGGCGAGGACGAACTCCCCGGCGTCCTTGGGGCCGAGCCGCGCCCCGCGGTCCCTGACGGTCTCTGCGGCCTTGGCGGCCTTCGGGGCCTTGGCCTCCTTGTCCGGCCGCGCTTCGGTGTCGGCGTCGCGCGGCGCGGCGGCAGCTTCGGCTTCGGCTTCGGCTTCGGCGGAGCCGGGCGCCGTTTCCTCCAGCGCCCGCGCCAGCTTCGACGTGGCCGACGACGGCAGGACGCCCGCCTTGCGAAGCCGCTTCCCGACCGCGTCCAGCAGCGCGGGGTCGGCGTCGTCGGCCAGTTCGACCTCGATCTCGGTCCAGGACGTCGCGCCGCCGCCCTCGGTGCGGCGTTCCGCACGCACGGAGTCGACGGACAACTCGGCGAGGAGTTCGCCCTGGTCGTCGAGCAGGTGGCGGACGTCCCTGGAGGAGCGCAGCCGGACGACGGGAGCGAGCTCGGAGTCGCGCGTGCGCGAGCGGACCAGGCCCGCAAGCGTGCCGGGCAGCGTGTCGGCGAGGGGTTCGCGGATCTCGTCGCGGATGCCGACGGAGACGGGGAACTTCAGGTGCCAGCCCTCGTCACCGCCGCCCGTACGCCGTCGCAGCGTGATCCCGTCTGCGGCGAGGCGCAGCTCCGGGGTGTCGTAGTAGACGGCGTCGAGCTCCGTGACGCCCTGGTCGACGACGGCCGTCACACCGGCCACACCGGTCAGGTCCGGCAGCTCGGTCCCGGCACTGGCTTCGTACTTGCGCTCGACTTCTCGCTTCGTGTCCGCCATGAACAAAATCTAGTCGCCATGGCGCCTCCGCGTCAGCATGAACCGAGACGTTGTCGGTCCGGGGCGTGTTGCACCGGACAGAACACCTAGGGCATGTCCGGTGGATCAGGCCCTAGGCCGACATCGGCCGCTGCACCTTGATCGATTGGAGCAGCCCGACCGCCACCCACACCGCGAACATGGACGAGCCGCCGTACGACACGAACGGCAGTGGAAGCCCGGCCACCGGCATGATGCCGAGGGTCATGCCGATGTTCTCGAAGGACTGGAACGCGAACCAGGCGATGATCCCGGCGGCGACGATCGTGCCGTACAGCTCGGTCGTCTCGCGGGCGATCCGGCAGGCCCGCCACAGGACCACACCGAGCAGGAAGAGGATCAGGCCCGCTCCGACGAAGCCCAGCTCCTCACCGGCGACGGTGAAGACGAAGTCGGTCTGCTGTTCCGGCACGAACTGGCCGGTGGTCTGGGATCCCTTGAAGAGGCCGGTGCCGAGCAGGCCGCCGGAGCCGATCGCGATCCGCGCCTGGTTGGTGTTGTAGCCGACGCCGGCCGGGTCGAGCTCCGGGTTGGCGAACGCGGCGAAGCGGTTGATCTGGTACTCGTCGAGCAGTCCGAGCGTGGTGACCAGCACCGCGCCACCGACACCCGCCCCGATCAGGCCGAGGACCCAGCGGTTGGAGGCACCGGAGGCGAGCAGCACACCCAGCACGATCACCACCATCACCATGACCGAGCCGAGGTCCGGCATCAGCATGACGATCGCCATGGGGACGGCCGCCAGACCGAGGGACTTGGCGACGGTGCGATGGTCGGGGTGGACCTGATCACCCGCGTCGACCTGGTCGGCCAGCATCATCGCCATGCCCAGAATGATCGTGATCTTCACGAACTCCGAGGGCTGCAGCGAGAATCCGCCGCCGACCACGATCCACGCGTGCGCGCCGTTGATGGTCGCGCCGAGTGGTGTGAGCACCAGCAGCACCAGCACCACGGAGATGCCGTACAGCACCGGTACGGCGCCGCGCAGCGTGCGGTGCCCGAGCCAGATCGTGCCGACCATCAGAGTCAAGCCGATGCCCGTGTTGAGGACGTGGCGGAAGAGGAAGTAGTACGGATCGCCGTGGTTGAGCTCGGTGCGGTTGCGGGTCGCGGACCACACCAGGAGCGAGCCGATGAACGACAGTGCGATCGCCGCGCCCAGCATCGGCCAGTCCAGCCGGCGCACCATCGAATCGCGGGCGAAGAGCTTCGACAGCGCGCCGCGCTCGGGGGCGTACCGCGCGACGGAGAAGCCATGGGTTCCTGCCATGTCTCAGTCCCTCCGTCCCGTCGCCGCGGGCGGGCCCGCGAGCGCCTTCTCGCCCTCCGGCTCCGGCTTGACCGGAACGTACGGCGTGATCTTCGGCGCGTCGATCGAGCCGTCGGGCTGGATCTTCGGCAGCGTCTTCTGCGGCTCGGGCAGCAGGGCCTTCTTGAGGTCCTGGTTGCCTTCCATGTCCAGGCCGTAGAGCGCGTTGTAGATGTTGCGCACGGCGGGGCCGGACGCGCCGGAGCCCGTACCACCCTGGGAGATCGTCATGACGATCGAGTAGTCCTTGGTGTACGTGGCGAACCAGGAGGTCGTCTGCTTGCCGTGGACCTCCGCCGTTCCGGTCTTGGCGTGCATCGGGATCTTGTCCTGCGGCCAGCCGCCGAACCGCCAGGCGGCCGTACCGCGGGTCGCGACTCCCGCGAGGGCTTCGTTCATCAACTTGCGCGTCTGGGGGGTCATCGGCAGCTTGCCGTGGGACTTCGGCTTGATCTCGCGGACGCTCTTGCCGTCCGGGCTGACGACCGCCTTGCCGACGGTCGGGTCGTAGAGCGTGCCGCCGTTGGAGATCGCCGCGTAGATGGTGGCCATCTGGATCGGGGTGACGAGCGTGTCGCCCTGGCCGATCGAGTAGTTGACCGAGTCACCGGCGCGCATGAGATTGCCTTCGAGGCAGTTCTCGTAGGAGAGCTGCTGGATGTAGCTGCCGCCCTTCTTGCCGGTCTTGCACCAGTAGTCCTTGTTCGCCTCCCAGAACTTCTGCTTCCAGCGGCGGTCCGGGATCCGGCCGGTGACCTCGTTGGGCAGGTCGATGCCGGTCTCGGCGCCGAGGCCGAACTGGTGGGCGGTCTTGTAGAACCAGTCCGCCGGGTTCTTCTTCGGCTTGATGCCGCCGTCCTTCAACCACTGCTGGTGGGAGAGGGCGTAGTAGACGGTGTCGCAGGAGACTTCGAGGGCCTGGCCGAGGGTGATGCTGCCGTGGCCCTGGGACTCGAAGTTCTTGAAGACCTGGTTGCCGATCGAGTACGAGCTGGGGCACGGGTAACGGCCCTTGAAGTCGTATCCGGCGTTGACCGCGGCGGTGGTGGGGACGACCTTGAAGATCGAGCCGGGGGCGGCCTGCCCCTGAATGGCCCGGTTCAGCAGGGGGAAGTTGGACTTCTTGCCGGTGAGCCTTGCGTAGTCCTTGGCGGAGATGCCGCCGACCCAGGCGTTGGGGTCGTAGTGGGGCAGCGATGCCATCGACACCACGCGGCCGGTCTTCGACTCCATGACGACGACGGCGCCCGAGTCCGCCTTGTAGTTCTCGTTGGTGTTGTCGTCGAAGACCTTGCGGGCTTCCTTCATCGCGTTGTTGAGCTCCCACTCGGCGACCGCCTGGACGCGGGCGTCGATGGAGGTGACGACGTTCGCGCCGGGCTCCGCCTTGTCCGGCTTGGCCTGCCCGATGACGCGACCGAGGTTGTCGACCTCGTAACGGGTGACGCCGGCCTTGCCCCGCAGCTCCTTGTCGTACGTGCGCTCAAGTCCCGAGCGGCCGACCTGGTCGGACCGGAGGTACGGCGAGTCGGTGTCCTTGGCCTTCTCGATCTCCTCGTCGGTGACGGGCGAGAGGTAGCCGAGGACCTGCGCGGTGTTCGCCTTGCCGGGCGCCGGGTATCGGCGTACGGCGGTGGGCTCGGCGGTGATGCCGGGGAAGTCCTCGGCACGCTCGCGGATCTGCAGGGCCTGCTGGGTGGTGGCCTCGTCGGTGACCGGGATCGGCTGGTACGGGGAGCCGTTCCAGCAGGGCTGCGGGGTTTTGGAGTCGCAGAGCCGGACCTTGTCCATGACCTCCTTCGGCTTCATGCCGAGGACGGCCGCGAGCCGGGTCAGGACGCCTTCGCCGTCGTCCTTCATCTTCATCAGCTCGGTACGGGACGCGGAGACGACGAGGCGGGTCTCGTTGTCGGCGAGCGGGACGCCCCGGGCGTCCAGGATGGCGCCGCGGACGGCGGGCTGGACGACCTGCTGGACGTGGTTGCTCTTCGCCTCGTTCGTGTACTCGTCGCCGTTGCGGATCTGCAGGTACCAGAGGCGCCCGCCGAGCGTCGCCAGGAGGGAGAAGACCAGGACCTGGATGACGATGAGCCGGATCTGGACGCGGGGGGTCCGCCCGGTCTCGGGAATGTTGCTCACGCTGCCGATACCCCCTCGGTCACAGTCGCTTGACTCCCCTGATGCGGCCGGCGCGGGTCGCCCGGGTCCTGGCCGCCTTGATCCGCAGTCCGCTGCGCTGGCGGCCGATGCGCAGGCCGGTGCCGGACGAGGCCCAGCCGCTGGAGACATCGCCGCCGCCGGCCTGGTTGTCGGCGAGCGGATCGTTCTCGGCGCGTCTCGCCAACGCCATGATCAGCGGCACGGTGAACGGCGCGAGCAGCAGGTCGTACACGGCGGCGGTGAACAGCAGCGAGCCCAGGCCGACATGGCGGGCGGCGGTGTCACCGACCAGCGCGCCGACGCCCGCGTACAGCAGCGTCGAGCCGATCGCGGCGGCGACGACGACGACCATCGGACCGGTGGCCGAGGTGAGCCGGCCGTTCTCGGGCCGGGCGAGTCCGGCGAGGTAGCCGATGAGGCACAGCACCAGGGCATAGCGGCCCGCGGCGTGGTCGGCGGGCGGGGCGAGGTCGGCGAGCAGCCCCGCGCCGAAGCCGATGAGGGCACCGCTGGTGTGCCCGTACACGAGGGCGAGAGCGAGGACGACGAGCAGCAGCAGATCGGGGACGGCCCCGGGCAGCTGGAGGCGGGAGAGGACGGTCACCTGGACGACGAGTGCGACCACGACGAGCGTGGTGGAGAGCAGCATCCGGTTGAAGCGCATGGTGTTCAGCTCCTCCTGCTACTCGTCGTCGCGGCCGGTGACGGCGTCTGTGCTGTCGACCAGGGGGTCGCTCCGGCCCTGGTCCTGTTCCTGTCCCCGGTCCAGCGCCTGGTCCCCGCCCAGCGCCTGGTCCTCGCCGTTCGGCGACGGGGTGACGGTCACGGTCACGGTGGGCGTGGGGGTCGGCTTCGGCTTCGCGGGCAGGACCGCGTCACGCGGGTCCGTACGGGGCGCCTGCACGACGACTCCGACGATGTCCAGCTTGGTGAATCCGACGTACGGGCGGACGTAGATGGTCCGCGTGAGGTCACCGCCGGAGGGGTCGACGCGGACGACCTCGCCGACCGGGACACCGGGCACGAACGGCTTGTCGGCCTGCGAGCCGAAGGTGACCAGCCGGTCGCCCTTCCTGACCTTGGCCTTGCCGTTGAGGAGCTGTACCGACAGCGGCCGGTCGCCCTGTCCGGTGGCGAAGCCCAGCTCGTCGGTGCGCTCCATGCGCGTACCGACCGTGAAGTCCGGGTCGTTGGCGAGGAGAACGGTCGCGGTGTCCGGGCCGACGGTGGTGACCCGGCCGACCAGCCCGTCACCGTTGAGCACGGTCATGTCGCGGAGGATGCCGTCCCGGGAACCGGCGTCGATCGTCACCGTCCAGGAGAAGCCCTGGGCGGCTCCTATCGCGATGACCTCGGCGGCCTTGATGCCGTACTGCCCGTTGGCCGCCTTCTTCAGCATGCTGTCGAGCTGACGGACCCGGCTGCGGTTGCGGTCGTCGCTGCCGAGCCGCGCCTTGAGGGCCGCGTTCTCCCGCTCCAGCACGGCGATCCGGTCGTGACGCTCCCCCGAGTCCCGGACCGCTCCTATGGCGTTGCCGATCGGATCGACGGCGGCCGCCACGCCGTTCTCCACCGGTCCGAAAACAGCGGCGGCGGCCTGCCGGGCGCCGTCGACCGGTGACTCCTCGCCGCCGCGGATGTCCACCGTGATCAGTGCGAACGCGATGGCGATCAGCAGGACCAGGAGCAACCGGCTCTCTTTCGTGTCCCTCACGTGCGGCGGCCGTGCCTTCCTCGTCGGAATGTGTATGCCGTTGTGCTCTGCGGTGTTGCTCGTGTGGTGCTTTATGCCGTTGTATCAACGATCCGCCGTACGGGTCGGTAGACGCCCGTACGGCGGAGAGCGGCCTCCGCTAGCGGCGCGGCTGGGCGTCCAGCACCTGCTGGAGCGCCTCGAACTCCTCGACGCACTTGCCCGAGCCGAGCGCAACCGAGTCCAGCGGGTCCTCGGCGATGTGGATGGGCATGCCGGTCTCGTGGCGCAGTCGCTCGTCGAGGCCGCGCAGCAGCGCGCCGCCGCCGGTGAGGACGATGCCGCGGTCCATGACGTCGCCGGAGAGCTCCGGCGGGCACTTGTCGAGCGTGGTCTTCACGGCGTCGACGATCGCGTTGACCGGCTCCTCGATGGCCTTGCGGACCTCGGCGGCGGAGATGACCACGGTCTTCGGGAGGCCGGAGACCAGGTCACGGCCGCGGATCTCGGTGTGCTCGTCCTTGTCGAGGTCGTACGCCGAGCCGATGGTGATCTTGATGCTCTCGGCGGTCCGCTCACCGAGGAGGAGGCTGTACTCCTTCTTGATGTGCTGGATGATCGCGTTGTCCAGCTCGTCGCCGGCGACCCGGATGGACTGTGCTGTGACGATTCCGCCGAGGGAGATGACGGCGACCTCGGTGGTACCGCCGCCGATGTCCACCACCATGTTGCCGGTGGCCTCGTGGACCGGCAGACCGGCCCCGATGGCCGCCGCCATGGGCTCCTCGATGATGTGCACCTGGCGGGCACCGGCCTGGGTCGAGGCCTCGATGACCGCACGCCGCTCAACACCGGTGATACCCGACGGCACACAGACGACGATGCGCGGACGGGCCGCCCAGCGGCGCTTGTGGATCTTGAGGATGAAGTAGCGGAGCATCCGCTCGGTGATCTCGAAGTCGGCGATCACACCGTCCTTCAGCGGACGGACCGCCACGATGTTGCCGGGCGTGCGGCCGATCATCTTCTTGGCTTCGGAGCCCACCGCGAGGATGCCGCCGGTGTTGGTGTTGATGGCGACGACCGACGGCTCGTTGAGGACGATCCCACGACCCCTGACGTACACCAGCGTGTTGGCGGTCCCGAGGTCGACAGCCATGTCACGGCCGATGAACGACATTGAGTTCCCCTTGTGTCCCATGAGGATGCGTCGGGCCTTCCCAAATCGAGCTGTGATGGCTTTTCAGGTCGGCGAGGAGGGTGATGTACGGGTGCTGTGGCGTGGAGCTTCCATCGTAGTGCCGCCTGCCCGGACACCGCGCGCTGGCCCGCCTCAATAAGGGTGACGACCAGTCGGAGCGATGCGTTCCCGCTATCGCGGTTCGTATGCCGAAGGGCGACCGAATTTCCTTCGGTCGCCCCAGGCTGTGGGCGCTGTATGGCTGACAGGCAATCAGGAAGAATCCGCGAAGGGAAGTCCTCAGACTGCCGGGAAGAACAGCTTGAGCTCGCGCTCGGCGGACTCCTCGGAGTCCGACGCGTGAATGAGGTTCTCCCGGACGATCGTGCCGTAGTCGCCACGGATGGAACCGGGGGCGGCGGCGATCGGGTCGGTCGGGCCGGCGAGCTGGCGCACGCCCTCGATGACGCGCTCACCCTCGACGACGAGCGCGACGACGGGGCCCGACAGCATGAACTCGACGAGCGGCTCGTAGAACGGCCGGCCGACATGCTCGGCGTAGTGCTGCTCCAGAGTCTCGCGGTCGAGCCGGCGCAGCTCCAGCGCGGTGATCTGCCAGCCGGCCTTCGCCTCGATACGGCCGATGATCTCGCCGACCAGACCACGCCTGATCGTGTCCGGCTTGAGGAGGACGAGGGTGCGCTGGGTCATGATGTACGGCTCCTTGCAGGCAACGTGTGCGGTGAGGTGAGGCTACAGGGGTGCGACCGAACGGCGGCACCCGGACCGGGGCCGGCCGGATGCCGCCCCACGGCGTCGGACAGGCCCGGCTACTGGGGCTGCGCCTGCTGCGCCGCCCATCTCGCCTTCGCCTCGTCGGCCTTGCGGCCGTAGTGGACCGAGGCCCACCACAGGCCCGCGAAGACCGCACCGAGGAAGAACATCGTGGGGACCACGAAACCGCTCGCGATCAGGCCGATCTGCAGGGCCCAGCCGAGCTGCACCCCGCCGGGGCGGGTGATCATCCCGCACAGCAGCAGTGACAGCACCATCGCGACACCGCTGACCGCCCAGACCGTGGCAACGGACAGATCCGGGTCCTTCATGGCCACCAGACCGGCGAAGCCGATCACGAAGAACTCGCCGATCAGAGTGGACGCACAGAGCGTACGCATGGGATTCAGCCCCTCCCCAGCAGCAGCCGGGCCTCGCCGACCGTGATCACGGAGCCGGTCACCAGGACGCCGGCGCCCGCGTACTCCGCCTCCTCCTCGGCGAGCGTGACGGCCGCCTCCAACGCGTCGTCGAGCCGCGGCTCGACGACCACCCGCTCGTCGCCGAAGACCTCCACGGCGAGCGCGGCCAGCTCATCGGCGTCCATCGCCCGATGGCTGGAGTTCTGCGTGACGACGATCTCCGTGAAGATGGGCTCGAACGCCTCCAGGAGCGCCTTCACGTCCTTGTCGCCGCTCGTACCGACCACACCGATGAGCCGGGAGAACCCGAAGGCCTCCGTGATGCCCTCGGCGGCCGCCCGCGCCCCCGCCGGATTGTGCGCGGCGTCCAGGACGACCGTCGGACTGCGCCGCACGACCTCCAGCCGGCCCGGCGAGACGACGGACGCGAACGCGGAACGCACCGTCTCCACGTCGAGCGTGCGCGCATGCTGCGCGCCGATACCGAAGAACGCCTCGACCGCGGCCAGCGCCACCGCCGCGTTGTGCGCCTGGTGGGCGCCGTACAGCGGGAGGAAGATCTCCTCGT
This sequence comes from Streptomyces sp. NPDC053673, assembly GCF_055585225.1. NCBI lineage: Bacteria > Bacillati > Actinomycetota > Actinomycetes > Kitasatosporales > Streptomycetaceae > Streptomyces > Streptomyces sp. NPDC053673. Next base: position 48,441 of record NZ_JBVJKN010000032.1, on the reverse strand, counting down.
ACTCCCCGCCGAGCCCGCGCAGGGTCAGCAGCTGCCCGCCGACCGCGACCTCACGGGAGACGACACCGAACTCCATGCCCTCACGGGCCACCGTCGCATCGACCTCGACGGCCTTCTTCAGCATCACCTGCGCGGCGTCCACCGGCTGCTGCGCCAGGATCACCGTCGTGCCCTGCTTGATGACGCCGGCCTTCTCACCGGCGATCTCGGCCGTGGTGGAGCCGAGCCGGTCGGTGTGGTCCAGATCGATCGGGGTGACCACGGCGACCGACCCGTCGATGACATTCGTCGCGTCCCAGCTGCCGCCCATGCCGACCTCGACGACGGCCACATCCACGGGAGCGTCGGCGAACGCGGCATACGCCATGCCCGTGAGCACCTCGAAGAAGGAGAGCCGGAACTCCTGTGCCGAGTCCACCATCTCCACGTACGGCTTGATGTCGTGGTAGGTCGCGATGAAACGCTCGGCCTCGATGGGGGCACCGTCCAGGCTGATCCGCTCGGTGATCGACTGCACGTGCGGCGATGTGTACCGCCCGGTGCGCAGCTCGAAGCCGCCGAGCAGCGCCTCGATCATGCGGGCCGTGGACGTCTTGCCGTTGGTACCGGTGATGTGGATCGAGGGATACGCGCGCTGCGGCTCGCCCAGGACGTCCATCAGCGCGGAGATCCGGCTGACCGACGGCTCCAGCTTCGTCTCGCCCCAGCGGCCGGCGAGCTCCTGCTCCACCTCGCGCAGCGCCTTGTCCACCTCCGGGTCGGCGGGCCGCGAGGGCACCTGCTCACCCCGGCGCGATCCGGCCTGCGTGCGCAGCGTGCGGCTCCCGGCCTCGATCACCGCCAGGTCGGGGTCGCGGTCGGTCTCGGCGTCGACGATCGCGTCGAACTCGTCCGCCTCGTCACGCTCGTCGGCATCGTCAAAAGGATCGGGCTGCTGCTCACTCACGCTGCCAGTCTACGGAGGCCCACCGACACAACCGCCGAGGCCCGGCCCATGCACACCGGGGCCCGTCTGCCGGAACCGCTGGAGCCCCGCAGGACCCGGAAAGACAGGCCGCTGGAGCCCTGCCGGGAGCAGCGCGCGTACGCGGCACGAGCCCTCCTTCGGGCCCGCCGTCAGCGTGCCGCCCATGCTCTCCACCCACTCCCGCATCGAGAACGTGCCCGTACCGCTGGACACCGGCTCCCGGGCCCGGCGCTGAGCGCGGTCACGGCGTCGACGGCACGCGGCGACGCCGCCCAGCGGCCCGCATACCGCCGGCCCGCCGCGGCGACGCGGCGCGACGGCTCGGCGCAGCACGAGGGTGGCGGGCGTGTACGGCGCCTCCTCCGTCATCCACGGTCTGCGGAGCCACGCACGCGTATGACGAGGCCCCCGGAGCCGGGTGGCTCCGGGGGCCTCGTACGAACCGGGTCAGCCCTGCGGCAGGTTCGCCAGCTGGGCACCGATGCGCTCGATGTCCTCCTCGGCCTTGGCGAGCCTGCCGCGGATCTTGTCGACCACGTTGTCCGGAGCCTTCGCCAGGAACGCCTCGTTGCCGAGCTTCGCCGTGGCCTGCGCCTTCTCCTTCTCGGCCGCCGCCAGGTCCTTCGCGAGCCGCTTGCGCTCCGCGGCCACGTCGATCACACCGGACAGGTCCAGCGCGACCTCCGCGCCCGCGACCGGCAGGGTCGCCGTCGCATGGAACGACTCGCCCTCCGGCTGCAGCCGCAGCAGCTGCCGGATCGCGGCCTCGTGCGGCGCCAGCGCGGTGCCGTCCAGCGTCAGCCTGGCCGGGACCTTCTGGCCGGGCTGCAGACCCTGGTCGGAACGGAACCGGCGGACCTCGGTGACGACGCGCTGGACCAGCTCGATCTCCCGCTCGGCGGCGGCGTCACGGAAGCCCGAGTCCTTCGGCCAGTCGGCGATGACGACGGACTCACCGCCGGTGAGCGTGGTCCACAGCGTCTCGGTGACGAACGGCACGACCGGGTGCAGCAGGCGCAGCATGACGTCCAGGACCTCACCGAGGACGCGGCGGGAGACCTCGGCCTGCTCGCCGCCCGCGAAGAAGGTCGTCTTGGACAGCTCGACGTACCAGTCGAAGACCTCGTCCCAGGCGAAGTGGTACAGCGACTCGCTGAGCTTCGCGAACTGGTAGTCGTCGTAGTAGGCGTCGGCCTCGGCGACCGTGGCGTTCAGCCGGGAGAGGATCCACCGGTCGGTCGCGGAGAGCTTCTCGGGCTCGGGGAGCGGGCCCTCGACGGTGGCGCCGTTCATCAGCGCGAACCGGGTGGCGTTCCAGATCTTGTTCGCGAAGTTCCGCGACGCCTGGACCCAGTCCTCGCCGATCGGCACGTCGGTGCCGGGGTTGGCGCCCTTGGCCAGGGTGAAGCGGACGGCGTCCGAGCCGTACTCGTTCATCCAGTCCAGCGGGTCCACGGCGGTGCCGGACGACTTCGACATCTTCTTGCCGAACTGGTCGCGGACCAGGCCGGTCAGGGTGATGGTGCGGAAGGGGACCTCGCCGTCCATCGCGTACAGACCGAACATCATCATCCGGGCGACCCAGAAGAAGATGATGTCGTGGCCGGTGAGCAGGACATCGGTCGAGTAGAACTTCTCCAGGTCCGGCGTCCGCTCCGGCCAGCCGAGCGTGGAGAACGGCCAGAGGCCGGAGGAGAACCAGGTGTCCAGGACGTCCGGGTCCTGGGTCCAGCCCTCGCCGGTGGGCGGCTCCTCGTCGGGACCGACGCAGACGACTTCGCCGTCCGGGCCGTACCAGACCGGGATGCGGTGCCCCCACCACAGCTGGCGCGAGATGCACCAGTCGTGCATGTTGTCGACCCAGTCGAAGTAGCGCTTCGACATGTCCTGCGGGTGGATGCTGACGCGGCCGTCACGGACCGCGTCACCGGCGGCCGTGGCCAGCGGCTCGACCTTGACCCACCACTGCATCGACAGACGCGGCTCCAGCGTCGTCTTGCAGCGCGAGCAGTGGCCGACGGAGTGGGTGTACGGGCGCTTCTCGGCGACGATCCGGCCTTCGGCGCGCAGCGCGCCGACGATCGCGGACCGGGCCTCGAAGCGGTCCAGGCCGAGGAACGGGCCGTGGACGGTGATCACACCGCGCTCGTCCATGACCGTCAGGGACGTCAGCCCGTGGCGCTGGCCGATCTCGAAGTCGTTCGGATCGTGCGCCGGGGTGACCTTGACGGCACCCGTGCCGAACTCCGGGTCGACGTGCGTGTCCGCGACGACCGGGATCGAACGGTCCGTCAGCGGCAGCCTGATCTCCCGGCCGACCAGGTGCTTGTAGCGCTCGTCGTCCGGGTGGACGGCGACCGCCGTGTCACCGAGCATCGTCTCGGCACGGGTCGTCGCGACGACGACGCTGTCGTCGCCCTCGCCGTACCGGATGGAGACGAGCTCGCCGTCGTCCTCCTGGTACTCCACCTCGATGTCGGAGATGGCCGTCAGACAGCGCGGGCACCAGTTGATGATGCGCTCGGCGCGGTAGATCAGACCGTCGTCGTACAGCTTCTTGAAGATCGTCTGGACGGCGTGCGAGAGGCCCTCGTCCATGGTGAAGCGCTCACGCGACCAGTCGACGCCGTCGCCGAGACGGCGCATCTGGCCGAGGATCTTGCCGCCGTACTCCTCCTTCCACTGCCAGACGCGCTCGACGAACTGCTCGCGTCCCAGGTCGTGGCGGGAGACGCCTTCCTTGCCGAGCTCGCGCTCGACGACGTTCTGCGTGGCGATTCCGGCGTGGTCCATGCCCGGCAGCCACAGCGACTCGTAGCCCTGCATCCGCTTGCGGCGGGTGAGGGCGTCCATGAGCGTGTGCTGGAAGGCATGCCCGAGGTGCAGGCTGCCGGTGACGTTCGGCGGCGGGATGACGATGGTGTAGGCGGGCTTGTCGCTCTTCGCGTCGGCCGTGAAGTAACCGCGTTCTACCCAGCGCTCGTACAGCTTCCCCTCTACCTCGGCCGGCGCGTACTGGGTCGGCAGTTCGGGGGTGCTGGCTGGCTGATGCTGAGTGTTCTCGGTCACGGCGCACAGTTTACGGGGGCGGCCGCCCCCATTTCGAACCCGATACCGCAACCCGCCTCACCCCGGCGACCACGCGGCGTAGCGTGATTGACGGCACACTCCCTCTCCCGATGGGCAGGGCGATGGCGGCGACAATCGGAGACCGGCTGGGCGAACTGCGGCTGCGCCGCGGTCTGACCCAGGAAGGTCTGGCCGAGAAGGCCCAGCTCAGCATCGACACCGTTCGCAAACTGGAGCAGAACCAGCGGCTGACAGCCCGGATGGGCACTCTGAACAGCCTCGCCCGCGCGTTGGACGTCGAGACGTCAGTACTGCTCGGGGCCCCAGCAGTACTCGCTTCATCCAACGGGAACGAGCCACCGAGCCTCCTCACGCTCCGGCAAGCGGTGACGCCGTTGTCGGAATTCGCCGGCCTCGGGAACGAGGAGGACACACCGCCCCCTAGCGTGGCTCAGCTCCGGGCCGGCATGCGCAGCACTGAACAGATTCGTCGTCGCGGGGAGCTGACGAAGATCACAGCGTTACTACCTGTCCTCCTCACGGACGCCCGTGCCGCGGTGCGTGAGTACACGGATGACGACCGTGCGGCCGCGTACGCCGTCCTCGCCGAGGCGTATCAGGTAGCAGCCACCACGCTGACGGCCTTTGGCAAGGAAGACGCCGCATACACGGCCATCGAGCGTTCGATGGCGGCGGCTCGCCAGTCCGATGACCCCCGGTTGGAGATCATGGGAGTGTCATCGCTGTCCTGGATCTTCTCCAAGCAGGGTCGTATCTCCGATGCCGAGCAAGTGGCCGTACGGATGGCGGAACGCATCGAGCCCGGCTTTCGTTCGGCCCCGATCGACCTCTCGCTGTGGGGAATTCTGCTTCTGCGCGGTGCTTCAGCCGCTGTACGCGCCGAACGCAACGACAGCGCCGAGGAACTGCTGTCTCTCGCCGCTGCGGCCGCGGCGAGAATCGGGAGCGACCGCCTCGACTACGCCACGCCCTTCGGGCCGACGAATGCGGGAGTCGCCACCGTGAACGCCTTCGTCGACATGGGCAAGCCCGACAGGGCACTCAGCCACGCGAGGCGCATCCCCAGCCTGTCGACGCTGCCTCCCACATGGCTTGCCCGGCACCACGTGGACCGCGCCGTGGCGCACGCCGAACTGCGCCACGACGCCCAGGCCACGCGCGCGCTGCTGGTCGCCGAGCGGATCGCCCCTGAATGGATGAGATATCACTCCTTGTCCCGGCACTTGGTTGCCGAGCTGCGGGAGCGAGAGCGGCGTCGGTCCTCCTCCATCAGGGAACTGGCCATCCGTCTCGAACTCGAAGACTGAGAGGACGTAGGACGCACTGTCCTACCGGATTCCAGGAGTCGCACGTCCTGTCCCTGGGCTGATTCCCCGTCCTGTCACACCGTTTGCACGAACGGACCGACGACCTTCGGACGGTGGCACCACCATGGAAGACGTTTCACAGCAGCTCATCGTGCGGCGCTGGACCAGGCACCCGAGGAGTGTTGGCCTGGCACGCGCGGAGCTGCAACAGGCCCTACTCGCATGGGGCCTGGCGGTGATCGAGGACTCGGCTCTGCTTGTTCTCTCGGAACTGGTCACCAACGCCGTGGTCCACGCCCGCGTACCCAGAGGGAGGCAGATCGAGACGCGCTACGAGCGCGAACCCAAGGGCGTTCGGATCGAGGTACACGATGCGTCGGACGAGCAGCCCACTCTGTGCTCACCGACCATCGATTCGGGGCGCGGTCGGGGGCTGACGCTGGTCGATGCGTTGGCCGACGAGTGGGCCGTGAGCAAACGGGACGGACCAGGCAAAGTGGTGTGGGCTGCCATCAGACTCCCGCGCTGAGCCCACTGGCCGCGCCACAGTTCCGTACGAATTACCTGGACGTTTGGTAACGGTGTGAACCCCGCCGCCTCGCGGCCCACCGGTTTCCGCCAAGATGTTCGGAACATATAAGTGCCCGGAGGGGAACCCAGGAGTCACACACTCCCCAGCCTCGGGCTGGGCTCACCAGCCATGTGTGACCAGACCAAGCCATCACCGCACGGGGGAGGTGACCTTGATGGCTACGTTCGCTGCAGGACAGCAGACCGACCGAGCTGTGCTTCCTCAGCAGCTCGCTCTCGAATCCGCGTCAGGAGACACCGCGAACCTCACCCTCGCCTGCGTCCCCTGCAACGAGGCCAAGGGAAACCGCGCGATCGACGACTTCCTCTCCGGCCGCGCCAACGTGCTTGCGAAGATCACCGCTCAGGCGAAGACCCCCCTCTCACCCGCCGCTGCTGTCAACGCCACCCGCTCGGCGCTGGCCGGCGCCTTGGACGTCCTCTTCCCTGTCGTGCGCAGAGCGTCCGGCGGACGCACCAAGTGGAACCGCACGCGTATCGGCCTGCCCAAGTCCCACACCCTCGACGCCCTGTGCGTGGGTGTGGTCGACGCGGTCCAGCAGTACCCCCGCGCCGTCCTGGCCGTAGCGGCGACCGGACGCGGGAGCTACGCCCGTACGCGTGCCGACAGACACGGGTTCCCTCGCTTGCGCCTTCCACGGCGGAAGCACGTCTTCGGGTTCGCCACCGGCGACTACGCGCGAGCCACGGTCCCCACCGGGAAGCGCGCAGGTACGCACACCGGGAGACTCGCCGTCCGGTCCACCGGTAGCTTCAACATCCGCACCCCGCACGGTCTCATCCAGGGGGTCCACCACCGGCACATCCGCCTTCTCCAAAGAGCGGACGGGTACGCCTACGCGACGCGTACCGAGGGACCGGAGCCATGCCCCGCTTAGGACATATACGCCGCACCGACGAGTTTCCTACCCGACCCGAAGGCCGGGTTATCCACGCAAGGAGATCTTGAATGAGTTACAACCAGCCGGGCCCGTACGGCGGTCAGCCCCAGCAGCCCGGCCCGTACGGCCAGCCGGGTCCTTACGGCCAGCAGCCGCAGGCACCCCAGCCCGGCTACGGCTACCCGCAGCAGGCTCCGCAGGGTGTCCCGCAGCAGCCCCAGCAGCAGGGCTGGGGCCAGCCCCAGCAGCCCGGCCCGTACGGCCAGCCACCGCAGCAGCCCCCGTACGGCGGTGGCACCCCGGGCGCCTACCCGCCGCCCCCGCCGGGCGGGGCGCCGAAGAAGACGGGTCTGATCATCGGCGCCGCGGTCGTCGCGCTCGCCGTGGTCGCGGGTGGCGTCTGGTGGTTCACCGCGGGCGGTGGCGGCGGCGGCGATGTCGCCGACTCCACGAAGGGGTACAAGCTGACTCCGGCGGCGTCGGTCGGTGAGTACAAGAAGAACAAGGACAGCGACGACAAGCTCACCGACAAGGACAAGAAGGAAGCCGAGACCCTTCTCGGTATCAAGAACCCGCAGCAGGCAGGCGCCCAGTACAAGGCCGGCGACTCCACCGACCCGATGAAGGGCAAGGCACTGAGCCTCAGCGGTCTGTGGGGCGAGATCTCCGACCCGGAGAAGGCGCTCGACGGCTGGTTCAAGAAGCTGGAGGAGGGTGACAAGGAGGAGGAGTCGGAAGACATCAAGATCGAACTCGTCGGCGAGCCCTCCACCGTCGAGCCGGCCGGTTTCGAAGGCGCCATCATGAAGTGCCAGAACGCGAAGTTCACGCCCACCGGCGACGCTTCGTCGGGCATCGGGCCGAAGGCCTTCGAGTTGCCCATGTGCGCGTGGGCCGACTACAGCACGATCGCCGGGGTGAACGTCATCGATGTGGCTCAGATGATGGGCACCGGCGGCAAGGCCGTGCCGCAGAACGAGGTCGCCGAGCTCGCGGCCAAGCTCTACAACACCTCGCGCACCAAGGTCTGATCGCACACCGGTCAATACGCAGGGACGCCCGGCCAGTTCACCGAACCGGCCGGGGCGCCCTTTACGAGCGCTCAATCACCCTCTCAGCTGTTGCATGCCCGCAAGGCATGCACTTCCCTCACCCCTATCGAGAGGAGCCCGGCCTTGCACATGCCCCGGGTGATGGCCTCGGCATAGCCGCACGCGCTGTTGACCTTCGGACCAATCGCATAAGACGTGTTGTTCTTCAAGTAGTCCACACATCCTGAGGGGGTGGCCTGCGCCGGCGCGGCTGTCACCAGAGGAATGAAGCCCGCTGCCACGGTCACACACGCTGCCGCCAGGACCCGCTTCACCTTCATGCTCGTCCTCCCGTTTCCTGTTTCTTCAATGCGGTCGGTCATGCCGCAATGCAAGAAGATCATTTCTGCATGGGCAGATCAAGAGAAGGCTGTACAAACGGCTGACGACAGAGCCACGCCTGGCTGAAAGGCAGGGACGCCCGGCCGGTTCGAAGGAACCGGGCCGGGCGCCCCATCTGTGTGCGTGCCGCTTACGCGGACTTCTCGTGCCGTCCGTCGTTCTTCACGATCCGCGGCACCAGCGTCGGGTTCACGTTGTTGTGGACGACGTCCGCGGTGATGACGACGCGGGCCACGTCCTTGCGGGACGGGACCTCGTACATCACCGACATCAGGACTTCTTCCATGATGGCGCGCAGTCCTCGCGCGCCCGTTCCGCGCAGGATCGCCTGGTCGGCGATGGCCTCCAGGGCCGGGCGGTCGAAGTCCAGCTCGACGCCGTCGAGTTCGAAGAGGCGCTGGTACTGCTTGACCAGGGCGTTGCGCGGTTCGACCAGGATCTTCAACAGCGCCTCGCGGTCCAGGTTGTGGACCGAGGTGATGACGGGGAGACGGCCGATGAACTCCGGGATCATCCCGAACTTCACCAGGTCCTCCGGCATGACCTCCTGGAACTGGTCGCTGGCGTCGATCTCGCGCTTGGAGCGGATCGTGGCGCCGAAGCCGATGCCCTTGGCGCCGGCGCGCGACTCGATGATCTTCTCCAGGCCGGCGAAGGCGCCGCCGACGATGAAGAGGACGTTGGTCGTGTCGATCTGGATGAATTCCTGGTGGGGGTGCTTGCGGCCGCCCTGCGGGGGGACCGAGGCTGTCGTCCCTTCCAGGATCTTCAGGAGGGCCTGCTGGACGCCCTCGCCCGACACGTCCCGTGTGATCGACGGGTTTTCGCTCTTACGGGCGACCTTGTCGATCTCGTCGATGTAGATGATCCCGGTCTCGGCCTTTTTGACGTCGTAGTCGGCCGCCTGGATCAGCTTCAGCAGAATGTTCTCGACGTCCTCGCCGACGTACCCGGCCTCCGTCAGCGCCGTGGCGTCGGCGATGGCGAACGGAACGTTGAGCATCCGGGCCAGGGTCTGGGCGAGCAGGGTCTTGCCGGAGCCGGTGGGGCCCAGCAGCAGGATGTTGGACTTCGCGAGCTCGATCGCGTCGTCCCTTCCCTGGCCGTTCTCGCCGGCCTGGACACGCTTGTAGTGGTTGTACACCGCGACCGAAAGGGCCTTCTTCGCGGGCTCCTGCCCGACGACGTACCCCTCGAGGAACTCGTAGATCTCGCGCGGCTTGGGGAGTTCCTCCCACCGCACCTCGGAGGTCTCGGCGAGCTCCTCCTCGATGATCTCGTTGCAGAGGTCGATGCACTCGTCGCAGATGTACACCCCGGGGCCTGCGATGAGCTTCTTCACCTGCTTCTGGCTCTTTCCACAGAACGAGCACTTGAGCAGGTCGCCGCCATCACCGATGCGTGCCACGAGGTGCTTCCCCTTCGCCTGGGAGCGCTTGGTTCAGCGGCTCCTGGTGCCTCATATCCGACGGTACCTTGCCGGGCCCCTCGTTCGGGCCCCCCTTGGCGCGGTTCACATTGACGTGTACCGCGCCAAGGGAAGGTGGAACGTCAGCCGGCCAGTCCGGCCGTGCTCTTGCGGGTGGAGACGATCTGGTCGACCAGTCCGTACGAGAGGGCTTCCTCGGCAGTGAGGATCTTGTCGCGCTCGATGTCCTCGCGGACCTTCTCGATCGGCGTGGTGGAGTGCTTGGCCAGCATCTCCTCGAGCTGCTCGCGCATGCGCAGGATCTCGTTGGCCGCGATCTCCAGGTCGGAGAGCTGCTCCCGGCCGGTCTGCGTGGACGGCTGGTGGATCAGCACCCGTGCGTGCGGCAGCGCCATCCGCTTGCCGGGGGTGCCGGCGGCCAGCAGCACGGCCGCGGCGGAGGCAGCCTGCCCCATGCAGACCGTCTGGATGTCCGGCTTCACGAACTGCATCGTGTCGTAGATGGCGGTCAGCGCGGTGAAGGAGCCACCGGGGCTGTTGATGTAGATCGAGATGTCGCGGTCCGGGTCCATCGACTCCAGGCACAGCAGCTGCGCCATGACGTCGTTGGCGGAGGCGTCGTCGATCTGCACGCCGAGGAAGATCACGCGCTCCTCGAAGAGCTTCGCGTACGGGTCGTACTCGCGCACGCCCTGGGAGGTGCGCTCGACGAAGCGGGGGACGACGTAGCGGTTGTCCACCTGCGGGCCCGTGTAGAGGCCGCTCGCGGAGGCTGCGGGGAACTGGTTCATGGTCGTGTTCACCATCCTGGTGGCGTTCGGTGGCTGGGGCGGAAGGGGGCGGGCGGGGCGCAGGCCCGGCGCCGGGGGGCCAGGGGCCCCCGGTGGCCGGGCTCAGGCGCCGGTGCCGCCGCCGCCCGGAACGCCCGAAGCGGCGGAGATGATCTCGTCGATGAGCCCGTAGTCCTTGGCCTCCTCGGCCGTGAACCAACGGTCGCGGTCGCCGTCGCGGATGATCGTCTCGACGGTCTGGCCGGAGTGGCGGGCGGTGATCTCGGCCATGCGCTGCTTGGTGCGCAGGAGGTACTCGGCCTGGATCTTGATGTCCGAGGCCGTGCCGCCGATACCGGCCGAGCCCTGGTGCATCAGGATGTCGGTGTGCGGCAGGGCGAAGCGCTTGCCGACGCTGCCGCCGGTGAGCAGGAACTGGCCCATGGAGGCGGCCATGCCCATGCCGATGGTGACGACGTCGTTCGGGATGTACTGCATGGTGTCGTAGATCGCCATGCCGGCCGTCACCGAGCCACCGGGGCTGTTGATGTAGAGGTAGATGTCCTTCTCCGGCTCCGCGGCCAGGAGAAGGAGCTGCGCCGTGATCTTGTTGGCGATGTCGTCGTCGACCTGCTGGCCCAGGAAGATGATGCGCTCGCCGAGCAGCCGGCTGTAGACCTGGTCGCCGAGGCCTCCACCGATGGACGGCTCACCGGCGGCGTTAGGCATCAGAATCGTCACGTAATCCACCTGCTCGTCTCTGACGGCTGTGGCCGTCTCAGCGTCTTGGTACCTGGGGGCGGGCCCCACTACCCACGGTTGGGCCCGTGGGCGAGTAGTCCCCTGCCCTCGTATTCATGGACCCTAACGCGCTGGTGGGCGGGCGCCATCCCGGTTCCCGAACTGTTCGCTCGGAGCGCAAGGTATGGGGGCGCGCGGCGGTATGAACACGCCGCCCGTCCCGGCGCTGCGGCCGGGCGCGGAACGACGACGGGCCCGGCCGCGCGTGGCGCGGCCGGGCCCGTCGTACGGGGTCAGCGCGAGACTCCGGCCCGGGTCGGGCGCGAGGCTCGGCCTCGGTCGGGAGCGAGGCTCAGGCCTCGGTCTTCTCCTCGGCCGCACCGGTGGCCTCGGCGGCGACCTCGGTGGCCTCCTCGACCTCGTCCTCGTCGTCGCTCAGGTCGACGACCTCACCGTTGGTGTCCTTGACCGTGGAGGCCTCGACGACGACGGCGAGCGCCTTGCCGCGGGCGACCTCGCCGACGAGCATCGGCACCTGGCCGCCCTCGACGACGGCCTGGGCGAACTGGTCGGGGGACATGCCGGAGGAGGCGGCGCGGCGCATGAGGTGCTCGGTGAGCTCCTCCTGGCTGACGTTCAGCTTCTCCTTGTTGACCAGCTCGTCGAGGACGAACTGGGTCTTGATGCCCTTGACCGCCTGCTCCTTGGTCTCGGCGTCGAACTCTTCCTCGGTCTTGCCCTGGATCTCCAGGTACTTCGCGAGGTCGAGGCCCATCTGGCCGAGCTGGTGGTGCTCAAGGTTGTGCTTGCGGGTGTTGATCTCGTCCTCGAGCAGCTTCTCGGGGATCGGGACCTCGACCAGCTCCAGGAGCTTCTCCAGGACGCGCTCCTGGGCCTGGGTGGCCTGGTCGTACTGCTTCATGTTCTCGAGGCGCTTGCGGCTGTCGGCCTTCAGCTCGTCGAGGGTGTCGAACTCGCTCGCCATCTGGGCGAACTCGTCGTCCAGCTCGGGAAGCTCACGGGCGGCGACCTGGGTGACCTTGACGGTGACCTCGGCCTCCTTGCCCTCGGCGGAGCCGCCCTTCAGCTCGGAGGTGAAGGTGGCCTCGCCGCCGGCCTCCAGGCCGGTGACAGCCTCGTCGATGCCCTCCAGGAGCTCGCCGGAGCCGATCGTGTACTGCACGCCACTGGCGACGCCGTCCGCGAGGACCTCGCCGTCGACCTTGGCCTCCAGGTCGACCGTCACGACGTCGCCCTCGGCGGCGGCGCGCTCGACCTGGGAGGTGGAGGCGAAGCGGGTGCGGAGCTGCTCCACGGACTTCTCGACGTCCTCGTCGCTGACCTCGACCGCGTCGACCTCGACCTCGATGCCGGAGTAGTCCGGGATCTCGATGGTCGGGCGGACGTCGACCTCAGCGGTGAAGTTCAGCGTCTCGCCGTCCTTCAGCTCGGTGATGTCGACCTCGGGCTGGCCGAGCGGGTTGATCTCCGCCTCGTTGACCGCCTCGGTGTAGAACTTCGGGAGCGCGTCGTTGACGGCCTCCTCCAGCACCGCACCGCGGCCGAACCGCTGGTCGATGACCCGGGCCGGGATCTTGCCCTTGCGGAAGCCCTTGACCGTGACCTGCTGGTTGATCTTCTTGTACGCCGCGTCGAGGCTGTCCTTGAGCTCCTCGAAGGGCACCTCGACAGTGAGCCGAACCCGGGTCGGGTTCAGGGTCTCCACGGCGCTCTTCACGGTTCGGTCTCCTTGGTGGCTGAATTCTGGGGTTCTGCCGGGTCGCCCCGGTGCGATGTCCGGCGGCGGCTCAGCGGCTCGGGCCCGGCTCTTCAGACACTCGTCGGAAGACACTCGTCAGACACACGGGCACACAGATTGCATAGTAACCGCAAGCAGGATGAGCCCCACAATGCGATCTTGCCGTGCATGTGATCGTGACTGGTGGTCGGGGTGGCGGGATTTGAACCCACGGCCTTCCGCTCCCAAAGCGGACGCGCTACCAAGCTGCGCCACACCCCGTCGGTGCGACACGTAGGGTACATGCCCGCGGGCGGTGCTCCAGCCCCTTTGTTTCCTGCGTACGCGCCGCGTACGGAATGGGGTGTGCGGCGACCGGCGGGGACCCGCTACGATGCTCTTCGTGCCGCGGCCTTCACGACCTGCGGCGCGGTCCTCGCGGGCGTAGCTCAATGGTAGAGCCCTAGTCTTCCAAACTAGCTACGCGGGTTCGATTCCCGTCGCCCGCTCTTGATGGCTCAGGGCCAGGTCAGAGGTCGATTCCTCTGCCTGGCCCCGATGCGTTTCCGGTCCTGGCCCGGGCTTGACCGACCGTGGCGTGCCCGTTCGTGTCGGGTCAGGGGCGCGGTCTCACGCCCGCCAAGTGGTTGATCTCCGTGGCGGGTCGCAAAGCCGCCTCCCGGGCAACTGGGACGATTCGCCAATGGCACCCAGGGCAGGCAGGGCCGAGAGATCGGCAAGGGCACGGCTCGTCCTGCTGACGCTCGCGGCCGGTCAGTTCCTGATGGCGCTCGACAGCTCTGTCATGAACGTCTCAATCGCGACGGTGGCCGAGGACGTGGGCACGACGGTGACGGGGATCCAGGGCGCGATCACGGCCTACACCCTCGTCATGGCCATGTTCATGATCCCCGGCGGCAAGGTCGGGGCGCTGATCGGCCGCAAGCGCGCATTCATGATCGGCTGTGGCATCTACGGCTGCGGCTCGCTCACCACAGCGCTCGCACCCAGCCTGCCCGTGCTGCTGCTCGGCTGGTCGTTCCTCGAGGGGGTCGGAGCGGCGCTCATCCTGCCCGCGATCGTGGCACTGGTGGCCGGCAACTTCGCCGCTGAACGCCGTCCCGCCGCCTACGGGCTCGTCGCGGCCGCAGGAGCCGTGGCGATCGCGCTCGGGCCGCTCATCGGGGGTGTCGCGACGACGTACTTCTCCTGGCGCTGGGTTTTCGCCGGCGAGGTCGTGGTGGTGCTCGGCATCCTGCTGCTCGCCCGCCCCATCGCCGACGCCGTGAGCGACGAACGCCCGCGCATCGATCTCATCGGCGTCGTACTGTCCGCCCTCGGTTTCGGGGTCTTCGTCTACGGCGTGCTCCGCTCGGACGAATGGGGCTGGTTCAGGCCGAAGCCCGACGCGCCTTCGTGGCTCGGGGTTTCGCTGGTCGTGTGGCTGATGCTGGCGGGTCTGCTTCTGATCTGGCTCTTCCTCCGCTGGGAGGCCCGGCTCGTGGCGCGGCGCAGGGAGCCACTGATCCACCCGGCGATGCTGCAGAACAAGCAGCTCACCGGCGGTCTGACGATGTTCTTCTTCCAGTACCTCGTGCAGATGGGCGTGTTCTTCGTCGTACCGCTCTATCTGTCGGTCGCCCTGGGCCTGTCCGCGCTGGTGACCGGCGCGCACCTCCTGCCGCTCTCACTGACCCTGCTGGCGGCCGCGCTCCTGATCCCACGCTTCTTCCCGAACGTCTCGCCGCGGCGGGTGGTGCGGCTCGGGATCCTCGCGTTGCTGGCGGGCGCGGTCGTCCTGATGGCCGCGCTCGACGCGGACGCCGGGGCGGAAATCGTCACCATCCCCCTCCTGCTGATCGGGCTCGGCATGGGCGCGCTGGCTTCCCAGCTCGGTTCGGTCACCGTGTCCGCGGTACCGGACAAGCAGAGCGCAGAAGTCGGCGGCATCCAGAACGCCGTGACCAACCTGGGTGCCTCGATCGGAACGGCGCTCGCCGGGTCCATCATGATCGCGGCGCTCACGTCTTCGTTCCTGACCAGCGTCGAGCAGAATCCGGCGGTCCCGGCCGAAGTCAAGAGCCAGGCCGCCGTCGAACTCCAAAGCGGCGTACCCTTCCTGTCGGACGCCCAGCTCAAGACCGCCCTCGACAAGGCGGGCACGAGCCCGGAGGTGGCTCAGACCGCGCTGGACGCGAACGCCGACGCCAGGCTCGACGGCCTGCGCGCCGCACTCGCCGTCCTCGCCCTCGCCGCGCTCCTCGCGTTGTTCTTCACCACGCGGATCCCGACGACCCAGCCCCGCTCGACGGAGTCATAGCCGCGGACGGCCTCGTCGCCGGCCTGCAACCCGGGCCGTCAGAAGCTGATCGAATTGATCGTCTCTGCTATCGAGTTGAGGAATCTGTTGATCGACGGCGCCATGCCCGTCGAGGCGACGAAGAAGCCGAAGAGCGCCGCGACGATCGCGGGTCCGGCCTTGATGGAACCGCCGCGGATCATCACCACGAGGATGATCGCCAACAGCAGCACCACAGACAGCGAAATGGCCACACTGATCACACCCTCGGTCGGTCCGCCTTGCCCGCCTGGGAGCGTGCAGCCCCGCACACCCCCGTCCCCTCCATCGTGCCACCAACCTCCTTGGGACGGTTGCCGGGTGACGAATCGTCGGCGAAACGATCACGCCAATCACGCACCGTTCCGGCGGGCCGGCGAGCAGCCGCGGGGCCGAGCGGCACGGTAGCGCGGACAGGTGTCCGGGGATGGAATTCGGCGTGATCGTTTCCCTTGCCGTCGCGAAATGCGCACAGCTCGGCCACACGAAATTCAGGGCGTATCGGTGAGGAAATTCACCCCGATTCCGGCGTGTCGTTTTGCACTGTTTAAGCAGGATTAATTGGGGCATGTGGGGCGTTTGGCGGTAGTTTCAGTGGCGAATGGACGGACCGCGATCGGAGTTTTACGTGGGCTGATGCGCGGGCTAGGGTGCCTCGAATGTTCCACGCTCCGCATGGATTGCAGAGGGCCCAGTTCCCCGAGGCTGCCCGGGAGCCGGAGTCCATCCCTACGACAGCGCAGACAACACAGGCAGCGCCGACAACCCAGGCAGCTCAGACAGCCCAGAACGTGCACAAGGCCCAGCACGCGCCCGGCCACAAGAGACGCGACCCCTACTTCGACAACGCCAAATACCTCGCGATCGTGCTGGTGGCGGTGGCGCACGCGTGGGAGCCGGTGATGGACGGCAGCCGTGCCACGAGGGCGCTGTACATGTTCGTCTACACCTTCCACATGCCGGCGTTCATCATCATCTCCGGCTACTTCTCGCGGAGCTTCGCCGCGCGGCCCGACCAGCTGAAACGGCTGGTGAGCGGGGTGGTGGTGCCGTATGTGGTCTTCGAGGTGGCGTACACGCTCTTCAAACGGTGGGCCGACGACGATCCCGGCTACCCGTTCAGCATGACCGATCCGCTGTATCTCACCTGGTTCCTGATCGCGCTCTTCGTCTGGCGGCTGTCCACTCCGCTGTGGCGCTCGATCCGGCACCCGCTGCCGGTCGCGCTGGTCATCGCGGCGCTCGGCTCGCTCACTCCGGGCATGGGGCAGACCCTCGATCTCCAGCGCATCCTGCAGTTCCTGCCGTTCTTCGTGCTGGGGCTCTCGATGCGGCCCGAGCACTTCCAGATGCTGCGGCGGCGCGAGGTACGGCTGCTGGCCCTGCCCGTGTTCGCGGGCGCGGCGGCGTTCACGTACTGGATCACGCCGGATCTGCGGATGGGCTGGTTCTACCACTCGGCCAGTGCCGAGGAGCTGGACGCGCCCTGGTGGGCGGGGCCGGTCATGACCGTCGGGCTGTTCGGCTGTGCGCTGCTGCTCACGGCGGCCTTCCTCGCCTGGGTGCCGCGCCGCAGGACGTGGTTCACGGTGCTGGGCGCGGGCACCATCTGCGGCTATCTGCTGCACGGATTCCTGGTGAAGTCCCTGGAGTATCTGGGCCTGGTGGCGCGGCACCCGTGGCTGGCCGAGCCCGCCGGAGAGATCGTGGTGACGCTGGCGGCGGCCGCGGCGGTGACGCTGTTCTGTACGCCTCCCGTGCGGCGGGCACTGCGGTTCGCGACGGAGCCGGAGCTGTCGTGGGCGTTCCGGCGGGACGTCACCGGGCTGACAGGCCCAGCAGCCGGCGCACCGTCGCGTACTTCTCGGTGAGCCGGATCCGGGTCGGCTCGTCCAGGACGGCGAGCCGGGCCGGGTCCGCGTTGTGGGCGAGGTCGGCCTCCTTGACGAGCAGGGCGCCGGGGGTGTCGAGGATGCGCCGGGTGTAGTCCGGCAGCTCCTCGCCCTTCCGCTTGGTCACCGCGAGGACCATGTCCTTGACGGACTGCGGCAGTTCGGCGGCGTCCAGCCACTCCCGGGAGAGCGCGTCGTCCTCCACCGAGTCGTGCAGCCAGGCCGCGGCGATCTGTTCGTCGCTCCCGCCCCTGGCCCGTACGCCTTCGGCGACGGCCTGGAGGTGCTCGGCGTACGGGCGTCCCGCCTTGTCCTGCTGCGTCGCGTGGGCCTCGCGGGCGATGGCCTCGACCTCGGCCAGGGTGAGATGGGGCATGGCTCGACTGTACGGCCGTACGCGTGCGGTCGTTCGGCGCTCGGGTAGTCCGGGTCAGGGCTTGGGCAGGGGTCAGGGCTTGCGCCCGGGCCGGGGTGTGCCCTGCACCACTGTCAGGGCTCGCGGCGCAGGAGAAGCAGGGCCCGGTCGTCGTTGACGTCCTTGGCCACGGCCTCTATGAGATGCCAGGCGGCGCCCTCGAAACCCGTCGCCACATAGCGGTCCGCCTCGCCGGTCAGCCGGTCCATGCCTTCGGCGATCTCGCGGTCGGACGCCTCGACGAGGCCGTCGGTGAAGAGCATCAGCACATCGCCGGGGCGCAGGGTGCCCTTGACCGGGTCGAACTGGGCGCCGTCGTAGACGCCGAGCAGCGGGCCCTCCGCGGACTTCTCCTCCCAGCGGCCGGTCCCGGCGTGGAGCTGGAGGGCGGGGAGATGGCCCGCGGAGAGGAGTTCGTAGTCGCCGGAGTCCAGGTCGAGGACGAGATGGACGGACGTGGCGAAGCCCTCGTCCCAGTCCTGGCGCAGGAGATAGCCGTTGGCCGCGGGCAGGAAGCCGTGCGGCGGGAGGGAGCCGAGGAGGCCGCCGAAGGCGCCGGACAGCAGCAGGGCGCGGGAGCCGGCGTCCATGCCCTTGCCGGAGACGTCGGTGAGGACGACTTCGAGGGTGCGGCCGCCGTTGGTGCAGGCGGCGACGACGAAGTCGCCGGAGAAGGACTGTCCGCCGGCCGGGCGCAGCGCCATCTCGCGGTGCCAGCCCCTGGGCAGCCGGGGCAGCGCGCTCTGCACGCGGATGCGTTCGCGCAGGTCGAAGAGCATGGTGCCGCCGCGGCGCCAGGGCACGCCGACCCGGGCCCGGAACTGGGCGATGAGCAGTCCGAAGAACCCGCAGGCGGCCACCACGAGGACGGTTCCGGGGGTGACCCGGGCCGGGCCCTCCATGTACGGGCCGAGCATGAGCGATTCGACGATGAGGGCGCCGGCCGCCGCCGCGTACAGCCCGAGCAGGCTCGCGGGCCGCAGCAGCAGTCCGCCCGCGACGATGGGCAGGACGAGGGCCGCGGGCGCACACCAGACGGGCATGAGGACCGTGCCGCAGGCGATCGCCGGGACGGTCAGCAGCAGTCCGGCCAGGGCGATCCAGTCGGAGCCGTCACCGCGGAAATAGTCGACGCCGGATTTGCGCAGCGCCGTCCTGGCCCGGTGCAGGGTCTTCCGCAACCGGGCCGCGTACGAGTCTGCCGCGCGACGAGCCATCGTCGTGGACCCTATCCACCCGCTTGCCCGGCGTGCAGGGGGACCCCGTGACATTGCGTTCGAAATCGGGTCGCGACGGGCCGCACACCCCTGGTAGTCATGGGCCATGACGACTGAACTGCGGGTGCTCCAGCGCGACGACTGGGACCAGTGGTACACCAAGCTGGAGCTCGCCTTCGGTGGTGTCGCGGAGGCCCCGGAGGAGCGCGAGCTGTGGAACGCGCTGACCGAGACGGATCGTTCGATCGGCGCGTGGGACGGCGACGAGTGCGTCGGTACGGCCGGGGCGTTCAGTTTCCGGGTGTCGGTGCCGGGCGGCGCGCTCGTGCCCGCGGCCGGGGTGACGATGGTGAGCGTGGCGGCCACGCACCGGCGGCGCGGGGTGCTCTCCTCGATGATGCGGCGTCAGCTGGACGACGTACGGAAGTGGGGCGAGCCGCTTGCCGTACTGACGGCGTCCGAGCCGGCGATCTACGGCCGGTTCGGGTACGGCATCGGGACCCATCAGCTGAATCTGGAGATCGACACGTCCCGGGTGGGGATCGTGGCGCCGCCGGGGACGGACGACGTACGGCTGCGGTTCGTGCCGGTCGCGGAGGCGGCCGAGGCGTGTGAGGCGGTGCACCTGCGCACGATCGGTTCACGGCCCGGGATGCTCGCCCGGACGCCCGGCTGGGAGCGGTTGCCGCTGCTCGATCCGCCGTCCGAGCGGGAGGGCTCGTCGCCGCTGCAGTGCGTGCTCGCCGAGCGGGACGGCGAGGTCGTGGGCTATGTGCGCTTCCACAACAAGCCGGAGTGGGACGCGTTCGGGCCGGGCGGCTCGATCATGCTTCGTGACATCGGCGCGCTGGATCCGGCGGCGTACGCGGCGCTGTGGCGCTTCCTCTTCGGCATCGACCTGACCTCGACGGTCCGGGCCCGCAACCGGCCGGTGGACGACCCGCTGCTGCAGTTCGTCACGGACATCCGGCGCTGCGGTGTCCGGGTGCGCGATTCGCTGCATGTACGTCTGGTGGACGTGGGCGCGGCGCTGGCGGCGCGGACGTACCGGACGCCGGTGGATGTCGTGTTCGAGGTCGAGGACGCGTTCTGTCCCTGGAACGAGGGGCGCTGGCGGCTCACGGGTGACGCGAAGGGGGCGTCGTGCGAGCGGACCGGGGACGCGGCGGACCTGGGGCTTTCGGTACGGGAGCTGGGCGCGGCGTACCTGGGCGGGGTGACGCTGTCCACGCTGGCCGGGGCGGGGCAGGTGCGTGAGCTGCGCGGGGGCGCGCTGGCGGAGGCGTCGCTCGCGTTCGGGTCCGACCTCGCGCCGTGGTTGCCGCACGGGTTCTAGGGCCGGATCCACACGACAGGCGCCTGTCCGGTGGAACAGGCCTTGGGTACTGATCACGAGGGTCGGCAACGCTCGTGATCAGTACACCCGGGACAGGGGCTCCGCCCGCGGCCCCCGCGCCTCAAGCTCCCCCTACGCCCTGCGGCGTGGGGGACCCCCAGCAGCGCCGGATTCCTGGCAGGCCGGGCACCAGAAGAGGTTGCGGGCGGCGAGATCGGCGGTGCGGATCTCGCCGCCACAGATGTGGCAGGGCTGCTGGGCCCGGCGGTAGACGTAGACCTCGCCTCCGTGGTCGTCGACGCGCGGGGGACGGGCCATCGCCTCGGGGGTGTGTTCGGGGCGGACGGTGTCGATGCGGTTGTTCCGTACGCCTTCGCGCATGAGGGCGACCAGGTCCGCCCAGAGGGCGTGCCACTCCCGCTCGGTGAGATCCCTGCCCGCGCGGTACGGATCGATGCCGTGCCGGAACAGAACTTCCGCCCGGTAGACGTTGCCGACGCCCGCGACGACCTTCTGGTCCATCAGCAGCGCGGCGATGGTCGTACGGGACCGGGAGATCCGGGCCCAGGCCCGGTCCGGGCCGTCGTCCGGGCGCAGCGGGTCGGGGCCGAGCCGGTCGTGTATCGCCCGCTTCTCGCCGTCCGTGATCAGGGCACAGGTGGTGGGGCCGCGCAGGTCGACGTACGCCTCGGGGTTCGCGAGCCGCAGCCGCACCGTCTCGGTCGGCGGCGGTACGGGCGCGTCGCCGAAGTTCACCTTGCCGAACAGACCGAGGTGGATGTGGACCCATTCGCCGCCGTCGGAGCCGCCGAAGCCGAGGAAGAGGTGCTTGCCGTGGGCCTCGGTGCGCTCCAGCACCGTGCCGTCGAGCAGCGCCGCGGAGTCGGCGAATTTGCCCTGCGGGCTGGCAACCCGCACGGACCGGCCGCCGAACCGTTCCCGGTAGTCGGCGGCCAGTCGGTGGATCGTGTGCCCTTCGGGCATCAGGCGGTCGGCTCCTGCGGGTGGTGGGCCGGGATCGGGGGCAGCTCGCCGGAGGTCTCGTACGCCGAGAGCATCTCGATACGGCGGGTGTGACGCTCCTCACCCGAGTACGGCGTCTTGAGGAAGACCTCGACGAAGGTCGTCGCCTCGTCGGCCGTGTGCATCCGGGCGCCGACCGCGACGACGTTGGCGTTGTTGTGCTCGCGGCCGAGGGCGGCCGTCTGCACGCTCCAGGCCAGCGCGGCGCGGACGCCCTTGACCTTGTTCGCGGCGATCTGCTCACCGTTGCCGGAGCCGCCGATCACGACGCCGAGGCTGTCCGGGTCCGCGGCCGTCCGCTCGGCAGCACGCAGGCAGAACGGCGGGTAGTCGTCCTGGGCGTCGTAGATGTGGGGGCCGCAGTCGACAGGCTCGTGGCCGTGGGCCGTGAGCCACTCGACGAGGTGGTTCTTGAGTTCGTAGCCGGCATGGTCGGAACCGAGGTACACGCGCATGATCCGAGTGTGGCACGCGGGGAGCCGGGCAGGCGTCAGCGGGGTCCGGCGGCGGGCCCTGTCGGAGGACCGGACGAGGGGCTGTGACGAGGCCCCGGGCGCGATCGGGAGAAAGTGCCCATCATCACTAATCGGAGTCAGGTCTTCCGTACCGACGGGTCACCGGTTTGAATGCGGGGGCTCGTAACCCGAGCGACCCGCACACGTAAGGAATCGTCCATGAACCCCCAGCCGACCCTTACGAAGGCAGGCGGAAATACCGGAAACACCGGTAATCCCCAGCCTTCCGACGGTCTCAAGGCCGGACTCAAGAACCGCCACCTGTCCATGATCGCCATCGGTGGCGTGATCGGCGCGGGCCTCTTCGTCGGGTCCTCCGGCGGCATCGCGGCAGCCGGCCCCGCCATCCTCGTGTCCTACCTCCTCGTCGGCGCGCTGGTCGTCTTCGTGATGCGGATGCTCGGTGAGATGGCCGCCGCGAGCCCGAACTCGGGATCCTTCTCCGCGTACGCCGACCGCGCGCTCGGCCGCTGGGCGGGCTTCTCGATCGGATGGCTCTACTGGTTCTTCTGGGTCGTCGTGCTGGCGGTCGAGGCGACCGCGGGTGCGGTGATCCTCGAGGGCTGGGTCCCGGCCGTGCCGCAGTGGGCGTGGGCGCTGATCGTGATGGTCGTGCTGACCGCGACCAACCTGGCGTCGGTGTCGTCGTACGGCGAGTTCGAGTTCTGGTTCGCCGGGATCAAGGTCGTCGCCATCGGCGGCTTCGTGATCATCGGTCTGCTGGCCGTGTTCGGCGTGCTGCCGGGCTCCGACAACCCGGGCGCGGGCTTCGCGCACCTGACCGACGCCGGCGGCTTCCTGCCCAACGGCGCGGGCGCCATCCTCACCGGTGTGCTGATGGTCGTCTTCTCCTTCATGGGCAGCGAGATCGTCACGCTGGCCGCCGGTGAGTCCGAGGACCCGCGCCGCGCGGTCACCAAGGCCACCAACAGCGTGATCTGGCGAATCGGTGTCTTCTACCTGGGCTCGATCTTCATCGTCCTGACGCTGCTGCCGTGGAACGACAAGTCGATCGTCGAGAAGGGTTCGTACGTCGCGGCCCTGGACTCCATCGGCATTCCGCACGCCGGCCAGATCATGAACGTGATCGTCCTGACGGCCGTGCTGTCCTGCCTGAACTCGGGTCTCTACACCGCCTCCCGCATGGCGTTCTCGCTGGGCGAGCGCGGCGACGCGCCGAAGGCGTTCGCCAAGGTCAACGCCAAGGGCGTGCCGACCGCCGCCATCCTGGCCTCGGTCGTCTTCGGCTTCGGCGCCGTCTACGCCAACTACGCGTACAAGGACTCGGTCTTCCTCTTCCTGCTGAACTCCTCGGGCGCGGTCGCGCTGTTCGTCTGGCTGGTGATCTGCTTCACCCAGCTGCGGATGCGCGGGATCCTGATGCGCGAGGCGCCGGAGAAGGTGACCGTGAAGATGTGGCTCTTCCCGTACCTGACCTGGGCGACTGCCGCGATGATCACCTTCGTGCTGGGCTACATGCTGTTCGACGACGCGAACCGCGAGGTCGTGCTGTGGTCGGTTGCGGTCGCGGCCGTCGTGGTGGTCATCGGTGTCGTCCTGCAGGTCACCAACAAGGGCAAGGGCACGGCGGCCGTGGACGCCGCCCGGACCGAGCAGATCGAGGACGCCAGGGTCTGATCCCTGCCGTACACCCTCTGCTGAATACCTGACGGCGGATGTCAGGTAATCGCGAAAGGCTCTCCGTACACCGAGTGAACGGAGAGCCTTTCCCGTGCACGACATCGGCAAGAACGTCTTCCGCCCCGGCGACAGCGGCCACGACGAGGAACTGGCCGGCTTCCAGACCGGCTTCCCGGTCCGCCCCGACCTGGTCGTCGGGGCGGCCGACGCGCAGGAGGTGCGCGCGGCCGTCGCGTACGCCACCGGGCGCGGGCTGGCGATCGGCGTGCAGGCCACCGGTCACGGCCTTCCCGGGGCCGTCGACGGCGGTGTACTGATCACCACCCGGCGGATGGACGGCGTACGGATCGCCCCGGCGGCGCGGACCGCCCGGATCGAGGCGGGGTCCTGGGCGGGGCACTGGCGAAGGAGCCCGTGCACCCCAACTCCGTACCGCATCGCGACGCGCGGTTCCTCGTACGGCTGCTGTCGGGGCTGGACGGCACGGACGTCGCCTCGGTCCGGGCGATGTACGACGACGTCTTCGCGTCGCCGACGCCGCTGACGGTGGGCCGTTCGCTCAACTTCGTCTTCGCCGCCGGCGACCGGACGGAGGGGTTGCACGACGCGGAAACGCGGAAGAGGCTCGCCGCGGTCAAGGAGCAGTACGACCCGGCGAACCTCTTCAGCAGGAATTACGGGGTCAGCCGCGGCGGCCGATGAGCTTCCAGGCGGCGGGCAGCGCCCCCATCGCCAGCGCGGCCTTGAGCGCGTCGCCGATCAGGAACGGGGTGAGGCCCGCGGCGATGGCCTGAGTGAGCGTCATACCGGTGGCGAGGGACAGATACGGCACGCCGACGGCGTAGATGACCGCGGAGCCGAGGACCATCGTGCCGGCGGTGCGCAGGACGGAGCGGTCGGCGCCGCGGCGGGCGAGGGCGCCGACCACGGTGGCGGCGAGCAGCATGCCGAGGATGTAGCCGAAGGACGGCATGGCATAGCCGGAGGACGCCTCGGCGAACCACGGCATGCCCGCCATACCGGCGAGCGCGTACAGCGCGAGGGCGAGGAAGCCGCGGCGGGCGCCGAGCGCGGTGCCGACGAGCAGCGCGGCGAAGGTCTGGCCGGTGACGGGGACCGGGGAGCCGGGGACCGGGACGGAGATCTGCGCCGCGATTCCGGTGAGCACGGCGCCGCCGATCACCAGCGCTGCGTCCACCGCGGACCTGGCGCGGCTGGCGGGCAGCAGGTCCGCGAGGACCACTCCGGATCGGACGGGGGCGGCGGCAGTGCTCATCGAATCTCCTGAAGTCGGTGTGGACATGGCGACGTTAGACCAGGAGTGAACGACCGATCACCATCAGCCGATGACAAAGAGCCGGTTGGCGCCTTGGTGGAGTTCAGACAAAGCAGTCTCAACAACCGTCCCTCGTACGTGATGCTCGTCACTGAGGTGACGGGCGGAGGAGTCCGTTTTGGCGATCGGAGCCGCACTCGGGGAGACTGTAGGTTCTTGCCAAATCCCCGAGAAGTCAGTCGAGAGTTCCCAGCACCATGCACGACGCACCGCCCAGCCCGTTGGCCACCGAGGCCGAGCCTCTCTCCCACGGACTGAAGCAGCGTCATCTGACGATGCTCGGCCTCGGCGGGGTGATCGGCGCCGGGCTCTTCGTCGGCTCGGGCGCCGGTATCGCGGTCGCAGGACCCGGCATCGTCGTGTCGTACCTGCTCGCGGGCGCGCTGGCGATGCTCGTGATGCGGATGCTCGGCGAGATGTCGGCGGCGATGCCCGCGTCCGGTGCCTTCTCGGTGCACGCGGAGCGGGCGCTCGGCCGCTGGGCCGGGTTCAGCGTCGGCTGGCTGTACTGGTTCCTGCTGGTGGTCGTGCTCGCCGTGGAGGCGACGGGCGCGGCGACGATCGCGAACGGCTGGGTGCCGGGCGTGCCGCAGTGGACCTGGGTGCTGATCTTCATGGTGGTCTTCACCGCCGCCAATCTCGCAGCGGTCAAGAACTTCGGCGAGTTCGAGTTCTGGTTCGCCGCGCTGAAGGTCGGCGCGATCGTCCTCTTCCTGCTGCTGGGCACCCTGGCGATCTTCGGCGTGCTGCCGGCTGGGTCCCATGCTTCCGGGGACCCGGTGGGTCTCGGCAATCTGACCGGGCAGGGCGGCTTTCTGCCGAACGGCTGGGAGGGCGTCGTCTCCGGTGTCCTCGCCGTCGTCTTCGCCTTCGGCGGCCTGGAAGTCGTCACCATCGCGGCCGCCGAGTCCAAGGACCCGGCCCGCGCGGTCGGGCGGGCCGTGCGCAGTGCGGTGTGGCGCATCCTCTTCTTCTACGTCGGCTCGATGCTGGTCATCGTGACCGTGCTGCCGTGGACCGCGATGAAGCCGGGGCAGAGCCCGTACGTCGCCGTCCTCGACGCGATCGGTGTGCCGGGCGCCGGGCAGATCATGAACATCGTGGTGTTCGTGGCGCTGCTGTCCGCCCTCAACGCCAACCTCTACGGCTCGTCGCGGATGGTCTTCTCGCTCGCCGAGCGCGGCGAGGCGCCTGCGGGTCTGCTCGCCGTGTCGCGCGGCGGTGTACCGCGCCGGGCCGTGTTCGCCTCGGTCGCCTTCGGCTTCGTGTCCGTACTGCTCAATCTGGAGTGGCCGGACTCCGTCTTCCTCTACATGCTCAACGCGGTCGGCGCGGTGCTGCTGTTCGTCTGGGCCCTGATCGCGGTCTCGCAGCTGCGGCTGCGCCGCCGTATCGAGCGCGAGACGCCGGAGAAGCTGACCCTGAAGATGTGGGGCTTCCCCTGGCTGACGTGGGTGGCGCTGGCCGGGATCGGCGCCGTGCTGGTGCTGATGCTCGGCGACGGCGACGCCCGCCCGCAGGTGCTGTGGTCGGGTGCGGCGACGGCCGTGGTGCTGATGGTGGCAGGTATCCGGGAACTGCGAACCGCGCGAGCTGCACGAGCGGCCTGAACGGCGTGACAGCCGCAAGGAAGTTGCGTGACGTGCGGGCAAGGCGTGCCTGAACCTTCACATTGTGTGAGCATCTTGTCCGTATAGCGGTCTGTCGTGCTCCGTGAGCGGTGCTGACCGCAGACTGTGGGCCACTCCCCTTGTCCCCCACGAACAGGGCATGCCCATGTCTCGGACCTCGGCGCCCGCGCCCGTCGACAACAAAGTCGACTCCGCGCTCGCGCACGGCCTCAAGCAGCGCCATCTGTCGATGATCGCCCTCGGTGGTGTGATCGGCGCCGGACTCTTCGTCGGCTCCGGCGCCGGCATCGCCGCCGCCGGACCGTCGATCGTCATCGCGTATGCGGTATCCGGCCTGCTCGTCATGCTCGTGATGCGCATGCTCGGCGAGATGTCGGCCGCGAACCCGGCGTCCGGCTCGTTCTCCGTGCATGCCGAGCGGGCCATCGGGCCGTGGGCGGGCTTCGCCGCCGGCTGGTCGTTCTGGGTGCTGCTGTCCGTCGCCGTGGGCCTGGAGGGCATCGGCGCGGCGAAGATCGTCAGCGGCTGGCTGCCCGGCACCCCCGAGTGGGCCTGGGTCGCGCTGTTCATGCTGGTGTTCTGCGGCACCAACCTGGCGGCGGTGAAGAACTTCGGCGAGTTCGAGTTCTGGTTCGCGGCCCTCAAGGTCGGCGCGATCACGCTCTTCCTGATCCTCGGTGGTCTCGCGATCCTCGGCATCCTGCCCGGCACGGAGGCTCCCGGCACCGCCAACCTCACCGGCGACGGCGGCTTCCTGCCGAACGGCTCGGAGGGCCTGGTCATCGGTCTGCTCGCCTCCGTGTTCGCGTACGGCGGCCTGGAGACGGTCACCATCGCGGCCGCCGAGTCCGAGCACCCCGTCCGGGGCGTCACCAAGGCCGTGCGCACCGCGATGTGGCGCATCGCGCTCTTCTACATCGGCTCCATGGCGGTCATCGTCACGCTGGTGCCGTGGGACGACCCGGACGTCGCCAACCCCGACAAGGGCCCGTACGTCACCGCCCTGAACCACCTCGACATCCCGGGCGCCGGCACCGTGATGCAGGTCGTGGTGCTCGTCGCGCTGCTCTCCGCGATGAACGCCAACATCTACGGCTCCTCCCGCATGGCGTACTCGCTGGTCGCGCGTGGCCAGGGCCCGAAGGCGATCGGGCGGATCTCCGGCGGTGTGCCGCGGATCGCCGTGCTCGTCTCCTCCGTCTTCGGCTTCCTGTGCGTGCTGCTCAGCTACTGGCGCCCCGACGACGTCTTCCCCTGGCTGCTGAACATGATCGGCGCGGTGATCCTCGTCGTCTGGCTGTTCATCGCCGTCTCCCAGCTGGTGCTGCGACGCCGCATCGAGCGCGAGGCCCCGGAGAAGCTCGTGGTGCGAATGTGGCTGTTCCCGGTGCTGACCTGGGTCGCGATCGCGGGCATGCTCGGAATCTTCGTCCTCATGCTCCGCCAGCCCGACACTCGCGATCAGCTGCTCGCGACCGGCGTGATGACCCTGGTGCTGGCGGTCGCCGGCTTCGTCCTGCAGAAGAGCCGTGAGCCCGAGAAGCAGGAGACGCCGGAGCCGGTCACGGACAACACGGCACGTTGAGTGAGGGCAGCGACTCCCGCTGACCGTCGCCGTCCAGGCACACAGGACCCCCGGGCCACCGCGGCCCGGGGGTCCTCCGCGTCCGGGAACGGATGAGCGCGCGGACCTGTCCCCTCGTCGGACCTGTCCCCCCGTCGGTGGGTCGCCTCGTCGATGGGTCCCGGGTGGTGCACGGCAGAGGTACAGGCGGTGAACCGCCGGACTGGGTGGGGCGGGCGGTTCTAGCGTGCGGGCGCGAGGACCTGTCACGCACACCGAGGGAGAGCCGTATGTCCGCACTGCCCGGACGTCGTTCGATACTTCTCGCGGCGGGCGCCACAGCCGCGACCGCGACCGCTGCCGCCGCCGGGGCGGTGGGTCCCGCCGTCGCGAGCACGCCGCACCGGCCGCCGCACGGGCCCGTCGTCATCGGGCACCGCGGGGCCGCCGGGTGGCGGCCGGAGCACACCGCCGCGTCGCACACGTACGCGGTACAGGCCGGCGCCGACTGGATCGAGCCGGATCTCGTGGCGACCGGGGACCACCACCTGGTGGTGCGGCACGAGAACGAGATATCGGGGACGACGGATGTCGCGTCGCACCCGGAGTTCGCGGACCGCAGGACCACGAAGACCGTGGACGGCCGGGCCGTCACCGGCTGGTTCACCGAGGACTTCACGCTCGCGGAGCTGAGGACCCTGCGGGCCGTCGAACGGCTCCCGGCCGTCCGCAATCGCAACACCGTGTTCGACGGGCGCGAGCAGATCATGACGTTCGACGAGGTGGTGCGGCTGACGAAGAGCCTGTCGCGGCGGTACGGGCGCACCGTCGCCGTCTTCCCGGAGACCAAGCACCCTTCCTACTTCCGCTCGATCGGCCTCCCCCTGGAGCCGGCGCTCGCCCGCGCGGTCCGCCGCGCACACCTGCGCGCCCACGAGTGCGTCGTGCAGTCCTTCGAGCCCGACAGCCTGCGCCGGATCGCCGCCGAGCGACTGGGCGTACCGCTGTGGCAGGCCCTCGGCACGACCGGCGGCCCGTACGGGCACCCGGTCACGTACAAGGACATGATGACGCCCGCCGGGCTGCGCGAGATCGCGTCGTACGCGCAGTGGATCGGCCCCGACAAGTCCTCCCTCGTACCGCCGTCGCCGCTGCTCGACGACGCTCACGCGGCCGGGCTGAAGGTCGGCGCCTACACCTTCCGTGCCGAGAACCAGTACCTGCCGGCGGAGCTGCGCCGCGGCGCCGACCCGGTCGCGTTCGGCGACGCCTTCGCCGAGTACGCCCGGCACTACGCCCTCGGTGTCGACGCCGTCGTGACGGACTTCCCCGACCTCGCCGCCATCGCGCGCGACGCCCGTCCTGGGACGAAGGGCTGATCAACTTCCGGGCCCTCCTGCTGTTCCTGCTGTTAGTCTGCAGTTGCGAAAGATTTGCAATAAGCAGTCGGAGGGCTCGGACATGGCCATTTACACGCTTCCTGAACTTCCGTACGACTACGCGGCGCTCGACCCTGTGATCACCCCGGAGATCATCGAGCTGCACCACGACAAGCACCACGCCGCGTACGTGAAGGGCGCCAACGACACCCTTGAGCAGCTCGCCGAGGCGCGCGACAAGGAAGCCTGGGGATCGATCAACGGCCTGGAGAAGAACCTCGCGTTCCACCTCTCCGGGCACATCCTGCACAGCATCTACTGGCACAACATGACCGGTCCGAAGCACGGCGGCGGCGAGCCGCTGGCCGCGGACGGTGTCGGCGAGCTGGCGGACGCGATCGCCGAATCCTTCGGCTCCTTCGCCAAGTTCAGGACACAGCTCTCCAAGGCCGCCGCCACCACGCAGGGCTCGGGCTGGGGCGTCCTCGCGTACGAGCCGGTCAGCGGCCGGCTGATCGTCGAGCAGGTCTACGACCACCAGGGCAACGTCGGCCAGGGCTCGGTGCCGATTCTGGTCTTCGACGCCTGGGAGCACGCCTTCTATCTGCAGTACAAGAACCAGAAGGTGGACTTCATCGACGCCATGTGGGAGGTCGTCAACTGGCAGGACGTGGCGAAGCGTTACGCCGAGGCCAAGGAGCGCACTCCGCTCATCGCCCCGTGAACCGCCCCGTGAACCGTGGCGCGAACCGGCCTGTGAACCGGCCTGTGAACCGCCCCGTGACGCGAGCCTGACCAGGCCATAGAGTCGTCCTGCTCGTGATCGTCTTCTCAACCTTCACTTGCAGGCGGAGAAAAGAAGGACCCCCGCGAGGACATGACTCGCGGGGGTCCTTCCGTGCACGGTGCGGCCTCAGGAGAAGTCGGGCTCCTTCGTCCGCGTGCGCTTGATCTCGTAGAAGCCCGGGATCGACGCCACCAACAGCGTGCCGTCCCACAGCTTCGCCGCCTCCTCGCCCTTGGGCGCGGGGGTGACGACCGGGCCGAAGAAGGCGATCTGCTCGCCGTCCGCGCCGGGCACCGCGATGACCGGCGTGCCGACGTCCTGGCCGACCTTGGAGATGCCCTCCTTGTGGGAGGCGCGGAGCTCGATGTCGTACGCGTCCGACTCGGCGTACTCCGCGAGCTCCGCCGGCAGGCCCACCGCGTCCAGGGCTTCCAGGATCACCTCGGGGGTGACGCCGCGGCCCTCGTTGTGGATGCGCGTGCCGAGCGCTGTGTACAGCGGGCCGACCACCTCGTCGCCGTGCTTCTGCTGGGCCGCGGTGACGACCCGGACCGGGCCCCAGGCGTTCTTGAGCGCCTCGCGGTACTCCTCGGGCAGCTCGTCCAGCTTGTCCTCGTTGAGCACGGCCAGGCTCATCACATGCCAGCGCACGTCGACCGGGCGGACCTTCTCCACCTCCAGCATCCAGCGGGAGGTCATCCAGGCCCAGGGGCACAGCGGGTCGAACCAGAAGTCGGCGGGGGTCCTGCTCTCGGACATGTGTCTCCTCGTGCCTCGTATGTCGTACGGGGGTGCGCCTGAGGCGCAAACACCACCGGCCGCCGCGCGCATTCCCGGGATATCTGCGGTCACGAGCACATGCGAGGATCGGTCCTGTTCGAACGAGACACGAAGGAGTGGCCGTGCCCGGAGAGAATCTGTCCCGCGAGGAGGCCCGCGAGCGGGCCGCCCTGCTGTCCGTCGACGAGTACGAGGTCTTCCTCGACCTGCGGTCCGCGACCGCGGAGAGCGACGGGGCGGAGCCGCGGACGTTCCGCTCGGTGACGACGATCCGTTTCCGGGCCACGGAGCCGGGCACGGCCACCTTCGCCGATCTGGTGGCCCCCGCGGTCACCTCCGTGACGCTGAACGGCGAGCAGCTCGACCCGGCCGCCGTCTTCGACGGCTCCCGGATCGCCCTGGCCGGCCTGCGCGCGGAGAACGTGCTGGTGGTGGACGCTCAGTGCGCCTACAGCCGGACCGGCGAGGGCATGCACCGCTTCGTCGACCCGGAGGACGGCGAGGTCTATCTGTACACCCAGTACGAGCCG
Organism: Streptomyces sp. NPDC053673; assembly: GCF_055585225.1. Lineage (NCBI taxonomy): Bacteria > Bacillati > Actinomycetota > Actinomycetes > Kitasatosporales > Streptomycetaceae > Streptomyces > Streptomyces sp. NPDC053673. The sequence goes on along the minus strand of NZ_JBVJKN010000032.1, from coordinate 17,110 downwards.
GCCGACGCGCGCCGTGTCTTCACCAACTTCGAGCAGCCCGATCTCAAGGCTCCCTTCCGCTTCGAAGTCGCCGCGCCGGAAGGGTGGCGGGTCTGGAGCAACGGAGCGGAGGAGTCCCGCGACGGAGAGACGTGGCGCTTCGCGGAGACCAGGCCGATCTCGACGTACATCACGGCGGTCGTGGCCGGTCCGTACCACTACGAGACCGACCACTACACGCGCACCTTCGAGGACGGCACGACCCTGGAGATCCCGCTCGGGGCGATGTGCCGCAAGGGGCTGGCCAAGCACTTCGACGCGGACGACATCTTCCTCGTCACCAAGCAGGGCCTGGACTTCTTCCACGACCACTTCGACTACCCGTACCCGTTCGGGAAGTACGACCAGGCCTTCGTGCCCGAGTACAACATCGGCGCGATGGAGAACCCGGGGTGCGTGACCTTCCGGGAGGAGCTCGTCTTCCGGGGCAAGGTGACCCAGGCGTCGTACGAGCGGCGGGCCAACGTCGTCCTGCACGAGATGGCGCACATGTGGTTCGGCGACCTGGTCACCATGCAGTGGTGGGACGATCTGTGGCTGAAGGAGTCCTTCGCGGACTTCATGGGCACGTTCTCGCTGGTCGAGGCGACCCGCTTCGGCAACGGGTGGGTGACCTTCGCCAACAGCCGCAAGGCGTGGGCGTACCGGGCGGACCAGCTGCCGTCCACCCACCCGATCACGGCGGACATCCGTGACCTCGAGGACGCCAAACTCAACTTCGACGGGATCACCTACGCCAAGGGCGCCGCGGTGCTGAAGCAGCTCGTCGCGTACGCGGGACGGGACGCGTTCCTGGAAGGTGCCCGGCGCTACTTCAAGCGGCACGCGTACGGGAACACCCGCCTCGGCGATCTGCTGTCGGTGCTGGAGGAGACGTCCGGGCGCGACATGAAGGCCTGGTCGCGGTCGTGGCTGGAGACGTCCGGGGTCAACTCGCTGACCCCCCAGGTCACGTACGATGCGGGTGACCGGATCACCGAACTGGCGGTCGTCCAGGACGGGGAGCTGCTGCGGCCGCACCGGGCGGCGGTGGGCCTGTACCGGTTCGAGGGCGCCGACCTGGTGCGGTACGCGCGCGCCGAGGTGGACGTCACCGGGGCGCGGACGGTCGTGACGGAGCTGGCGGGCGCGGAGAAGCCGGCACTGGTCCTCGTCAACGACGACGACCTGACGTACTGCAAGATCCGCTTCGACGAGGGCTCGCTGGAGACGCTGCGCGGGCACCTCGGCGACATCAAGGACCCGCTGGCGCGGGCGCTGTGCTGGTCGGCGCTGTGGAACCTGACGCGCGACGCGCTGATGCCGGCGCGGGACTTCGTGAGCCTTGTCCTGGACTTCGCGGGGCGCGAGTCGGACATCGGCGTGCTGCAGATGCTGCACATGTGGGCACGGATGGCGCTGGCCCATTACGCCGTGCCCGAGTGGCGCGAGGAGGGCGGGCGGCGGCTGTCGGAGGGCGCGCTGCGGGAACTGCGGCTGGCCGAGCCGGACAGCCAGCACCAGCTGGCGTGGGCGCGGTTCTTCGCGATGACCGCCACGACGAACGCCGATCTGCAGCTGCTGCAGGGACTGCTGGAGGGCACCGCGAAGATCGACGGGCTGGATGTGGACCAGGAGCTGCGCTGGGCGTTCCTGGAGCCGCTGGCCTCGCACGGGACGGCGGACGAGACCGTGATCGCCGCGGAGCTGGCCAGGGACGACACCGCGTCCGGCAAGCGCCACCAGGTGCGCTGCCTGGCGGCGCGGCCGTCCGCGGCGGTCAAGGACCAGGCGTGGGCGCAGGTCGTGGAATCGGACGCCCTGTCCAACGCTCTGGTGGAGGCGACGATCTCGGGCTTCGCGCAGGAGTCGCAGCGAGAGCTCATCGCGCCGTACGCCGCGAAGTACTTCGAGGCGATCGAGCGTGTCTGGGCGGACCGTTCGATCCAGATCGGCATGGACGTGGTGAAGGGCCTCTTCCCCGCCCTCCAGGACGACACCCACACCCTCACGGCGACGGACGCCTGGCTGGAGTCCCACACCTCGGCCGCCCCGGCGCTGCGCCGTCTGGTCCTGGAGTCCCGCGACGACCTGGCCCGCTCGCTGCGCGCACAGGAGTGCGACGCGAACGCGTCCGCCGGCTGACGGAGGGAGCCCCTCCGCGGCAGGCCTGATCGGCAGTCGAACGCGCGTACTTTAGCGCGGTGTTGTCCGGAATTGTCGACGGCTGTGTAACAGCGGTTAGCGGGCGGCCGGAGGGCGGGAATGTGCGGGGCATGAACCACAACACCCCGCTCTCCCCCCGCCCTTTGAGCCACCTCTCCGATGTGCGGCAACGCGTGCTGTCCACCGCACAGCTGCGGGAGCACGGCGTACCCGCCGCCCGGACCGCCGAGCAGTGCCGGCCCGGAGGGCCGTGGCAGCAACTGCTGCCCGGTGTGTATCTGCTGCACCCGGGGCCGCCGACCAGTGAGGAGCGGCTGCATGCCGCGCTGCTGTACGCGGGGCGCCCCGGTGGCGACGAGGCGATGGTCACCGGTCTCGCCGCCCTCGCTCTGCACCGGTTCGCGTCCGCTCCGCCGCTGCCCTCGCTCGACCGGATCGACGTACTCGTACCGCGCACCCGGCGGCTGCGCTCGGCCGGATGCGCGCGGCTCATCCGTACGCACACGCTGCCGGGTCCGGAAGAGGTGACGGGGCTGCCCGTCGCCCCGGTGGCCCGTGCGCTCGCGGACGCCGTCGCCCGGCTCTCCGAACCGGCCGCGGTGCGCAGGCTGCTCACCGAGGCCGTGCGCGGCGGCCACTGCGAACCCGGCGTGGTCGTGGGCGAGTTGAACCGCGCACGACTCCTGTCCCGCCCCCACGTCGTGGACGCCGTCGAATCCCTCCTCGCCGAGGGCCGGGCCATCGCCGAGGACCGCCTGTACGAACTCATCCGTATGTACGGACTCCCCGAGCCGGTGTGGAACGTGGATCTGCGCCTCCCCGGCGGCCCCCACTTCGGCGGCGTCGACGCCTACTGGCCCGAGCAGGCCGTCGCCGTGGAGCTCGACACCCGCGCCCCGCGCCCGGCCAGGGCCCAGGAGCAGGGTCCGGGTCGGGACCCGGAGTGGACCGAGTGCAGCCACAAGCGCGAGCATCTGGAGCGGCTCGGGATCACCGTCGTCCGCATCACGCCGAAGAAGCTGCGGGACGCTCCCGTGCAGCAGGCGACGGTGATCCGTACGGCGCTGATGGCCTCACCGGACCGGGAGCCCGCGGCGTATGTCGTGGTTCTCCCCCGTTAGAGCCTGTCCCGCCGTCCGGGCAGCACTCCGCCTCGATGACGGCCGCGCTGTCCCCCGCCCAGTCCTGTCTGCGAGCGCATACGAGCATCTGCCAGTCGGCTCGGCGGACAGGACTCCGGCAGGGCACGGCGCGTTGCCCGGAGGGTGCGGGGTCGAGCGGATTTCAGCCGTTCACCGGATCGTGGCCGTCCACCCGCCCCAGCGCCGGCCGCTCACGCCACAGCTCCAGGCCTATGTCGACCAGGGCGACCCGGTCGAGGCCGGGGACGGCGTCCAGCGGGTGCCAGGCGGCCAGGTCGGTGGAACCGTCGGTCTCCGGGCGCAGCTCGCCGCCCGTTATCCGTCCTTCGTAGAGGATGCGCAAGCTCTGGAAGTCCCTGTCGGCGCCGAGCTTGCGGGGTCTGCGGACCCGCATCGAGTCGACACCGAGCAGCACGGTCGCCTCGGCCGTGTACCCGGTCTCCTCCCCGACCTCGCGGACGACCGTGTCGACGGGGTGCTCCCCGTGGTCCATCCCGCCGCCGGGCAGGGTCCATCGCTTCGCGCCGTCACGCGCCACCCAGCGGGCGAGCAGGATCTGCCCGTCCCGTACGCACACGGCGTATGCCGCCACCCTCAACTGCTGGTTCATCCGGCGAGGTTAGGGCATGTCCGGTGGATTGGCCGGTGAGTACTCGGGGGCGCCCCAGCGCAGCGGGCTTGCCGCCGGGGTTTCGACGGCTTGCTCGACGCGGAAGCGGACCGAGCGGCCGCCGTCCGCGCCGAATGCGGTCCGGGCCGTGCCCGTGAGCTGGAGCGTCGTGCCGGTGGCCCATTCCAGGAAGAGCAGTCCGGCCCGCGGGTCGGTCTCCAGGTTGCCCAGGGTCAGGAACATGGAGTTGCCCGGATAGTCCTGCCAGCTGAGCGTGTCCGCCGACTCGACGCGGACGAAGCCGGGGTTGCCGCCGCGGTGGCTGGCGTCGGCGCCGCCGTCGGAGCGGGTGGCGATGAAGAAGGTGTCGGCGGCGCGGACGAAGTCCTCCTGGGCGGGGGTGAGCCGGCGGCCCCGTCGCGCGGCGCCGGTGTGCGGGGCGTCGTCGGCCGGCTCGTACAGCTCGCGCTTCTGCAGGTACTTCGGGCAGTTGGAGAAGACCCGCTCCGCCTCGATGGCCAGCCCGCGCGGGCCGGGCCGGGCGATGCCGCCCAGTCGCATGCGACGGCGGGTGCGCGGATCGAGGGCGATGGTGCCGACGGGTACGCCGCCGGCCACGGGCGCGTCGGCGGTGAAGGCGCACGCGAGCGGGTCACCGTCCGGGATGCCGCCTGCTATCGAGACGGAGTGCGGCCCTGTGGCCCGTACGAAACCGGGCGGCCCGGTCAGCAGACTGCTCCACAGCCGGCCCGCCGGGTCCGCCGCGCCGAGCACCAGCATGGGCTGGAGCTCCAGGAACGCGGCGGCCACCGGCCGGATGCCCGGCCCGATGGAGCGGCCGACGTGCTCGGCCTGGTCGCGTACACCGACGCGGCGCTGAACGGCGATCGATCCGCGGTGGTAGGGCTGCGAGGTTCCGTACGGGTCCATGAGAGCTGATCCTCTAGAAGAAACCGCAGGTCGGTGCGGCGGAGGGGGCGGTGCCGGCTTCCGCCCCGGTGGCGGCGAAGATCTCCAGGCGGGTGCCGTCCGGGTCGTGGAAGAAGATCCCGCCGGAGCCGCCGGCCGGGCCGTGGGCGACCACGCCGTCGTACGCGAAGTCCACTCCGTGGGATGTCAGCCCGACCTCGGCGGTGCGCACCTCGTCGAGGGTGTCGACCTCGAAGGCCAGGTGGTGCAGTCCGGCGCGGCCCGGGTCGTACGCTCCGCCGGCCTGCTGCCAGAGGGTGAGCGTGAGCCGGCCGTCGCGGCCGAGGAACGCGTAGCGCTGCCCCTCCTCCTTGCCCTCGCCGATCACCTCGAAGCCCAGGACGCCCCTGTAGAAGGCGAGCGAGCGCTCGATGTCCGTCACGTTCAGGCCGATGTGGCCGGTGCGCAGCGCGCTGATCACTGTCATGTCTAACCTCCTAATCCAAACTTATAGGTTAGATCGAGCCTCGTCAACCGGTCACGTACCCTTGAGGGGTTAGCCAGCAGAGGGAGCCCGCCATGACCGCGTCCGCCGCCGCGCCCGATCCCCGTCCGCTCGTCAGTGAACCGGTCTCCCTGGACCTGCTCAACACCCGCTGGATCCAGGAGGGCGAGCAGCAGGACCTGCTCACCTCCGTCGACGGCCTGCGGATCTGGCTGGCGAGCACCGGTCTCGGTGACCGCTTCGCCGCCGACGGCCCCACCCTGGAGAAGACGCTCGTCGCGCGTGACGCACTGGCTGCCGCCGTGGACCACCGCGGGGACGCCGCCGCGGCCGCACGGGCCGACGCGGTCCTGGACCACGGGCGCATCCGCGCGACGCTCACCGCCGAAGGACCGGGCGAGCGTGCAGAGTTCGCCGACCCCGCGTGGGGTCCGGGCTGGACGGCCGTCCGCGACTACCTGGATCTGCTGCACACCGCGCCCGACCGCGTCCGCGCCTGCGCCCATGACGCGTGCGTCCTGCATTTCTTCGACACCTCACGGAACGGCACGCGGCGCTGGTGCTCCATGGCACTGTGCGGCAACCGGGCAAAGGCCTCCCGGCACTACGCGAAGGTCCGCGAAAGCTGATCGTTCAACGCCGAACCGTCCACCGTTGAACGGCCGAGCGGGGCCAACTCGTCGGTTATTCAGCCGTTTGTCCCCCATGGCTCATGTCCCGCCAGTGGCGGATGTACGCCATGGCCACATCCCGCCTCCGGCAACTCTCCACAAACCCCTGTCACTTGCGAAAGGCTGAGCGGTCATCCGGTACCGAATTCCGGACCCTTCTTTCACAAAACAGGGATGCTGATGACCACCCTCGAGTCCCAGGGCTCCATATCCGGGCACAGACGCGTGGCCCGGGTCGCCGCTGCCGCAGGCCTTGTCGCCGCGCTTGTGGCCTCCGGCGCCGCCCCCGTTTCCGCCGCGACCGCCGCCGATGATCCGGCCGGTGCGACCGGCCCGGTCAAGACCTCCGAGACGCCCGCAGAAAAGCTCGGCCAGGCCGACGCCGAACTCCTCGCCGAGGCGGAGGCGAAGGGCCAGAAGACCGTCACGGTCATGGTCGCCACCGCTCCCGGCCAGACCGAGCAGGTCGCCGGCCAGCTCGACGCCGTCGCCGGCGCCGTCGTCGGCCAGAAGAACGACAAGCTCGGCTACGTCAGGGCCACGCTCCCGACGGGCAAGGCGAAGAGCGCCCTCGACCGGGCCGGCGAGCTCTCCACCGTCCAGGGCATGGACCTCCAGCGCGAGATCAAGCTGGACGACCCGAGGCCGGACGCGGGCGCCAGGGGTGCCGCCTCCGAAGGCCCGACGGCAGGTTCGTACCCGGCGCCGGGCAAGAAGACCCCGGCGAAGAACCCGTACAACCCGTCCCACGAGACGGGCGCCGTGGAGTTCGTCCAGGACCACCCCAAGGCCGACGGCCGCGGAGTGACCATCGGCATCCTCGACTCCGGCGTCGACCTGGGCCACCCGGCCCTGCAGAAGACCTCCACCGGCGAGCGCAAGATCGTCGACTGGGTGACCGCGACCGACCCCGTCAAGGACGGCGACGGCACCTGGCGCAGGATGGACGCCGCCGTGACCGGCCCCGTGTTCACCGCGGGCGGCCGCACCTGGAACGCGCCCGCGGGCGAGTACAGGCTCAGTGTCTTCGAGGAGCGTGCGACCCTCGGCGGCGACATGGCCGGTGACCTCAACCGGGACGGCGACACCACCGACAAGTGGGGTGTCCTCTACGACCCGGCCGCCGGCACCGTGCGCGTCGACCTGAACGACGACGCGGACTTCACCAACGACACCGCGATGAAGCCGTACAACGACGGCTACCAGGTCGGCTGGTTCGGTACGGACGACCCGGCCACCGAGATCGCCGAGCGCATCCCGTTCGTGGTGGAGATCCGCAAGAACGTCGAGTTCGAGGCCGGGAAGTTCTCCGACTACGTCAACATCGGCGTCATCGAGGGCTCGCACGGCACCCACGTGGCCGGCATCACCGCCGCCAACGGCCTCTTCGGCGGCCGGATGAACGGCGCGGCGCCCGGCGCCAAGCTGGTCTCCTCACGCGCCTGCACCTGGAGCGGCGGCTGCACCAACATCGCCCTGCTCGAAGGCATGCAGGACCTCGTCGTCAACCGCGGCGTCGACATCGTCAACATGTCCATCGGCGGCCTGCCCGCGCTGAACTACGACGACAGCGACCGCGGCGAGGGCGCCGACAACGCGCGCGCCCTGCTCTACAACCGGCTGATCGACACCTACGGCGTCCAGCTGGTCATCTCGGCCGGCAACGAGGGCCCGGGCGTGAACACGATCGGTGACCCGGGCCTGGCCAACAAGGTCCTCTCGGTCGGCGCCGCGATCTCCAAGGCCACCTGGGCCGCCAACTACGGCTCGCAGGTCGAGAAGCCGTACAACATGTTCAACTTCTCCTCCCGCGGTCCGACGGAGAACGGCAACTTCACTCCGACCATCTCCGCCCCCGGCTCGGCGATCAACACGATCCCGACCTGGCAGGCGGGCGCCCCGGTGGCCGAGGCCGGCTACAAGCTGCCCGCCGGCTACGGCATGCTGAACGGCACGTCGATGTCCTCGCCGCAGGCCGCGGGCGCGAGCGCGCTGCTCATCTCGGCCGCCAAGCAGCGCCACGTCGAGCTCTCCCCGCTCACCCTCCGCACCGCGCTGACCAGCACCGCCAAGCGCATCCCCGGAGTGAAGGCGCATGAGCAGGGCGCGGGTCTGATCGACATCAACGAGGCGTGGGAGTCGATCGAGGACGGCGCCACGGCCCACTCGTACACGGTGAAGGCGCCGGTCGACACCGCGCTCGACCACCTGCTGAAGCCGGAGGCGGGCTTCGGCGCCGGTATCTACGACCGCGAGGGCGGCCTGAAGACCGGCCAGAAGAAGACGTACGACGTCACCATCACGCGCACGAGCGGTCCGAACCGTCCCGTCCGGCACGAGTTGGACTGGAAGTACAACGACGGCACCTTCGACCTGCCGGGCTCCGGCGCCGTCTACCTGCCGCTGAACAAGCCGGTCACCGTCAAGGTGCAGGCCAAGGCCTCCTCCGCGGGCGTCCACAGCGCCATCCTGGAGGCGGACGACGAGCGCACCGAGGGCGTCGACAAGCAGATCCTCGCCACCGTGGTCGCGTCGAACGAGCTGGTCAAGCCGGCCTACACCTTCACCGCCAAGGGCTCGGTGCAGCGCAACAGCAACCGGTCCTACTTCGTGACGGTCCCGCAGGGTGCCAAGACCCTGGAGGTCGCGCTCAGCGGTCTCGGCACGGGCAGCCAGACCCGGTTCATCTCGGTCCACCCGTACGGCGTGGCGTTCGAGGACACCGCGTCCACGGTCTGCTACGCGAACTACAACAACCCGGCCAACACCTGCCGCCCCGATGTGCGCTCGTACGCGAACCCGCAGCCGGGCGTCTGGGAGATCGAGGTCGAGTCGCGTCGTACGTCCCCGCTGCTGGACAACCCGTTCCAGCTGGACGTCACGCTGCTCGGGGCGTCCTTCGACCCGGCCGTGAAGACCCTGCCCGAGGCGAAGATCGGTACCCCGTCGACGGTCGACTGGAAGGTCACCAATGACGCGGCCGCGCTGGAGGGCAAGCTGAAGGGCGGCTCGCTCGGCTCCGCGAAGACCGCGACGCCGACCATCGCGCAGGACCAGCGCCAGGTGTCCACGGTCACCATCGGCGCGGGTGTCGAGCGGCTCGACGTCGTCATCGGGAACACCTCGGACAAGTCCGCCGACCTGGACCTGACGGTCGTCAAGGACGGCAAGCTCGTCGGCCAGTCCGCGGACGGTGACTCCGAGGAGTCCGTCTCCGTGGCCAACCCGGCCGCCGGTACGTACACGATCCTCGTCGACGGCTACGCGGTGTCGCCGGGCGGCACCACGTACGACTACAAGGACGTGTACTTCTCCTCGGCGCTCGGCACGGTCAAGGTCGACGAGTCGAAGACCTTCTCGCTGGCCAACGGCGCGAGCGCGCAGGTCACCGCCGATGTGCTGGTGAGCGGCGCGGCGCCGGAGGGACGCCGGTTCTTCGGCGAGGTGCAGCTGCTGAACGCGCGCGGCACGGCCGCGGGCACCGGCAGCGTCGTGATCGAGAAGGTCACTCCGTAACGATGTGAAGCGGTGTGACCGATCGCACCAAGAGGGCGGGCGTCCGTAGGACGCCCGCCCTTCGGGTGTGAGGAGGAGCATCCGTCCCGCCCCTCGGACAATGGATTGGACAAGGCGGGCAGGGACATACGCATCATGGAGAGCACCCCAGGCCACGCAGGCTGCACAAACGTACGGAGGAGTCCCGTGAAGGTCGGAATCGTCGGAGCCACCGGGCAGGTCGGCACGGTCATGCGCAAGATCCTCGCCGAGCGGGCTGCGTTTAATTCTCTCGGCCCGGTCGTCGAGCTGCGGCTGTTCGCCTCGGCCCGGTCGGCGGGCTCCACGATCGAGTGGCAGGGCCAGGAGATCACGATCGAGGACGCGGCCACCGCCGACTACTCGGGCCTGGACATCGTGCTCTTCTCGGCCGGCGGTGCGACCTCCAAGGCCCTCGCCGAGAAGGTCGCCTCCCAGGGTGCCGTCGTGATCGACAACTCCTCCGCCTGGCGCCGCGACCCCGACGTGCCGCTGGTCGTCTCCGAGGTCAACGCGCACGCGGTCAAGGACCGCCCCAAGGGCATCATCGCCAACCCGAACTGCACGACGATGGCCGCGATGCCCGTCCTCAAGCCGCTCCACCAGGAGGCCGGCCTCACCGCGCTCGTCGCCACCACCTACCAGGCCGTGTCCGGCTCGGGCCTGGCGGGCGTCGCCGAGCTCGACGGCCAGGTGAAGGCCGTCGCCGACCGTGCCTCGGCGCTCACCCACGACGGCGATGCCGTCGTCTACCCGGAGCCCGGCGTCTACAAGCGCCCCATCGCCTTCAATGTGCTCCCGCTCGCCGGCTCGATCGTCGACGACGGCTCCCACGAGACCGACGAGGAGCAGAAGCTCCGCAACGAGTCCCGCAAGATCCTGGAGATCCCCGGGCTCAAGGTCTCCGGCACCTGCGTGCGCGTCCCGGTCTTCTCCGGCCACTCGCTCCAGGTGAACCTGCGCTTCGAGCGTCCGATAAGCGTGGAGCGCGCGTACGAGCTGCTGAAGGACGCGGAAGGCGTCGAGCTCTCCGAGATCCCGACCCCGCTGCAGGCCGCCGGCAAGGACGCCTCGTACGTGGGCCGCATCCGCGTGGACGAGACGGTCGACAACGGCCTCGCCCTCTTCCTCTCCAACGACAACCTCCGCAAGGGCGCCGCGCTGAACGCGGTGCAGATCGCGGAGCTGGTCGCGGAGGAGCTGAAGGGCTGAGTCCCGGGCGGCCGGCCCTCGAAAGCCACCTCTGAGGCCGCGTCGAAAGCCACGTCGAAACCCTCGTTGACCGCCTCCGGGATCTCCCTGAGGCGGTCATCGCGTTCACGGCGGGCGGCTGAGCTGCCCCTCGTGGAAGGATGGCCGAAACGTCACATACCGATGACAGAACCGAGGGGATGACCGGGTGCCTGGCACAAACCTGACCCGTGAAGAGGCGCAAGCGCGGGCGCGCCTGCTCACCGTAGGCTCGTACGAGATCGACCTCGATCTCACCGGGGCACAGGAGGGCGGCACCTACCGGTCCGTGACCACTGTGCGCTTCGACTCCGCCGAGGACGGCGCGGAGACCTTCATCGACCTGGTCGCGCCCGCCGTGCACGAGGTCGTACTGAACGGCAGGTCGCTGGACGTGGCCGCGGTCTTCCGGGACTCCCGGATCGCGCTGGCGCATCTGCACGCGGGCCCGAACGAGCTGAAGGTCGTCGCGGACTGCTCCTACACCAACACCGGTGAGGGTCTGCACCGGTTCGTCGACCCGGTCGACCAACAGGCCTATCTCTACACCCAGTTCGAGGTGCCGGACGCCCGCCGGGTGTTCGCGAGCTTCGAGCAGCCGGATCTGAAGGCGACGTTCCAGTTCACGGTGAAGGCGCCCGAGGGCTGGACCGTGATCTCCAATTCGCCGACGCCGGAGCCGAAGGACAACGTCTGGGCCTTCGAGCCGACGCCGCGGATCTCCACGTACATCACCGCGCTGATCGTCGGCCCGTACCACAGCGTGCACAGCTCGTACGAGAAGGACGGGCAGAGCGTCCCGCTGGGCATCTACTGCCGTCCGTCGCTCGCCGAGTTCCTGGACTCGGACGCGATCTTCGCGGTCACCCGGCAGGGCTTCGACTGGTTCCAGGAGAAGTTCGACTACGCCTACCCGTTCGCCAAGTACGACCAGCTCTTCGTGCCGGAGTTCAACGCGGGCGCGATGGAGAACGCGGGCGCGGTGACCATCCGCGACCAGTACGTCTTCCGGTCGAAGGTGACGGACGCGTCGTACGAGGTGCGGGCGGAGACGATCCTGCACGAGCTGGCCCACATGTGGTTCGGCGACCTGGTCACCATGGAGTGGTGGAACGACCTGTGGCTGAACGAGTCGTTCGCCACGTACACGTCGATCGCCTGTCAGGCGTACCACCCCGAGTCGAAGTGGCCGCACTCGTGGACCACGTTCGCGAACTCGATGAAGACCTGGGCGTACCGGCAGGACCAGCTGCCGTCCACGCACCCGATCATGGCCGAGATCCGCGATCTCGATGACGTTCTCGTGAACTTCGACGGCATCACGTACGCCAAGGGCGCGTCGGTGCTGAAGCAGCTCGTGGCCTATGTCGGCATGGACGAGTTCTTCCGGGGCGTGCAGGCGTACTTCAAGCAGCACGCGTTCGGGAACACCCGGCTGACGGATCTGCTGGGCGCGCTGGAGGAGACCAGCGGCCGCGATCTGACGACATGGTCGAAGGCTTGGCTGGAAACCGCCGGTATCAACATCCTGCGCCCGGTGATCGACACCGACGCGTCCGGCGCGATCACCTCCTTCGCGGTCAAGCAGGAGGCCCCCGCGCTTCCGGCCGGCGCGAAGGGCGATCCGGTGCTGCGGCCGCACCGGATCGCGATCGGTTTCTACGACCTCGACGAGGCCGGGAAGCTGGTGCGCAGCGAACGGATCGAGCTGGACGTCGACGGTGAGCTGACCGGCGTACCGGAGCTGGTGGGCAAGCGGCGGCCGGCGGTCGTCCTGCTCAACGACGACGACCTGTCGTACGCGAAGGTCCGCCTGGACGAGGAGTCGCTGAAGGCGGTCACGGAGCATCTGGGCGACTTCACCGAGTCGCTGCCGCGGGCGCTGTGCTGGGCCTCGGCCTGGGACATGACGCGCGACGGTGAGCTGGCGACGCGCGACTACCTTTCGCTGGTGCTGTCGGGCATCGCGAAGGAGTCGGACATCGGCGTCGTCCAGTCGCTGCAGCGCCAGGTGAAGCTGGCGATCGACCTGTACGCGGCGCCGGAGTGGCGCGAGGTGGGTCTGACGCAGTGGACGGACGCGACGCTGGCGCATCTGCGTGCGGCGGAGCCGGCGAGCGACCACCAGCTGGCGTGGGCGCGGGCGTTCGCGGCGACCGCGCGCACCCCGCAGCAGCTGGACCTGCTGGAGGCGCTGCTGGCGGGCCGGGAGACGATCGAGGGCCTGGCCGTGGACACCGAGCTGCGCTGGGCGTTCGTGGAGCGGCTGGCGGCGACCGGCGTCTTCGACGAGGACGAGATCGCGGGCGAGCTGGAGCGCGACAGGACGGCCGCCGGTGAGCGGCACGCGGCGACCGCTCGGGCCGCGCGTCCGACGCCGGAGGCCAAGGCCGAGGCGTGGGCTTCGGTGGTCGAGTCCGACAAGCTGCCGAACGCGGTGCAGGAGGCCGTGATCGGCGGCTTCGTCCAGACCGACCAGCGTGAGCTGATCGCCCCGTACGCGGAGAAGTACTTCGCGGCGGTCAAGGGCGTGTGGGAGTCCCGCTCGCACGAGATCGCCCAGCAGATCGCGATCGGTCTCTACCCCTCGCTCCAGGTGTCGCAGGCGACGCTCGACGCGACGGAAGAATGGCTGGATTCAGCCGAGCCGAACGCGGCCCTGCGCCGGCTGGTCTCGGAGTCCCGCGCGGGCATCGAGCGAGCCCTGAGGGCTCAGGCGGCGGACACGGCAGCGGCCTGACCTGCTGGGGTCCACGACCCCTGACAGCGTGCGGAGGGCGCTCCGGAACCATGTGGTCCGGGGCGCCCTTCCGCATGTGCGGCAGGGCGCGTCAGGAAGGTGTGTCCAAACAGTGACCCGGCGTCAACACCCTTGCTTCTGAACGACTATGCTCCCTGCCCGTCGTCATATGATCGTTTCCGTTCAGATGGTTTGAGGGTGCTGATGGTCCGTGAGGAATCGTCGCCCGGAAGTGGAAGCCCGCGATCCGCGGCCTCTTTCGGGTGGCTGCTGCCCGCCGCTCTGACAGTTGTCGCCACCGCGGTCGCGGTGGCACTCGTCTCCGCTCCGGCTCGTGTCCCCGTCGCGGTCATCGGTGCCGTCGCCGCCGTCGCGGTCGCGGCCATTGGCGCCGAGGCCGCCCGCCGCGGCCGGTCGATCGAGGCCCTGCGACGGGCCGTCGCCGACCGCGACGCCGTGCTGTCCCGCCAGGCGGCCGAGACCGCGCACCTCGCCGGGACGCTGCTGCCCGAGGTCGTGGACCGGCTGCGCAAGGGAGAGTTCCCCGAGGACGTACTGGCCTCGCTCGCCGCTCCCGAGGCCCACCGGGACGTCGTCCGCACGGTCGTCGGCGCTGTCGTCGCCGAGGAGGACCTGCGCGAGTCCGCGCAGCGCGCCTTCGTGAACATCGCCCGCCGTGTCCAGGCCATCGTCCACCAACAGGCCCAGGAACTCCGCGAGATGGAGGACCGGCACGGCAAGGCGCCGGACGTCTTCGGCGATCTGCTCCGCCTCGACCACGGCACCGCGCTGATCGGCCGGCTCGCCGACTCCATCGCCGTACTCGGCGGTGCGCGGCCCGGCCGTCAGTGGAGCCGGGCCGTGCCGCTGTACAGCGTCATGCGCGGCGCCATGTCGCGGATCATCGACTACCAGCGCGTCGAGCTGCACTCCGTCACCGAGGTCGCCGTCGTCGGCCCCGCCGTCGAGCCGCTGATCCACGCCCTTGCCGAGCTGCTCGACAACGCCACCCGCTACTCACCGCCGCAGACCAAGGTCCATCTGACCGCCGTCGACGTCCAGTCGGGCATCGCCATAGAGATCGAGGACGGCGGCGTCAGCATGAGCGAGGAGGCCCGCAAGCGGGCCGAGCGCATGCTCCGCCAGGCCCAGCAGGGCATCGACCTCAACGACCTCGGTGAGACCCCGCGGCTCGGCCTCGCCGTGGTCGGCCGCCTGGCACAGGCGTACGACTTCCAGGTCTCGCTGCGCTCCTCCGCGTACGGCGGTGTCCGCGCGGTCCTGATCGTCCCGCAGGAGATGATCACCACGTCCGCGTCCGCGACCGGTCTCGCCCACGGCATCGGGGCATCGTCCGTGCCCCTGACGACGCTCCCGGCCACCGCGGCCGTCCCGACGATGGCGACGGCACCCGCTCCGGCAGCGGCCCAGGCCCTGGCTGCGGCTGCGCCTGCCGCCCCGGTGCAGCGCGCGGTCACCGGTCCGATGGCCGACGACCCCGCACCGGTCGTGGTCGAGCGGACCCCGAACGGCCTCCCGCAGCGGCGCCGCAAGACGCCCGCCACCCCGCCCGCCACCGCTGCGCCCGCCGCCTCCGTCACGCCGGCGTCGTCCACGCCCACCCCGGCTCCCGACCAGGAGCCCACACCACAGGTGCAGCCCGGAATGTGGCTGGCCGCCTTCCAGAGCGGCCTCTCCGGGGATGCCACCGACGCTAGCAAGGGGAACACGCAGCCATGATTCAGCAGCAGGCCAACATGGACTGGATGCTCAAGGACCTCGCGGAAGGAGTGCCGCAGACCAGACATGTGGTCGTGCTCTCCGCCGACGGTCTGCGCATGGCCCAGTACGGCACGGACACCGACACCGCCGACCGGCTGGCCGCCGCCTGCGCCGGACTGCAGTCCCTGGCGGGCGCCGTCGCCTCCGAACTCCCGTACAGCGACGGCCGGATGCGGCTCGTGGTCATCGAGATGGACGGCGGATTCTTCTATCTGATGGCGGCCGGAGCGGGAGCCTTTCTCGCCGTACTCGCCGGCGAGGGGGTCGACGCCGGGCTGATGGGCCAGCGGATGCGGGACCTCGTCCTGCGGATCGGCGAGCACTTGAGCAGCCCGCCCCGCCAGGACGGGCCGGCCAGGTGAGCCACCCGGGCGGCGGGGACTGGGAAGAGGCCAGTCCCGAGCGGCTCTATGTGATCACCGGCGGTCGCAGCACGTCGTCGGCTCCCGTCGAGCTCGACCTGGTCACTCTGATCGTGGCCAGGTCCCGGCCGAAGCCCGGTATGCAGCCGGAGCACGCGGCGATCACCCAGCTGTGCCAGGCGCCGCTGTCCGTCGCCGAGATCTCCGCGTACACGGGGCTCCCGGTCAGCGTCGTCACCGTCCTGCTCGGCGATCTGCTCGCCGACAACCGGGTGATCGCCCGCGCGCCCGTCCCACCCGCCCAACTCCCCGACCGCGCTTTGATTGAGGCAGTGATCGATGGACTTCAGAGGCTCTGAGCAGCCCGCGCGGACCACTGGGCCGCGGAGCGAGGATGTGCTGCCGGCGACCGCCGCCGCCGCCGTCAAGGTGGTGATCGTGGGCGGTTTCGGAGTCGGCAAGACGACCCTGGTCGGCTCGGTCAGCGAGATCCGGCCGCTGACCACCGAGGAGACGATGACCCAGGCCGGCGTCGGCATCGACGACACGGCCGGCATCGGCGGCAAGACGTCGACGACCGTCGCGATGGACTTCGGCCGCATCAGCATCAACGAGGAGCTGGTGCTCTATCTGTTCGGCACGCCCGGACAGGAGCGCTTCTGGTTCCTGTGGCGCGGCCTGTTCGAGGGCGCGCTGGGTGCGGTGGTGCTGGTCGACACCCGCCGCCTCGAGGTCAGCTTCGACGTCATCGGACGCCTGGAGGAGCGGGGCGTGCCTTTCGTCGTGGCGGTCAACTCCTTCCCGGGCGCGCCCGGTTACCCCGTCGAGGAGCTGCGCGGCGCGCTCGATCTGCCGGATTCGGTGCCGATCGTGCTGTGCGACGCGCGGCAACGGGCGTCCAGCCGGGACGTCCTGATGGCGCTGATGCGGTATCTGCAGACCCTCGCCACGACGCAGGAGGCCTCATGACCACTGCGCCGACTCCCGAGACCGGCACGGGCTCACTCCGCCTCCGGGCTGCCCGGCCCATGGCATGAGCCCGGATCAACCGCACAGTCTGTAGGGCCCGGTCGCCGAGGCCGATCCGCGGGCGCTGCACGAGGCGCTCCGCGGGGAGCACGGCGCCGTGGCGCCCGAACCCGGAGATCCGGCCCGACCTCACCGAGCCGCTGCAGGGCAACCGCGCCCTTCTCGCCTTCAGCAGGCGCTGCCCGTCCAGTTCACGCCACCCCTGCCGACAGACGGGAGTGGCGTGAAGGTGCCGCTGAACTTCGCGTCGACGATGCCAGGCCCGCCGCCGGACACGGTTTCAGCGACCGTCCCGTTAGGCCGTGTTTTAGAACTCCCGCCTGGCACGCACTCCCCCGTAGCCCTTCGGGCACGGGAGGTGCCCCCACGCTGCGTTGTCGGAGTCATCCAAGTACGTCCAGTACGAGGATGA
>NZ_JBVJKN010000031.1:0-82668 GCF_055585225.1 Streptomyces sp. NPDC053673 | reverse complement strand
TGTCGCAATCCACACCAGGCCAGAAGGCCCTCACCCATTTCAAGATCGATCAGCCGTGACCCCTGTCACCGTCCACAACCTCCCAGGACAGAACACCTAGCCCAGATACCGGGCCACCGCCTCCTCGATCCCCGCCGCGTCCGCACCCTCCGCCGCCCAGGCCACGTATCCGTCGGGCCGTACCAGGACGGTCGTCCGGTGGTCGCCCGCCCAGCGCTCCACGGTCAGCCACCCCTCACGGACACCGGGGCCTTCGTACGTCCCGGGCGTGATCAGCACGAACCGGCCGCCGCGCAGCGCCTCGTAGAGCCGGCCGTCCTTCAGGGCGACGTCGGGGACGCGGGTGCCGGTGAGGCGGTGGGCGCCGCGGGGGGCGGGGTAGGCGTAGCCGATCCCGGTGATCTGACCCAGGGCCTTGCGCTGGACGGGCGGGGCCATGTCGACGAACGCGGAGACAAGGGCGCGGGCGGCACGCAGCAGCGGATTCCGCGCGCGGGCCAGCCGGACCAGTCCGCCACTGCTGCGCAGCACCGCCCTGCCGACCGGGTGGCGCTCGGCCTCGTAGCTGTCGAGGAGCCCTTCGGGCGCCCGGCCCTGGACGGCCGCGGCGAGCTTCCAGCTCAGGTTGGCGGCGTCCTGGAGGCCGGTGTTCATGCCCTGCCCGCCGGCCGGGGAGTGGATGTGCGCGGCGTCCCCGGCGAGGAAGACCCGCCCGACCCGGTAGTGCGGCGCCTGGCGCTCGTCACTGTGGAAACGGGAGAGCCAGCGGGCGTCGTGCATGCCGTAGTCGGCGCCCAGGGCACGACGGGTGATCTCCTTGACCTCGTCGAGGTCGAGCGGTGCGTCGTCGGAGACCTCGTTGCGGCGGTTCCAGCCCATGACCCGGTACCAGCCGTCGCCGAAGGAGGCAATCATCGCGAAGGCGTCGCCGCGGCCGTTGACGGTGAGGACGCCCTCGGGCTTCTCAGCCAGCCGGACATCGGCCAGGATCAGCGACTTGATGACGGAGACACCGGGGAAGTCCAGGCCGATCGCCTCCCGCACGGCGCTCCGGTGACCGTCGGCGCCGACGACATAGGCCGCCCGGCGGGTGACGACCGCCCCGTCCGCGCCGCGCACGTCGAGGTCGACCCCCTCGTCGTCCTGCCGCAGCCCCACGACCTCGCTCTCGTACGCGAACTCGACCCCAGCCTCCCGGGCCCGCCGCTCCAGGAGCCGCTCGACCTCGTACTGCGGGGTGATGAGCAGGAACGGGAAACGCGAGGGCAGCGTGCTCAGGTTGAGGGAGAGGCGGCGGAAGAGCCGCAGGCCGGTGATGGTGTCGCCGGTGGTGAGGAGTTCGTCGGCGAGGCCGCGGGCGTCGAGCTGCTCCAGGGTGCGGGCGTGCACCCCGAAGGCGCGGGAGAGGTTGCTGATCTTGCGCGGCCGCTTCTCGACGAGGGTCACGGTGACGCCGGCTGCGGCGAGGTCACCGGCGAGGAGGAGGCCGGTGGGGCCGGAGCCGACGACGATCACGGTGCGGTGGGTGGCGGTGCCGTTCATGGTGGCCTCCTGTTGCCAACGCTTGGTTGTGCCATCACCTATTGCCAACGAATGTTGGCCAACGCTCGTTGACGAAGATAGCGAGGCACCAAGGAGGACGTCAACAGTCGTTGGCAAACAGCTGTTGACGAACACTTGTTGACCTACGGTCGTTGGCCTACGCTTGTTGGCATGAACGGCAGCGACAGCACCTCCACGGTTCCCGGCTCCGGTGCCCCCCGCCGCTCCGACGCCACTCGCGGCGCGATCCTCGCGGCGGCCCGCGAGCGCTTCGCGACCGACGGCTACGAGCGAGCCACCATCCGCGCCATCGCCAAGGACGCGAACATCGATCCGTCGATGGTGATGCGGTACTACCGCAACAAGGAGGGCCTCTTCGCGGCGGCCGTCACCATCGACCTGCGGCTGCCGGACGTGAGCGGGGCGGACCGCCGGCAGGACGCGGGGCGGATCCTCGTCGAGCACTTCCTCGACATGTGGGAGAACAACGAGGTCCTCACCGCCCTGCTGCGGGTCGGCGTGACCAACCAGGCCGGGGCGGAGCGCATGCAGGGTATCCTGCGGGACCAGCTTCTGCCGGTCGCCCGGCAGGTGTGCCCCGACCCCGAGCAGGTCCCGGCACGGGCGGCACTCATGGCGTCGCAGCTGCTGGGGCTGGCGCTCACGCGGTACGTGCTGCGGATGCCGCCGGCGGTGGGGCTGGCGCGGGCGGAGATCGTGGTATGGCTGGCACCGACGATCCAGCGGTACCTGACCGCGCCGAGTCCCTGAGGCTTGCCGAGCACTCGTATCCGCCGGGGCCACGGGACCGGTAGGGCGCTGGAAGGCCGCCCAGTAAATGAGACCCGCCGGGCGACGAGAAATTCGGGCCCAGGAGGCCAGCCCTGCCCGGCCCGGTGAGCGTAGGTGCAGCCGAGGCACGCGGCGGCGTAGTAGGAGCTGCGCTCGCTGGCGGCGGTGTAGACGAGGACGATCGCGCCCTCCAGCGGCCCGAGGGTGTTGCGGTAACGCTGGACGACGGTCGTGCCCGGCGGCGTCCAGAGGGCCGGGTCCTGCACGTCGGGACGCGGGCGAACAGGCTACTGAGCATCGGTGACTTCTCCTTCGGGAGGGTCGTTGATCAGGCGGCCAGCCGGTGGGTCACCGGGGCCGTGGAAGTGAAGTAGGTGTCGGGGCTGGGCTCGTAGCCCTTGTCGCAGGGGTCGCAGCAGCCCTGGGTGCGCAGCGGGAGGCAGAAGTAGTACCCGCGCTTGCACTGCGGGCACGTGGACCTCGCGGCCATCGCCCGGTCCAGCGCCCATTCCTGCGCGAGCGTCGGCGTCCGCTTCGGCCGGGCGAGTTCCACGCTGTAGAGCCAGGCCCGGGTGGGGTGGTTGCACGACTGGTCGGGCCGGTAGGAGCACCCCTTGCAGCGCAGCACCGCGACCGGGCCGTGCCCGCCGGGGCTCAGCCCCTTTTCCTGTAACTGCCTGCGCGTGACCAGGCCCTCGGGACAGGTGCGCCGGTCGTACTCCTCCAGGGTCGCGGTGCTGCGCGGCACCCGCTTGACCTCGCGGCGGCGCCTCTTCCGGGGGAGGGGCATCACTTGCTCCAGGTACCGGGGAGCCGGGCGGGGCGCTGCGGGTAGCGGGGGCCGGGGCGCTGCGGGCAGGGCTGGCCGATGCGGCGGCGCGGGCGGGGGAGGAGCACGAGCGGTTCCTCCTGATGTCGGTGGACAGCAAGCACTGCGCACCGCCGACGTCGTGCTGGTGTCGGCGGGGCGCGGCGAGGCGGCCGGTCGGCCTGTCCGGCCCTCGCCCACCCAGGAGCGGGTGGGCGAGGACCAGGCGGAGCGACCGGAGGCCAGTCCCGGAAAGGGCAGCTACTGTGCGGGTGCTGTTCGGCGGCCGGGGCCGGGGGCTTACGGGGACGTGGATCTCGGGCTTGACGGTGACCTTGGCCGGGCGCCCGGCGACGAGGCGGCGGCGCAGGGTGAGGCCGCGCATCGCGAACGCGGACAGGAACGTCCAGGCGAGGACGGCGAGCCCGGCCGCGATGGGGCGGCTGGTTGCCGGGGTGGTCTCCACACCATGGCGACGCTGGCCGTACCCCAGGCGGTCCAGGTCAGGAGGGCGCCGCTGCTGCGGAAGAACCCGCCGACCAGGCCGAAGAATCCGACCAGTTGCCAGACGGTGTAGACGGTGGAGGCGCTGATCGGCAGCGGCGCGGAGTGGGCCTCGATGTAGGAGCGGATCGGCTGGTCGATCACGGCGAACACGCCGTTGGAGACGTCGGCGCCGACCTGGACGCGGGGCACGGCGGTCAGCAGGTCGTGCAGCGCGGCGGCCAGGGCGTCGGTCGCACCGTCCAGCAGGAAGAGGACCGCGCAGATCCCGGCGAGTCCGATCGCCGCCTTCACCCAGTTCGTTCTCCAGACATCCGGTGATGTCTCATGCAGGTGGGCCAGTAGAGTGGCGGCTGACGAGAGAAGAGATCCTCCGATGGACTCCCGGATATCGCGCATACGCTCCAAGCTGGCGAAGGTGCCTTACCAGGTGCAGCGCAGCCACTCGATGGGTGCTGAGCGCCACGCTTTTCGCCTTGGCCCGCGCATCAGTTCCGTGCAGGCAGACGTCTTCGAAGGCGAATACCACATCGAATTACCGTTCGCCTACCGCGAGTTCCTGGTCGAGCTCGGGGGCAGCGGTGCCGGCCCCTTCTACGGTCTGCTTCCGCTGGAGGAGTGCAGGCTGTTCACCATGGACCGCCAACCGCCGGACGGCAGCCCGCGGGGATTCCATCACGTGAACCACCCGAACGCACTGCAAGGAGACCTGTTCCTCCACATCATCGAGATGGGCTGCACAGACCTATGCCTCATCGGCGTGACTGGACCCCTCACGGGCCGCATGCTCACCGGTAACGCGGACGGCTTCTGGCCCCCAAACGTCTCTTCGGCCCGGGACTTCCTCTCCTGGTACGAACGCTGGCTGGACCACATGCGGGATGGCAAGGACAACGGCGCCCTGGGACTCACCTCCCCAGCGACCGTCGCCAGCGCCCCCTGGGGCCCCCGGGCCAGATCCCGGTGTTGACCGCCGCTGTGACCCAGAGGAGTTCCAGGGCCTCACCGATCTCGTCGTCCACGACCGACGCCAGCGGCCGGGCCTCGCCGAGCCGTTCAGCGGTCTTGCCTACCCCGATCCCATAGTTCCGGACCGTGTTCGGGTTACCAAGCGAGTCGAGAAACACGTCCGCCGCCGCGCGGACGGTCAACGCCTTCCAGGCCGGCAACTGTACGACGGTGGGCACCGCTTCCCCCTTGCCGCAGATAACAGGGCCGCTTCGCGTACGGCCCGGAGAACGTCACCGCAGGTGACGGATCAAGCTACCGCAGATATTGGGGTGTTATCCGTGGGACGACTTCAGACCGATCCGCCCGACGACGCTCCGTCAGCCGCCCACCGGGGGCGACGGAGGCTTAGCGCCGGTTTTCGTTCCGATGTTCCTCAACCCCCGAGACGGGGCCCTCTTGGGTGCGGGTCCACGCCGCGCCGTCGCGTGCGGGCCCGGAGCAGGGGCGGTGGCCGTGCACGTGCCGTGGCCCTTGGGAGCCGCCCGGCTGGCCGTCGACGGTGCGGCGGCGGCCGGTGAGGTGCCCAGCGCGAGGAGGGCAGCGGTCAAGGCGAGTGCGGCCAGTGACGCGAGCAGGCGTCTGGCGCGTTTCACGAAGGTCCCTTCCAGTGCGGTCCTGCCGATCACGCGGTCGTACAGCTGATCGGCATGGCAAGAACCATCGATCGGGCCCAGGTTCGGAATTCGCAATCGTGTCCGGATTTCATGACTGGTCCGGCGCTCTCCCGGGGGGTGGCCAGCCATCCGTCGTAGCCGGATACGAGCGCCGTGCGGGGAGCCAGCACCAGGAACGAGGCGCCGTGGTCCGCGCCCGCCGCGGCCGACTTCAATCCCCGGGCTGGCGCGCGCATCTGCCCCCTCGTCAGGTGCGCCACTGTCTGCCGCGTCCGGCAGACCCCGGTCGTCCCGCGGCTGTACCCGCTCCCGGCGCTCTCGGCGCCCGCCAGCCGCATGCTGGACGGACATCACGGTGACTCGGGCAACGCCCGCGCGTGCCAACCGAGAACAAGCCATTCCGCCCCGGCATGATCAACCTTTCATCATCATTTCATCGGGTGTCGCTAATGTTCACTCGCGCTCAGCACCATCACACTGACCACACCACCGGCCGGGGTTCCCGCCTGCATGCGGGCCGGCCAAAGGGGGAAACAACGATGTGTCACATAGGATCGACCGGCCGCTTCGGCAGAGGGCTCTTAGCCTTCACCGCTGCGGCTGCCTCCGCGATAGCCGCCATGGGCCTTGCCGCCTCACCGGCTGCTGCAGCACCCAGCAATACGACGGCGCAGACGCCCGCGCCTGGCGACACCTGTACGGCGGCCGAACTCGGCACACGCCACCCGTACATCAAGACCACCGAAGTGTCCCCGACGATCACCCATTTCAAGGGCTGGTACGTCACCGAGGGCACGACCGGCACCCAGACCGTCACCACCAGCACCCAGACGACCATCTCGGTGTCCGTCGGCCTCAACGGCAATGTCGAGGGCAGTTTCGCCGTCGAGGCCCTCGGCAAGGTCGGCGCGAGCCTGGGCCTGAACGTCAAGGTCGACTACACCTCCACCAGCACCGAGTCGAACGCGGTCACGTGGAACTTCAACCAGCCCGGCTACTACGGCGCCTACAAGGGCACCAAGAAGGTCACCGGTACGTACGGAAGCCTCAACTGCAACCGCGTCCAACAGGGCGACGGCAGCTGGGCGTTGAAGTGGATCGAGGGGCCCGACGGCGGCAGCTTCACCACCTACACCACCCTTGAGGAAGGCGCGGTGCGCTGCCAGGACCAGGTGCCCGCAGGCAGCATCATGGCCAAGGCGCAAGAACTCCTCGACTGCGGCTCGGCCGCCGCGAAGGCCGAGCACCCGGCGGGTGCGGTGGCGCCGACGGCGAAGCAGAAGCGGGACCGCCTCGTGCAGCGCCCGGCTCTCACCAGCGGCACGTCCGCCGAACAGCCCAAGGCCACCGGGCGTAGCGCGCGGGCCGCTCTCGACTGCAAGGCTGAGGTCTACAAGATCGCCGTACCCGGCAAGCCCCTGTCCTGGGGCGCGCCGCTCCTGGCGGACGACGGTGTCCGCCTGCGGCCCTCGTCGATCTTCAGCGCCCACCTGGACAACTGGCGCCTGTGCAACGTGACGGAGCGCAACGGGGTCCTCGAGGCGTCCCTGTGGAACTGGGGCAACGGCGGGTGCGCGACCATCGCCGAGCAGAACGCGGCCACTGAACGGGCGGTCCTCAAGACGGCCTCCTGCACGGAGGACGACCTCCAGCGGTTCTACATCTACCGCGACGTCCCCGGCAGCTCGAAGATCGGCGTGCAGAACAAGTACACCGGCTCCATGATGGGCCACGACCGGTACGCGGACGGGGAGTTCATACGTCAGTACTCCAGCGGCAGGCAGGACGGTACGGGTACGTACTCCCTGATCGGAGTCTGACGGCCCACACCCCGTGAGCGGCCCCGCACGTGAACCCCGACCTCCCGGTTTCGTGCGGGGCCCTCCGCGTCCCTACTCCGAGCCCGGCTTTGGGGACCAGTGGAGCAGCCAGTATCGGCTGCTCCACTGGTCCCCAAAGCCGGTAACGAAGTTCGGCAGGGCGACCCGCTCGGCCGTCGGGGACGTACCGGGTCCCCCACTGGCGTCTGCCGTTGCTTGCTGCCCGTCGTGTACCCCGCGGCGCCGTCCGCCCGGCTCTGAACGTGAGCCCACCAAACGCTTCGGGCCAAGCGTTTCCAGTACGTGCCTTACTTTCCTGACTGAACCGCGTGCCCCCTGACCTGGTCAGACATGTCATTTGCCCTAGATAACTGCGGGTCTCGACAGCATCCGGGGCCGCCTTTTGGCTGGATGGCGTCAACTTTGATTGACGGAGTGGACGGCGGTCAACCATGGTTGACTCATGGATGTGAAGCAGTTGACCGAACTCGCGGCATCGACGGCCGACCGCGACCCGTTGGTGGGATTGGGCGCCGTGGCGCAGCTCCGCACCGAGATGGAACGCATCGAAGCGGTGCTGGTGCGCCGCGCCCGCAACAACGGCACCACGTGGCCGCAAATCGCTGCTGTCATGGGCGTCTCGAAGCAGGCGGTTCACAAAAAGCATGGCGGCCGGCGTCTGTTCGGCGGTCGGTCATGACCGCCGCGATCCATGGCGACGAGGGGCTCGCTGCCACGCTCGGCGAACTGTTGGGCCCACGCCACCCCGTCGCCGCGGCGGCCGTGGTCTCGCCTCGGGGCATGGCAGTGGCCGGCCGCGGCACCGACCTCAACGCCGACTTCGAAATCGGCTCGATCTCGAAGGGCGTCACCGGGCTGCTGTACGCCGACGCGCTCGCCCGAGGCGAGATCGGCCCTGATGCGACCCTTGGCGAGCTGCTGCCGCTGGGCGACGTCCCCGCCGCGCGAGTGACACTGCGGTCGCTGAGCACGCACCGGTCCGGCCTGCCCCGGCTGCCCAAGTCCGCGCGACCATGGCGGCGCACCATCGCCCTGTGGCGACACGGAACCAATCCCTACGGCGAGGACCTCGAACAGCTCCTCGACCGGGCCCGGGACGTTCCGCCGGGCAAGCCGCGGCCCCACTACTCCAACTTCGGCTTCGAGCTACTCGGCCACGCCCTCGCCCACGCCGCTGCGACGACCTACACCCAGCTCGTCCACCAGCGCGTCGCCACCCCGCTGAAACTCGACTGCTTCTACGCCCCGGGCACGGTCGATCAGCTTCGCCTCGGTGCGCTCAACGGCAGAAGCCGCCGGGGGCGACCGCGGCAACCCTGGACCGGCGAGGGACTCGGACCGGCAGGTGGCATCCGGGCCTCCATCGCCAGCATGGCCCGCTTGACAGCAGCGATGCTCGACGGCAGTGTCCCGGGCATCACCGCACTCGATCCGATCGCCCCGTTCGGCGCGGGCGCCTACATCGGCGCCGCATGGATCACGGTCCAGGTGAAAGGCCAACCGATCACCTGGCACAACGGCGGAACCGGCGGCTTCCGGTCCTGGCTCGGACTCGACCGCAGCACCGGCACTGGCGTCGTCATCCTCTCGGCCACCGCCGCGCCAGTCGACCGTCACGGGTTCGCACTTCTGGCTGAACACAGCCGCGACAACGGCTGATGACATCAAACGGGCAAGTACAACCGTCAACAGCGGATACTTACGGGGCGGCCCTTAGGAGTCCGGCAATTCCCATTCCTGCTGGTCGGGTCTATCTGGGCTCCCCCTGCAGTTGCTGTCGCGCCGGTCGGCCGGGTGTGTGGGGGAGGGGGCTGCCTAGTCGAACGGAGCAGCCCGGAAACCGTCGGCTGCCCCGCGTGCCGCCGCTCGCGGAGCGCCATACCCTGGGGTTCCCGAGGGGGGCTGGGAGGTGCACGATGCCCCGGCCGGTATGGAGCGGCCCGATCTCGTTTGGCCTGGTCACTTCTCTGAACTGAGGCGCTGCCGTAGCTCCGCATAGCCGCTTCGGCCGGAGTCGGCCGACAGGCGCTCGTGCGCGGAAGACCACTCTGGCTGGTGCGCCACCAGGTCCTTGAGGAGGGCGGGCGGCTGCGGTGCCGCTCGCAGCGTGCTGTGCGTACCGCGGTTCACGGCCTTCGGGGAGGATCGGTCCGGGTTTTGGCGGTAGCGGTCAGTCTGCGCTGAGCTGGTTCGGAACGCGGCCGGAGGCGCGGAGTTCCTGTAGGTCGGGGATGTGGTTGTAGAGGGTGCCGGGGCTGACGCCGAGGAGCTTGGCGATCGAGGTGATCGAGTTCTCGGGGTTGGGGAGCAGGTCGCGGGCGGCGCGGATGATCTCGGGGGTGGCGACGGTGGGTCGGCCGCCGACACGGCCGCGGGCGGGTGCGGCGTCCAGGCCTTCGCGGGTGCCGGAGACGATGAGCTCGCGGATGAACTCGGCGAGGGCGGCGAAGACGTGGAAGACGAGACGGCCGCCGGGGGCGGTGGTGTCCAGGCTTTCGTGCAGAGAGCAGAAGCCGATCTCGCGGCGGCGGAGTTCGCCGACCAGTTGACCAGGTCCTTGAGGGACCGGCCGTAGCGGTCGAGTGCGGACGAGGCGGCATGCGCATGGCGGTGGCGGGTGAGGGGGTGCTGGCCTTTCTTCGCGCTGGTGGTTGTCTGAAATTGGTCCTGCGGTGATCGTCATGGCGGTGAGTGCCCCCGGTCAGTAGGCCAGTGCGGTCATGTGGTCGGAGTGGTGGGCGGCGACGTCGTGGGCGGCTTGGACGAAGGCGGCGACGGCTGCGGATCGCGAGGCCTCCGGCCAGGCGACCATCACCGCGCTGGGGCTGAGGCCGGTGACCGGCCGGTACGCGATGTCCGGGCGCTGGTGCCGCTTGGTGGTGGAGAGTGACAGGAACGCCACCGCCTGGCCCAGCGCGACCACCTCCAGGAGTTGCTCGACGCTGGCCACGAGCGGCCCCTCAGGAGTGTCGGCCGGCGCCAAGCCTGTGTGGCCATCGCCTGCTTCCGCTCCGTCGCGTCCTGTGTAGTAGGCGGTGGTGGAGGGGGCGGCCCCTTTCCAGCGTGGGATCGGTTCGCCCTTGAGGTCGGTCAGCCGCAGTCGCCGGCGTCCGGCCAGGCGGTGCGCGGCGGGGAGGACGGCCAGTCGCGGCTCGACCACGAGTGTCTGGGAATCCAGCCCTTGACCGTCGAACGGGCTGCGCAGCAGCGCTACGTCGGCACGGCCGTCCCGCAGCATGGCGATCGGCTCTCCGCTGCCGCCGACGACGACTTCAGGCGGCGGCAGATGCGAATCCGTTCCCCGGTAGGCGGCGAGGATCTCCCGCAGCAGCCCGGCATCGCCTCCCGGTTTGACCGCCACGACGAGCTGGGGTGTCGGCTGACCGGCCCGGCGTGCTCGCCGGGCCGCCGCGTGCACCGCGTCGACCGCGATCCGGGCCTGGTCGAGCAGCACCTGACCGGCGTTGGTCAGCCTCACCTGCCGGGTGGTGCGCTCCAGCAGGCGTACCCCGAGCCGGGACTCCATCTGAGCGATCGCCTTCGACAGCGGGGGCTGCGCCATCCCCAGGCGTTGCGCGGCCCGGCTGAAGTTCAGTTCCTCGGCGACCGCGATGAAGTACCTCAGCTCCCGCACCTCTAGCTCACTCATATCTGTGGACTATAGATCCAGAGTCTTCTGGTCTTTCCCTGCCGCCCGTGGGGGAGGGGAGGCTGGGTGCCATGACGACTTCGCAGAAGACTGCTTTGATCACCGGCGCGAACAAGGGCATTGGCAAGGAAACGGCGCGCAGGCTCGCAGCCCTCGGCATCACCGTGCTGATCGGCGCCCGCAACGCCGAGCGTGGCGAGGCGGCGGCCGAGGAGCTTCGCGCGGGCGGCGCCGACGTACGGTTCGTACCGCTGGACGTCACCGACGAGATCTCGGTCCAGGCCGCCGCCCAGCACATCGACGCCACGTTCGGCCGCCTCGACATCCTCGTCAACAACGCCGCGATCGCCGCCGGACCGCAAAAGCCGAGTGAAACCCCAGCCGCTACCGTCCGGCAGGTCTACGAGACCAACGTGTTCGGCGTCA
Organism: Streptomyces sp. NPDC053673; assembly: GCF_055585225.1. Lineage (NCBI taxonomy): Bacteria > Bacillati > Actinomycetota > Actinomycetes > Kitasatosporales > Streptomycetaceae > Streptomyces > Streptomyces sp. NPDC053673. The sequence continues at coordinate 71,481 of NZ_JBVJKN010000031.1, read as the reverse complement.
TCGCGGTGACCCACGCCATGCTCCCCCTGCTCCGCCGCTCCGCCGCCGCACGCATCGTGAACATGTCCAGCGAACTCGGCTCCCTCACCCACCTGGCCGACCCGGGCAGCCCGTGGTCCGCCTACTCCTCGATTCTCCTCCCTTACTGCACCTCGAAGAGCGCGCTGAACACGATCACCGTGCTCTACGCCAATGAACTGCGCGCCGAAGGGATCCTGGTCAACGCGGTGAGTCCCGGCTACTGCGCGACCGACCTCAACCGCCACACCGGGATACGCACGGCGGAAGAGGGCGCGGCCGTCGCGGTTGACCTGGCGACTGTGGGCGAGGACGGCCCGACGGGCGCCTTTCTGGCCGAGGACGGGCCGATTCCCTGGTGAGACCAAGCCGCGCCGTCTCCGCCCGAAGCCTGACGGGGTGTTTTCAACCTCCGCAGTGACGATCACTGGCCTCTTGCACGGCGCCCATCCCCACGGGCTTTACTGGTAGTTGGTGGGCGCACAAGCCAAGACGGGCACGAGGTGATCACTCATCTCGCGGAATCAGCGTCAAGGGTTGGGCCGCGAGTCAGCCGGCGGTTTCCATCGCGGTTGTGTGCTCGTCGTGTTCACGCAGCATGCGCATGACGGTGGCGGGTGAGGGGTGCTGGCCCTTCTTCGTGCCGGTGGTGATGACGAGGCGTTTGGCGATGTCGCGCAGGCTCATCTCCTGCTCGCGCAGGTGGAGGGCCGTGGACAGCATCGACTCGTCGGTGACGCCCGCGCCACCGATCGTCTTGCCGCGCTTGCGGGCGGACTCGTGGCCCTCCAGGGTGCGCCATCCGGTACGCCGCTGTCTCCCGCCGTGAGGTCCTTGTAGTGCTTGGTCAGGTCGGTGTGCGGGTGTGTATGTCGCGGTTGCAGGTGGGGCAGGCGCCGGTCCAGGTTGCGAGGAGTGTCTGCAGTTCGCGGACGACTTGGATCAGTGTGGCTGCTGATCTCGGCATCACCGCGGAGTCGCTGCGGACGTGGGTCCGCAAGGACGAGGCCCAGGCCGCGCCCGGACGCCGTGACGCAGGCGGGAGTGAGGCGGAGGAACTGGCCCGGCTGCGGGCTGAGAACGCCAGGCTGCTGAAAGCGGAGAAGGAATGGCACCTCGAGCGCGAGATCCTGCGCCGGGCAGCCGCCTATTTCGCTCGGGAGGTGAAGTGAGCCTCCACCGCTGGGACTTCATCTCCGATAACCGCGCCGACTTCGGCGTGCAGCGGATCTGCCGGGTGCTCGGGGCCTCCCGGGCCGGTTATTACCGGAACCTGGCCACCGAGCAGGCCCGAGCTGAGCGCCAGGCCGAGGAGAAGCGGACCGCGAGCGAGATCCGTGCTATCCACGCCGAGTACCATGGCGCCTATGGTGCCCCGCGCGTCCATGCCGAGATGCGTGCGAGGGGACGGCGGATCAACCGCAAGCGCGTTACTCGGCTGATGCGGATCAACCACATCGTGGGCCGGCATCTGCGGAAGAAGAAGCGGACGACGATCGCGGACAGGACCGCGCCGCCCGCGCCGGACCTGGTGATGCGCGACTTCACCGCGGACACGCTGAACACCAGGTGGTGCGGCGACATCACTTACATAGCCGTCGGCGCGACGTGGCTCTACCTCGCCACGGTGATCGACATCTGTTCGAGGAAGGTGGTGGGCTGGTCGATCGCCGACCACATGCGCACCTTGCTGGTCACCGATGCAATCGAGATGGCCGTGGGCGCCCGCGGCGGCCAGGTTCGCGGCGACGTTTTCCACACCGACAGGAGTGCCCAATACAGCGCGGCCGCCTTTGCTGAGGTGTGCCGTCGGCACGGCATCCGGCGCAGCATGGGCCGGGTCGGCTCGAGCTACGACAATGCCCTCGCCGAGTCGTTCTTCCAGGGCCTCAAGCGCGAATTGCTCCACGGGAGGCGCTGGACCTCGAAGGCACAGACGCGGCTCGAGTTGTTCCGCTGGCTGTCGTACTACAACCGGCGCCGTCGGCATTCCGCGCTCGGCTACCTCACACCAGTCGAGTTCGAACAGCAACTGATCACGTCACGTACGCTGTCACTCGTCGCGTGAAACCCGGTGTCCACTCCCGGGGATCAACCTCAGTCGGCGACCTTGCCCTGCATGTCGAGGACGACCGGCAGTTCCGGGGCCGGGGCGTCCGGGGCGGCGGCCGTGTGCTCGGGCAGGAGGCCGGCGACGGCGGTGCGGATGGCGCCGCGGCTGACGGCGTGGTCGCGGGCAAGGGTCGCGATGGACCGGCCTTCCAGGTACGCGGTGCGTACGGTGTCGGTCTTCGCGGCCGGGACGGCGGGGCGGCGTCCGCCCTTGTTGCCCTTGGCCTCGGCGGCGCGCAGGCCGTCGTAGGTCAGCTCGCGTTGGAGGTCGCGCTGGAGTTCGCCGACGGCGACCAGGGTCTGCACCATGAACCTCACGGTGGACAGCAGCTCGCCGGTGCGCGGGTGGCGAACGGTGAGGTCCATTGCGGAGAACGCGCCGTCTTGGATGCGTAGGGCGAGGCGGTCGCGGTGCAGGACGTCGGGCAGATCGAGAATGTGCCCGGTGCCACGCACCAGGCGGAACATCTCGGAAATGTGCCCGGTGTCGCCCTGCCGTGTCGTAGGTCAGCAGCTCGCCGAACTTCAGGCGCTCCAGCGGGTGGAGGCGACTTGAGGTGCCGCCCTCCTCCTCGAACGTGACCGGCTCCTCGATGTCGGCCTCGGCAAGGACGAGGTTCTGACGGTCGGTCGACACCCGCTTGTAGACCAGGTTGGCCACGCCGCTCCCTGGGTCGGTGGTCGCATTCGACCTCAGCTGTCAGCAAACCCTGTCATCAGCCGTCATCGGATCTGATTGGATCGGCGTCGTCGCGAGGCCGCGAAAAGCCCGGGTTCATTGGAGGCGCGTGGCGCCTGTCGTCATTCGTTCGTTTGCCGACAGGCGACTGCGGCGCGGGACCGTGGATCGGTAGTGTCAGGTTGAGCCTGACCGGCGGCTCGCCCACTCCCTCCCTGCTGGATGAAATCGGCCTTGACCGGCCGTAAGGCATCAAGGTGATCGCGTGGACGTACGGGTGAAGCGGCCGGACGGCGCCGACTACGACGCTCGGCACATGGCCAGCGCGGTTCGCGCCAGCCCGCGCAGCCAGGCGTGGGCGTGGTCGGTGTCGTAGCGCTGATGCCACGACAGGTATATCGGTGCCGACGGCAGTTCGAGCGGGAGGGGGAGCACGACCAGGCCGAGGTCGGCGACCGCGGAGCGCGTGGTGGCTTCGGGAACGCTGATCAGGAGATCGGAGCCGCGCGCGAACTCCAGCGCGGCCGCTTCCGTGGGCGCGGTCGCCACAACGCGGCGGGTGAGGCCGAGCGCCGCGAGGGCGTCGTCGAGGGCATTGCTGAGATTTCCACGTCGCGAGACGGTGACGTGCTCAGCGGCGGCGTACTGCTCTGCGGTGACGGTCCCGACGCGGGTGAGGGGGTGCCCCTGCCTCACGACGATGACGAGGCGGGTCTCGCCCACGTTCTCGGCACGGATGTCCGGTGCGCTCGGGCGGTTGGCATTCGCCTCCAGGTCGACCTCGCCGCGCCGCAACTCGGGTGTGTCGATGCTCGATTCCGCGACGAAGCGCAATCGCACGCCCGGCGCCTGTCCGCGCACGGCCGCGAGCAGTGCGGGGCCGCTCAAGGCGACCAGAGAATCGTGCCAGCGGAGTGTGAAAGTGCGCTCCAGCGTTGCCAGATCGAGTTCACGGCTCGGTGCCAGCACCCCCTGGACCTGGTGCAGCAGCTCGTGCACCTGTTCCCGGACAGCGATCGCATACGGCGTCGGGGTCATCGTGCGGCCGGTGCGCACCAGGATCTGATCCCCGGTCGTGCGCCGGATCCGGCCCAGACTCCGGCTCATTGCGGGGGCGGTGACATGCAGGCGCGCGGCCGCCCCAGCCACGCTTCCCTCCTCCAGCAGCGCGTCGAGCGCGGCGAGCAGGTTCAAATCCAATTGCATGTGAGTAATCCTAGCCGTGCTTGACATGCATTTGATGTTAATGATGGGGCTGTATACCTTCGAGACGAAAGCGCAAAGAAACAACGCGCAGTTCGGTCCCCGATCGGCCTCATCAATCCGCCTCACACGGGAGCACCACCATGTCCGAAACGCTTCAGACCACTGATCTCGCCGCCCCCGACGCCGACGTGCTCGCCCAGACCGCGATCGCCGTGCGCGCAGCCGGTTCGGCGCTGCGCGAGCGCTTCGGCGAGGTGGTCCACTACCAGACCCGCGAAGAGCTGATGCACGCGCTCGCCGCCAACGACAACACGGCCCTCGACATCCTGCGCCCCCGCCTCACCAGCCTGCGCCCTGACGCCGGCTGGGTGGAGGACGAGCTGGACGGCGGGGCGCTGCCGCCCGGCGAATGGTGGGTCGTGGATCCGGCCGAAGGCAACGTCAACCACCTGCACGCCCTACCGGAGTGGGCGGTGACCGCCACCCTCGTGCGCGAGAACCAGCCGGTTCTCACCGCGGTCCACCTGCCGTTGACCGGCGAGACCTACACCGCGCTCACCGGCGCGGGCGCCCACCTCGACGGCCGGCCGCTGCACGTCTCCCAGACCGCGGACCTCGGCCTGAGCATCGTGGCCACCAGCCAGGCCCGGCCGGACGAGAACGAGAAGATCGTGCGACGCGTCGGCTCCTCGATCACCGCGATGCTCTTCGACGCGCTCGTCGTCCGCACCGCCGTGCCCGCGACCCTGCACCTGCTGAACGTGGCCGCCGGCCGGATCGACGCCTTCTGGCAGTTCGCCGGCGCCCGCGCGGACCTGCTGCCCGGGGCGCTGCTCGTCACCGAAGCCGGCGGACAGATCTCCGATGCCGAGGGCCGCCCCTGGACCCCGCAGAGCGAGAGCTTCCTGGCCGCCGCGCCCGGTGTCCACACGGAGGCCGCCGCCACCCTCTCACGCTGACCGCGCACCACAACCTGCACCCACAGAAGGACCAGATCATCATGACCACGATCGCAGTTCTCGGAAACGGCCGCGTCGGCGGCAACCTGGCCGCAGCCCTCACCCGGGCAGGGCATGAGGTGACCGTGGCGGACCGCGCGCCGGGCGCCGCCGCCGACGCCGCCCGGACAGCCCAGATCGTCATCAACGCCACCCCGGGCGCCAGCTCCCTGGAACGTCTTGCCGCTCTGCGCGAGGAACTGCGCGGCAAGATCCTCGTCGACGTCTCCAACGCCACCCTCGACGGACCGGACGGCCTGCCCGCCAACCTGCTCTACCCCGGCTCAAGCCTCGCCGAGCAACTCCAGAAAGCCCTTCCCGAAACGCCCGTCGTCAAGACACTCAACACCATGCTCTTCCCGGTGATGACCGCGCCGGCCATGCTCACCCAGACGCCAACCGCGTTCCTCTCCGGCGAGGACCCGCAGGCCAAGCAGACCGTCCGCGAACTGCTCACCGACCTCGGCTGGCGCAAGGAGTGGATCACCGACCTCGGCGGGATCCAGACCGCCCGCGCCACGGAGGCCGCGATACTGTTCGTACCGCACGTGATCCGCTCCAGCGGGTTCACGCCCTTCGCGATCTCGATCGCCCGCTGACCCGCGCACAGCGCACCGCCCCCGGCGGGCCCACATCCAGAACGCCGTAGCCGGGATCGTCGGTGCTGAACAGGCGGAGCCACACGGCGCCGATCGACTGCCCGCCAGTGTCGACGGCGACCGCTCCGAGATCACCCGCCCGAGGCCACCCCTCGACATAGTGGGCCGTCAGGCGGTCTCCCAAGACCTGCTCACGGCTGACCTGCTGCCGAGCGGGGTCCCAGTTCACAGCAGCTACCAGCATGTCCGGGAGGAACTCCGCATCATCGCCTGTGGCTGTCCGCAACGAGAATCCGCTGTCGCTCATACGGCAGATCCTCTACGACCAGTCGTCAGACCGCACCACCCACCCGGCGAACCTTCCCGGTCACAGCACCATCTGGCATGGCCCGGTCCAAGGCCCATTCCTGAGCGAGCGTCGGCACGCGCTTGGGCACGGCCAGATCGACGCTGAGCAGGCCAGGCTCGGGTGGGATGGGTGCACGACCACTGAGGCTGGTACGCGCATCGCTTGCACCGCAGGACGCCGACAGGACCGTGGCCGCCCGGGCTGAGATTCAGGTCCCGCAACTGCCGCCGGGTGACGAGCCCGTCGGGCACCGCGCCGCGGTCGTACTCCGAAACCAGTGGGTTCGCGGATTCTGAAGGCGGTCGATCAGTGAACCCGCTGGTGATCTGAGGTGCAGTCACCGGATAGAGGGTGAGTTCGTGGCCGGTGGGTCATAGAGTCCCGCGCAAGAATGCGGAAAGTTCTCTCGGGCCCCGTGCCCTCCTGATCAACGGCACTGTCGGTGTTGGCAAAAGGCCGCCGCTGCGGCCGCCGTGATGGCGCGTCCCATCCCTATCCTCCAGTTCCACGCTGACGAGTCGGTGTCTAACAGCTCCTTGATCCTATTCACCGCGGGCCCAAGCGGCGTCGACGCCAAGCGTGCTGGGATTCTCCCCGCTCAACCGCGGGATCCGCATAGGGCGATCCGTGTTTCCGCAGGTCAGGACATGCCGTCGGTGCGCCGCCCAGTTAGTCCGGGAAAAGTGGTCAAGGTCGACGATTACCACGGTCGCCGCGTCGGTGTAGCGGCCGGTGAGCTGCGCGGGTTCCGAGGAACCCGGGGGACCGTGCGCTCGGCGACCGTCAGGCCGGCCTCGCGGGCGGTCAGGATCTGGTGGAGCTGGGCGAGGCTCGTGGCGCATCCGTGCAGTCGCCTCGCGAGCGGCGTGCATCCAGGTGCAGGATCACACATCGAGCTGCCAAGGTTCGCCAGACAACACCCCGAAAGGCTCAAGAGAACCCAGGCGGCATCCCTCGGTTCGCTTCACCCCCATTCCACGCCCAGCTCCGCGAGTGCGGCTCGTGCGGTGCGGTGAGCTTGTCCCGGCGATGCCCAGCTTGTACGCGTGCTCCTGGCCGTCGATGACGATCCGCTCGAGGTGCCACCGCTTCATCACGTGGGTGCTCTCGCGCTGGATGTATTGCGCCCAGGCCGCAACTTCGCGCCTGAACGCCGCGGACAGCCCCGCGGCGCCAGCACCACCGAGAACACACAGGAAGGCGCATTCATGACCGGCAGGACCCTGATCGACGGAGCAGCCCACTATGACAGCATCAGCGAAGGACGTGATGTGCTGGACGCCCGAGTCCAAGCAGCAGCCGACTGCCGTCGACACGCTGACCCAGCTTTTCGGCGAGCCATTCGATGTCTACATCCGCGCCCAGGCCATCGCGGACGGCGCGCGGTCGAGGTTTCCGCCGACCTTGCCCGCGAGGCTCGCGTCGCCCAGGCCCCGCCAGTCGGACCGGTGGGTCTTCCAAGGCGTCAGAGCATAAGCAGTAGCCGCGTGTTCGATACGAGCTTCCGGTTCACGCTGGTGCTCTGCACGAAGATCGTGAAGTCGGCGTTGTGGTCCGGCTTGACGCGAACTTCCACGTCCGGCAGGCCGAGCAGGGCTCGGGCCTCGGGCCCCGTGTACACCCGGTCCGTCATCTTCTCCAGCACCGCAATCTGCTTCTGAGCCTGGATCTTCTCCGACTTGCTCAGCTGGTAGAACGCACCACCGGTACGGTAGGTGTGCCCGCATTCGATGACCCAGTCCCGGATCGCCGCGTCACGAGCCACCGGGATCAGCTGGTACTCCGACGGATTCACCGGGGTGAGGCCGGCCGCCTTGATGGTGTCTTTGTTGACCGCCTTCGCACCCGTGGAGAACACCGCCCGCGATCCCCGGATGCCCTGAGCGCGGCCCACCATGAAGTTCTCGGTGGCCTGCTGGATGACCTGCCCGGCCTCTTCCAGCCCCTGTGTGCTCGTGGCGTCCCAGATGGCGATGTTGTCCTTCGGAAATCCGCACTGCATGGCTTCGCGCTTGCCCATCTGGTCCGGCACAAGGACGGCCAGCGTCCAGTTGTCCTTCTGTGTCTCGATCATCTCGGCCACGGCCTCGACCAGTTCACGCGGATTCCTGGTAGGGGCATCGGGGCTGCGATGACTTGCGTTCTCCTGTCCGTCGGTGAGTACGAACGTCAGGAAGCTGTGGTCGCCGTACAGTTGAGCTGTCTGTGCCAGCTCCCGCTGCGACTTCAGTGCGGCCGCCAGCAGAGCCGTCATTCCACCGACCCGATACAGCTGCTTCAGTGACGGCATCCGCAGCACGTCCTTGTCGTAGATGATGCACTCCACCTTGTCTGCGAAGACGTACACCGTGACGCGGGTCTCCTGGTCCAGTTCCCTCGATCGGCGGGCAAGGTACGCAATCTGCTGGTCGGCGACTTCGACGACCTTGCGGCTCAGGTGCGACATGGACGAACTGGCATCCAGCACAAGAGCAACGTGATTGATGTAGTTCTGGTTTCCGGACATGACAGCTCCCCCTCGTTCCGACTCGATGTACCTACCGTCTCACCCACCACTGACAATCGATCTTGGCTCCCAGACTGGATCAAGAGCCCATCCGACCAGGGCGCAGCCGGGACGCAGCACGAGACCCCGGGCACTGTGAACCGCTCCGGGTCTGGCCGAGGTGGCGGCCGCCGTGGCGGAGCCACTGCCGGTGGTCGGTCGAAAGTGCGGACATGTTCGGTAGCCATCTCGTTACCCTGAGCGCTGCGCGAGGGGACAGGTGAGGGGGGAACACGCATGAGTAAGCCGTTTGCTGTGTATCGAAAAGCCGTTCGGGGCTCCTCGGGGAAGTCCTGGTGGCTCGCTTGGCCGATCACGGAGCGGATCTCTGTGGGCGACGTTCTGCACAACGTCAATGGCCATGTGCGCCGTGCCGGGACGCTCAAGGACCGGGGTGTGACCTATGCGGATCGACCGGGCAACCCGCATGCAGACGTCCTGCATGACGCAGCTGGCGCCGCGTCAGTTCGCTTCAAACCCGCGGGCGTCATGGTGGAGGGTTTCTCCGCCCTAGGGGCCGCTGAGCCAGGGGCAGCCGTTGAGTTCTCGAAGAGCCATTCCGCGCTCGTTGTCTTCGCTCAGACTCCTGCTTGTCGACGCCAGAGAACACAGATTCCATGCGCGCAACGCCTGAAGCGACCGGCACCTTGCCGACGGCCACGACACCTCGCCGACGATCGCCCCGCTGGGACCACCCCAGCGGGGCGATCTTGTCCTCGCTTATCGGCATCCTCACCCGAGTGGATTCCGCTGTCGGCTGGGCACGTCACAATGAGCTGAGCAGATCGGGCAGTGTGCCCTCGAAGGCTGGCAGGCGTTCCTCCAACGTGGCGCGCTGGTGCGCCGAAAGGCCGCTGAGCAGGTCGTCCCAGGCGGTTCTGACGGCCACACGGACGTACTCCGCGTACCTGTACGCGAACGGTTCGCTCCAACCCTTGGTCAGGATGCGGGCGGGGCGCCCGTGGCGCAGCACATCCTGGATGGTGACTTCGGGGTACCAGTCACCGTCCGGAACAGCGGCCCAGAAGGCAAAGGCCGCGGTGTCCTCCGTGAGAGGCATGGAGCGCAGCAGATCGAGCCCCTCGCTCCGCTGCCGGAACAGATGCAGGAATACGTACTCCTCGGCAGTTTCCTCGTGAGCCAGCAGGCGCACGAGGTCGAGAGGACAGTCAGCGTGTTTCACCAGGCCTGTGAGCGAGAAGCTCGGCAGACCCCGCTGGTTGAAGTTCGCGGGGTCGGCGGCCATACGACGGGCCTCCTCCCAGTCGAGGGGGTACCACGGATCCTCGGCCAGGGCCCGGCCATGGGCGAGCAGCCTGTCCGGGCGGTTCGAACGTGCCGTGCCGCCACTGCCGAGATGGCGGTAGAAGAGTGTTCGCCTGGCCTCTTCGAAGAAGCCCTCGGACTGCTGCGCGAGCAGGACGGCTCGTTGGAACACCGCGGCGGGGCTCTCCTCCCCGTTCAGTGCGAGCCGGTACCAGTCCCGCTGTTTGCGATCGAGTGGGGCTGTGGCCAGTGCCTTCTTGAGCAGGTCGGTGCGCTCGGCGCGAGCCAGCAGGAGTGCCGACACCAGTTGCTGATAGGGCGTCAGCAATGCCGACTTGGGCAGCAGGGACGCCCAGGGCGTTTGCGCTGTCGCCGGCGGCCGTGTGGCGCACAGCGCCAGCATTACGTGCTCCGGTTCCGGCGCGTCGAACCGGCGGGCCAGTTCCTGGGGGTCGATGATCTCGGCGAGTCGCTCGGCGAGCTCCCGTGTCCTGGGGAGACGGGGGACGGGTTCCGTGCGCCCGGGGGCGAAGGGATGTCCGACAAGGACGTCGAACTTCTGGCGGCTTGTGAGTCGTTCGGCCTGCACCAGCCAGAGATTCGTTTCGGGGTCGTCCAGTTCAAGCAGTGCCTGGATGATCCGTGCGTCCGGGCCTGGCGGATACCCTGCGTTTCGTGGATCGACGGGCTCTCGGTCCTTGGCGAGCTCCTGGCGTATCGCGAGGTCTCCGTGGCGCATCAAAGCGCGGGCGATTGCCGAGCAATACGTGGTCTGTTCGGCGAGCAGCCGACGTCCCTCGGGCCCCATCCACAGGACGATGCGATCCACAGCCGGTTCAGGGGCCCAGGACAGCAGCCGGTCGACCGGCCGATCGACCGATTTCCAGCCCGGGGCGGCTGGCAACTCCCCGTCTCGGTCGAGCCCTTGGGCCGCGTCGATCAGCTCCGCCAGACTTCCGGGAAAATCGGAGGCCATCAGTGCCACGGCGGCAAGCCAATGCCCGGGTTCGGTGCCCAGTCGTTTCGTGAACCGGTCGGGGGCGTGCATGATGCCCGTGATGTCGAAAGCGGTCCGCGCCGGTTTGGCGCCCCACCAGCGTTGGATCAGTTCAGGGGACGCAAGGTTGTGCATGGGTGATTCCTTACTGACCACGACATGGACTTGACTGACCACATCATGGACCCAGTGGGGCACGGCGCAATTTTCGGCCCCTTGCCTTACGTCTGCGGGCTCTGGGCCCAGTTGCCCATGTGTAGCCGTCCCGCTGTCGTCGGCACCCGCAACGCGAGCGAGGACGGCTAGCGACGGGCCGCGCGCATGGCCCGCGGCCTGGTGGAGAACGACGTGGTGGTGCTCAGAGGCCTGGCCAAGGGCATTGACACCGCGGCGCATACCGCCACGTGGACGCGGTGGGGCGCACAGTGGCCGTCATAGGAACGGGGATCGCCGCGAAGATCTACCCGGCGGAGAACAAGCCGTTCGCTGCCCGGATCCTGGAGAACGGGGGGCACTGGTGTCCAGTTCTGGCCCATGTCGAAACCCGCGACCTGGACCTTCCCGCGCCGTAACGTCGTCACCAGCGGCTCCACGATGGGCAGCATCGTCATTGAGGCCTCCGCGACTTCGGGCGCGAAGATGCAGGCCAGGGTCGCCTCCGGGCACGGCAAGCAGGTCTTCCTCATCCACTCGCTGGCTACCGGCGAGCCGTGGGCCGCGAAGATGATCGAGGAGGGGAATGCGGTCGAGGTGATGGAGCTGGAGGATGTTCTGTTCTGTCCCGGCTCGGCAGTGCCGCGCGTGTCCACCAGGCCGGTCAGCAGCGTCTTTCCCCCGTGCCCCAAGTGCCCGTACGTCCTGACCGGCACACCAGAGGTCTGTGCGCTGTGCGCCGCGAAGACGTTACGGCCACTGGCGGAGCATCACTGTGACCTGTGCAGTCAGACCCTGACGGCGGCCGGGGCTGCGTGTGGGAATCCGATCTGCAACTGGACGCCCGAGCACCGGCATTTCACCCGTGCGGACTCGATCGCGTTACTATAGCCGGGCTGAGCTTCATTCATCCGTGGAGCGCCCGATACCGGCTGGGGCGGGGGCAGGCCAATGCAGTTGCCTTAGCGACTGAGCCGCTGAGCCCCAGGAGCTAAGCTGTCTTGTCCTGGGCGGACTCTCGGTGCCAGCGCAGTTCCGTCACCGCCTCCGAGGCCTCCCGGCGCACCTCGGAGTGGGGGTGGTGGAGAAACCGCTCGACGATCGGCAGCGCCGCCTGGTCGTCAGTGCAGCCGAGGACGGCCAGGACGTAGGCGAGGATTAAGGGTTCGAAGCGATCCACCCCGGCGGCGAGCGGCTCCACCACTCGATAGGGAAGTTCGTAGTGCGTGGAGGCCGTGCAGACTGCGTGGAGCGCGGACTCCCGCACTGCGTAGCCCTCGTCGGAGAGCGCGACGGTTACGAGACGCTCGACGGCCCGCTTGGCGTCGCTCTGCGCCAGACGCCCCGTCTCCAGCACGTAGCTGACGGCATCGAGGCAGAGGTCCCGGCGGTCCGCATCGGAGCTGTTCAGCTCCTCCCAGGCTGATTCGATCAATGCCGTCAGGCCCTGGTATCCGTCCACGGCCAAAGCATATGAGACGGTCGCCGCCTGATCTGAGGGATAGAAGAAGAGGTCAGGGTGTTGCCAGGTCTTGCGTTCCCGTCAGTGCCGGCCGACCGGCCCTGCGACTGCTGCTTCAACCAAAAGGGGGTAGCTCGCATCTGATAGCCAGCCGGATCTGAGGGCATCAGGGCACGCCGCTCTCACATCGATCAAGCCGTCTTGCGGGTCAGCCATGGTCTTCCCACTCCGCTTGGCAGAACCGAGCCTCGCTGACCACGGTGTCCCCGGCTCTGGTGGCCCGTACGTACATGTTGAGACCGTCCGGCCCGAGATCGCCGCCACAGCCGATGACCAGGCCCATGTCGTCATTCTGTGCGCGCTGGATCAGGACCGTGTCGATAGTCGAAACCGTCATGCCAATCAGTCGGATGCCGTCGAAGTCGACCTGAGGGCCGGTGCGTCCGTGCACGGTGACGGCCCCCAGAGCGGGAGGTGATCCAAAGCCGCAGGAGTAGTGCGCGGTTACGCCGACGGTTTCGAAGCGGTCGTCGTGCAGGATCCACTCTCCGAAGCCTTCCCAAGACTGCCCAAAGGGGTACCGGCCGTGACGGGCTGTTGGTACCTCGTTCAGCGCGGCAGCCACCTGCTGCGGGTCCATGCCGAACCGGAGCGGACCGATGCTCTCCAGTGGCGCCCAGTCCCAATGTGGCCGGTCCTGCTCGGCCTTCACGAGCCACGCCCCCGGGTTCGTCTCACGGTCGCGGACATCACTCCACTGGATAACCGGCTCGGACCCGTACGGGTCCTTGGCCAACTCGGGGCCGACAAGTAGCGCACAGGTGATCATCGTGTCCTGCCGTTGCATGTACCCCTCGGGCGACAACCCCAGCTCTTGCGCGGCGCCCATGGAAACTCCTCATGCCGCGACCTCCGGATCACCGCTCCAGTTCAGGCGCACGCAAGCCCCCTCCCGGCGTGCGAGATCGTGAATATCCGAGCGCACCTCGGACGGCACTCGCGCGATCAGCTCAACGTCCCGCAGTTGCACCAGCGGTCCATCCATCGCATCGATCGCTACCGCGACCAGGCCGGAATCCTCCCCGTAGACCGCGGTCACACCCCAGTCGCTGTAACAACCCCAGCCCACCCCGCTGCCCAGGCCCTGCGAGACGTAGGCGACCGCCCTGCCCAGAGCCGACGCCACCTGGTCGGGGTTCATCCCGAAGTGCAACGGCCCCACCCCCACCAAAGGCTCTAGCACCCACTGCGGCCGATCTTCCCCGGGCTTCCTGTTCCACCAAGACATCCCAACCCCCACGATCGCTCCGCCCCCGGCATTACCAGCTGGTGATCTTGCGGGGAAGCCTAAACACAACCTCTGACAACGCGGTCGTCAAGACCAGCACCGCGCACTTGAGGGGATGAGGAGGGATCATGAGCAGGTCCCTGGAACGAGGTGAGCGACCGTGAGCAATTTCAGGGTTCTGTCCGCGCGCGAGGGTGCAAACTCCCGCGGCCGGCTTCCCGCCAGGGCACGGGGAGAACAACCTGGGTGCGATCGCCAGCGGTGTCGCGAGTACCGTCAGCGGCATGGTCCTCGAGCACATCTTCCAGCAGTCCGAGACCGATGACTGACCGCTCTGAAGGGGCACGACGACGGTTCTTCGGACGCCGCCGCAAACGTCAGGCACATGGCAGACCAGCTGACCACGGAGGTTCCCGCAGAATGACACCTGCCAGCACGTCTACGGCCCCCGGACAGGTGGCGACACAGGCGGACCCGGCTCCGAGGCGAAGATCAGCGCGGCGGCTCTGTGCACTCGTGGCAGCCGCCCAGCTCGCAGTGGTTCTCACCGCCTGCTCCGAACCGGAGGAGAATCGGTCCTTCGCCGTGCCGTCGGACCTCTGCGGCACACCGGTGCCGACCGCATCGCTGGACGCGGTACTGCCCAAGAGCGGCAAGACCATCAAAGCGGACGCGCGGACGCGCGAGGTGGGCCGCACCCACTGCGAGGTCGTCGTCGACAACACGCACGTACTCAGTGCCTTCTCGGAGTGGAAGCGAGATTCCTCCGTGACGGCGGTGGCCCGCAGCAACCCGTACATCAACCTTGACGAGCACAGGAGCGTGGACGGGAGGTACGCCTGGAGCAACCAGGGCGGGGTTCGTCTCATCCCGTGCCCCGTGGCGGCCAAGGACCATCCCTCCTTCAACCAACTCTTCGTCAGAGTCCTCATCTACGACAAGAAGTTGTCGGACGCCGACGCAGCCAAGAAGCTGCTACTCGCCTACGGCAAGTCCGTCGCCGACTCGGCCGACTGCAAAGGGCCCGCGTCATGAGACCGGGCCGCAAACTTCGCACCTGAGCAAACAGCAGAGACCCCAGGAGCCGGATGTGCGGCTGTACGGAGGCGCACGCAAGCGGGCGCGCATTCTCGCAGCACCGGGGAGAAGATGGGCCTGTACCTGGGCATCGTCCGGGCCAAGGCCCTCACCCGCAACCGACCGCGTCTCCTGCGGGAGTCGCTGGCTGGGAGCCGGTTCTGAGAGCATCTACCGGGAGCACGTGGCAGTCCTGGCGCCGGAGGCCTGACCGACGGAACTCAGTCCCCGGCTGTGAGTCGGGGTTACCGTGGCGCCGCCGCGAACGGGCCAGCTCGGCTTGTGCGACGGGGACCACGCCCACCGCGAACGCGCCGGTTCAGGCCAGGCAAGCGGCAGTTCGGAAGCTGAAAGGGATCGCGTCCACTCCTCGACGAGCACCCTGCGCAACCGCAAGGACGAGGACCGCCTGCCGCACAACATCCCGCTGCCCGAGCAGCCCAAGAAGCGCCGCCTGGAACCGCTGCGTGTGTTCTCGGACGCCGCTCACGGGGGAAAGCGGCGTCCGAGAACGGCAGGGTCAACGTACCGCGCAACTAGGTGGTTTATCGCACATATCTGCAACTGGGCGCGGCGCGTCGAGCGATCGCAGGCGGCACCTTGGTGCTCACCCTTCAGGTGCCCCTGGAGCTCCGGGATGCGCGGTCGTGTGGATGGCATCGCGACGGGCCTGGTCTGCGATCGCCTCCGCGGCGCTGAGGGCTCCGAGGGCGCAATGCATGTCAGCGGGGTTCCCTACCCCTTGGACGGCTGGGGCGGTCAGGTTCGCGATCTCCCGGTAGGGGTCATCGCCAGTGTGCTTCAGGACCGGCTGCAGACGGTCGTGCGCACTGGAGAGCAAACCCGACCAGTCGTCATGGCCTTCCGGCCAGACGCCGCACAGCGGCCCGATCCACCGGTCGAAGTGGTCGGTGAGCTGTTGGTGGGCGGTCAGGTCTCGGTGCACGGTGATCCTTCGATGTGCGGCGGGGGTGGCAGCGGTTGGCTGTGTGCGTGAGTAGTGACACCGCCTGTCGGTCAGCG
The DNA here is from genome assembly GCF_055585225.1 of Streptomyces sp. NPDC053673. NCBI lineage: Bacteria > Bacillati > Actinomycetota > Actinomycetes > Kitasatosporales > Streptomycetaceae > Streptomyces > Streptomyces sp. NPDC053673. Next base: position 55,709 of record NZ_JBVJKN010000031.1, on the reverse strand, counting down.
ACGACACCACCGGGGCTCATCGGGTAGCGGTATCGATGAGTTTTGACACCACTTGAGTGCTTGCGGTGGGAGCATCGAAGTGCTCTGCGTCGTGAGGGGGCATGGATGCCGCCGATGTCCAAGGTCGATCTGTACGCGGCGATCCGCCGTGATTCCCGGGCGGGTATGTCGAACCGAGCTCTGCAGCACAAGTACGGGGTGGGTTTCCGTACGGTGCGCAAGGCGCTGACCTCGGTCTGGCCGGAGCCGCGCAAGAAGCTCCCGCCGCGCAAGACACGGTTGGAACCCTACAAAGGGCTGGTCGATCAGATGCTGCGGGCGGACCTCACCGCTCCGCGGAAGCAGCAGCACACGGCCAAGCGGATCTTCGACCGGCTGGTCGCCGAGTACGGTGCGGTCGACCTCACGTACGGGATCGTCCGCGCCTACGTCGCCGAGCGTCGTGACGAGATCCGGATCGCCGCAGGCCGGGGCATCGCGAAGGCATTCGTGCCGCAGTCCCACCGGCCAGGCGCCGAAGCAGAGGTCGACTTCGGAGACGTGACCATTCGTCTGGCCGGCGAACAGGTCAAGTGCAGCCTGTTCTCCTTCCGCCTGTCGTACTCCGGCAAGGCGGTGCACCGGGTCTCCGCCTCCGGCGGCCAGGAGGCGTTCTTCGAGGGCCACGTCCACGCTCTCAGCGTGCTCGGAGGGGTGCCGACCGGCAAGGTCCGCTACGACAACCTCAACTCGGCTGTCGCCCAAGTGCTGGGCTTCAACCGGGCCCGAGTCGAGACCGAACGATGGACCGCGTTCCGCTCCCACTTCGGCATCGAGGTCTTCTACTGCCGTCCCGGCATCGAGGGGGCTCACGAGAAAGGCGGGGTGGAAGGGCAGATCGGCTACTTCCGCCGCAACCACTTCGTCCCCGTCCCTGAGGTCGGCTCCCTGGCCGAGCTGAACGCGATGGTTGACCGCTGGGACCAGGAGGACGACGCCCGGCGGATCCGCTCCCGCCCGCGGACGGTCGGCGAGTACTTCGCCGCGGAACAGCCGTTGCTGAAGCCGTTGCCGGCTGAGCTGTTCGAGACGGGTCGGCTGTTCGCGCTGCGGGTGGACCGCTACAGCCAGATCAGCGTCCGCACGAACCACTACTCCGTGCCGGTGCGGCTGATCGGAAGACGGGTGAGAGTGATACTGCACGCCTCCGAGCTGGTGGTCTATGACGACGGCGTCGAAGTCGCCCGGCACGAACGGCTGATGACCAAGGCCGGCTCCCGGCTGGTGCTGGACCACTACCTGGAGGCACTGGTCCGCAAACCGGGAGCCCTGCCCGGCTCGATCGCGCTGGAACAGGCCCGCTCCGCAGGGAAGTTCACCCCGGTCCACGACGCCTGGTGGGCCGCTGCGTGCAAGGCCCACGGTGACCGCGACGGCACCCGAGCGCTGATCGAGGTCCTGCTGCTGGGCCGGCACATGCCCCACGAGCACCTGGTCGCCGGACTCGCCGCGGCCCTGCGGGCGGGCGCGATGACCTCGGACGCGGTCGCGCTGGAGGCACGCAAAGCGGCGGAGGCCGACGACACCTTGGCCCCGGTGCGGTCCGGGCCTGCGGAGCCGGACCGGTTCCGGCAGCCGAAGGTCACGTCGCTGACCGAGCGGAGGCTGGCGCATCTGCCCCCGGACACCCGGCCGCTGCCGTCGGTGGCCGTCTACGACCAGTTACTGCGACGACGCCGGCCTGGCGGCCGGCCCGACCCCGAGGGAGAAGAGCCGTGACCGTCAAACGCCACCGTGGCCTGACCGAACAGGCCGCCGACGCGGCCATCGAAGCGTCCTGCAAGGCCCTGCGACTGCCCACCATCCGGAGCCAGTTCGCCGACATCGCCACCGAAGCGGCCAAGGGCCAGATGACCTACCGCGGGTTCCTCGCGGAACTGCTGCTGGCAGAGTGCGACGACCGGGCCCGCCGACGCTCCGAGCGTCGGATCAAGGCCGCCTCATTCCCCCGGGAAAAGTCCCTGCGGTTATCCGGGGTTCTTTTGTGCCCGTCTGGAACGTCACTCAGCGTGGGGTTCACTCGTTGTGGTGGTCGTTGGCGTTTCGCTATCCGGGGTCGCCCGGCAGCGTCGGTGACGTCGGCAGCATGGCACCGTGCCAGTATAGAGAGTTGAGTTGGGCGATGGGCGGACGTGGACCGTGGTCGGTCCCGACTACCTGCCGGTCGTGCCCGTCGAGGAGTTCTTGGAGTTCTTGCGCGTCGGCCGGGACGCGTCGCCTCACACCCTGCGTTCCTACGCCGCGTCGCTGAGCGCGTGGTGGGAGTACCTGGAGGCGGCCGGGCTGGCGTGGGACGAGGTGACGCTACCGTCGTTCCTGCCATTCCTGACGGTGCTGCGGACCGGTGATCCGGTCGGAGTGCACCGCTTGCCGGGTGCCGGTGCTGCCGGGGGTGGGGTGGCGGAGTCGACGGTGGGGCTGCGAGTGGCGGCGGTGCTGTCGTTCTACCGCTATCACGCGGATGTGCATGGGGTGGCGGTCGCCGGACGGCTCTACCGGGTCGGTGGGCGCCGGGCCCGCAGCCGCTATGTCAGGGCCCTGGCTCACCTGGACCGCGGGAGTGATCAGGCGAGCCCGGTGGTGCGCGTCCGAACCCGCGATCGCGGGCCGGCACCGGTGCTCACGCCGGCCAGGCCGAGGCGATCCTCGATGGGTGCGCGCGCTTCGATGCCGTCTCGGGGCAGTGGTCGGGATCCGTACGCGATCGGCTGTTGTTCGCGACTCTGAGCGAGACCGGGATGCGGCTGGGCGAGTGCCTGTCGCTCAAGCACTGCGACTGGCATGTCGGCCGGGGCAGGACCCCGTTCATCGAGGTCGTGCCGCGGCAAGACCATCCGGTTGGGGTGCGAGTGAAGAACAGCCGGTTCCGCCGCATCTACATCAGCGACGACCTGGAGCGTCTGCACAGCGAGTACGTGTGGGAACTGTGCGATGCGGACGCCCACCGGGCGGTGGACCTGGAGAGCTGGTGGGTGTTCGTCAACCTGCGTCGCGGTGAGTGGCTCGCGCCGCTGCGGCCGGAGACCGTCTACGACCTGGTCGACCGCCTCAAGCGCCGACTGGGGAAGGCGGTTCCATCCGCCTGGACGCCGCACTGGTGGCGCCATACCCACGCAACCGCACTGCTGCTGTCCGGGGCACACGAGCACGTGGTGATGCGGCGGATGGGCCACGCCGACGTGCAGACCACGCTGAACCTCTACGGCTGGGTCACCGAGGACGCCGAGCTGAAGACCCTGGCGAACTGGAACTCGTTCACCACCAACTGGCGGGGTATGGAGGGAAGTTCAGCATGACCGACCACCGCCTCCCGCCAGTTCCTGCCGGCGGTTCGACTGGCCCGGACCGGTTCGCGCAGAGCGCCGCGCTGATCGACGGCCTGGACCCGGTGTTCGCCGGGCCGCTGTTCGATGGGCGGGACCCGCGCCTGGCCGGGGTGTTCATGCGCGGATCGCGGCAGGTCCGGCTGGACATCACCGCCCTGCCGCTGGTCATGCGCCGCGAGGTCGGATGGTGGCTGGCCACCTGCGCGCGCACCGGCGAGCGGCAGGCCCACGCCAGCGAGTGGAACCGCTGGGCGGCCACCGCCGCCGACGTCATCGCACGCCACCCGCACGTCGCCTCCTTCGCCGACCGGCCCCTGGCCGAGTGGATGACCGCCTGGGCCCGCAGATTCCACGCCGACCGGGGCCGGATGCCCGCCCCCGGGCATCGTCTCCGGGCCGAGCACGCTCTGCGCGGCATGCTGGAGCGGCTGCTGCGGCAGTACGCCAGCGAGGTCGACTGGTGGCGGCACGACATCTGGTCGCTGCGGCTGGATGCGCGCATCCCGCGGCGTGAGCACGAGCCGCGCGCCAACACCGCCGTCCGCTGGGGCGACATCACCCCGGTCTGGCTGTGGCAGGGGACCAAGTTCTACCTCCGGCTGCAGATGGAGTCTGGACAACTGACCTGGTCGACGGTGATGCAGTACCGCGTGAACGCGGCGCGCTTCGCCGCGTTCGTGGCCGAGCGCAGAATCGACCACCCCGCCCTGGCGGACGACTCCGAGCGGAGCCTGCGCGCACTCGCCCTGGACTTCGGCACCTTCCTGCACCACTGGCAGCGCGAGACGCCGGGCCGAGCCGAGGTCGGCGGTAGCCTCCAGCCGAGGACGATCAACAAGAACCTGCAGACGATCGACCAGTTCTACAGGGTCATGACCGACTGCCGCACCGAGGCTGCCGAAGCCCTGGACGATGACCGGTGGTTGGCGCTCACCGACAGCCATGCCCGCATGTTCCGCCCCGCCGACCGGCCCCGCCAACGCGAGGTCCGCGAGGCCGACGAACGCAACTACATCAACGACACCGACCTCAGCAGCATGCTCACCCACATCGAGCTCCTCGGCCTGCCGAACGAGCAGACCCGCACCGTCGTCCGCGATGCCCGCCAGGTCGAGCTGGCCGGACTCGGGCATCCCGCAGTCATGCGGGCCTGGCTCATCCAAGCCATGACCGGACGCCGGGCCAGCGAAGTGCTGATGATGGACTTCGAACCGCTCTCCGACATCCCCGGCCTGGACGCCACAGCCGTCCCGGAGGGCGGGATGGTCGCGCGGCTCCGCTACCAGCAGACGAAGATCGACGCGGCGCCGAACACCATCCTCGTCGGCCGCGACGTAGTCGAGATCATCCGGGAACAGCAGGCATGGGTACGAGAGCACTGGCACCTGGACCCCGCCGGGACCATCCGCTACCTGTTCCCGAAGACCACCGGCAACCGGCGCGGCACCAAGTCCTGGGAGACCAGCAACTACAACCACGTCCTGAAGGACTTCAGCCACCACCTGGACCTGCGCGACTCACGTGGCGAGCTCCTCCTCTACTCACGAAGCCATCGGCTCCGCCACACCAAGGCGACCACCCTCATCAACGCCGGAGCCCCCATCCACGTCGTCCAGCGCTACCTTGGCCACCTCTCCCCTGAGATGACGATGCGTTACGCGGCGACCCTCGCCAGCACCGCCGAGCGCGAGTTCCTCGCCCTGGCCAAGATCGGGCGCGACGGACGTGAGATCGGCATGGACCGCCGCGACATGCTCGACCTCGTGCAGCTCGACCGCCGCACCGACCGCATCCTGCCCAACGGCTACTGCTTGCTGCCGCCCACCCGGTCCTGCGACAAGGGAAACGCCTGCCATGGCTGCGACCACTTCGCCACCGACCGCACCTTCCTGCCGGACATCCGCCGCCAGCTCGTCGAGACCGAGTCCCTGATCGCGGCCCGACAGGCCCGGCACACAGCCCGCTACGGCGAGCCGATGAGCAAGGCCAACGTGTGGCTCGAACAACGAAACGCCGAGATCCGCAGCATGCGCCTGGAGATCACCGCCTTGGAGGCCCAGCCCGCCGACAGCACGGCCGCGGTCCGTGGCGCCGGCGTCCTCGGCCGCGACGCTTACCAGAGCGACGCGAACCCCACCGGAAACAAAGGGATCTGAGGATCATGACTCATCGAACAACGTCAGGGAAGTCGGCTGCACCCACCGATCCGAGCGCCACCAGCGACCGGCGAGTCGATGCCCTGAGGAAGGCCGCCCGAGACAAACACGAGCAGGCCGTCCAGCGCGCGGAGACCGGGATCCGCCGACTCATCAAGGACAACGAGGAGATCAACTTCCGGGCCGTCGCCCGCGCCGCCGGCGTCAGCCTCGACTTCCTCTACGCCCACGCAAATCTACGACACCGGATCGAAACCCTCCGCAGCCAGCAGCAGAAAACACCCCACCCTCCGGCCGAGGCCACATCAAGCGACGACGGCACGGTGATCCACACACTCACCGAATCCTTGCGACGCCAGCGCACTACGCACCGCGAACAAGTCCAGGAACTCGAACAGAGGCTGGCCGCCGCGCATGGCGAGATCCTCCGCCTGCAACGACGGCTCAGCGAGCGAGGTCTGCCCGATTGATCGTCTTCGACGTGGTCAGGTCACACCGGTGGCTGCGGATCGTACTGAATACCGCGGCGCACCTGACGCGCGCGTTCCGGAGATGACAGCCGGGCGACGAGGTGAAGAGCCATGTCGATGCCGGCCGAGACCCCCGCGGAGGTGACCATGTCACCGTCATCGACGAACCGCTCGTCGGCCCGCACGTCGATTGTCGGGTCGAGTTCCTTGAGCCGTTCCAATGCGCCCCAATGGGTAGTGGCCGGACGCCCAACCAGCAGGCCGGCTGCGGCGAAGACCAGCGAGCCGGTGCACACGCTCGTCATGAGCGGAACCGACCGGCGCTGGCGGCGCACCCACTCCAGGTGCTGGCTGTCGTTGAGCTGAGGCCGGGTTCCCCGACCGCCGGGATACAGCAGGACGTCCAGCGCGGGCATATCGTCCATCGAGTAATGCGATCCGATCGTGAGCCCCTTCGAGCAGGTCACAGGCTTGCCGTCGGCGGAGAAGCAGAACACCGCCCACTCGTCATCAGGGAAGACCCGCGTCCAGTACGACAGGACCTCCCAGGGACCGACCGCGTCCAACTCCTCAACGTCCGGGAACAACAGGATCCCGATCTGCCGCACGCTTTGGTTGCTCATACCGCGATCCAAGCAGGCTCGATCTCGCACAGCCACGAGTTTTCGCCCAGCCCTCAAGCCGACTCCCGCCCAGCACGCCACCGACACGTCAGTAACGTTCCCACCAGGGCATACGCCGGTCTATCGAACTCCAACCCCAGATAACTGGAGCAATTCGATTTCGATGCCAACCCGAACATCGACCCCGCCGTGATCCACACCCTCGCGTCCTGCGAATGGGTGAAGAAAGGACTTCCGCTCTGCCTGATAGGAGACTCCGGAACAGGAAAGTCCCACCTGCTGATCGCGCTGGGCACCGAGGCAGCGATGGCGGGCTACCGGGTGAAGTACGTCCTGGCCACCAAGCTGGTCAACGAGCTGGTCGAGGCCGCCGACGAGAAGCAGTTGACCAAGACGATCGCCCGCTACGGACGTGTCGATCTCCTCGCGATCGATGAACTTGGATACATGGAACTCGACAAACGCGGCGCCGAGTTGTTGTTCCAGGTTTTGACCGAACGGGAGGAAAAGAACAGCGTGGCCATCGCGTCCAACGAAAGTTTTGGAGGCTGGACGAAAACCTTCACGGATCCCCGGCTCTGCGCGGCCATCGTCGACCGGCTCACCTTCGGCGGGAACATCATCGAGACCGGCACCGACTCCTTCCGCCTCGCCCAGACCCGAGCCCGCAATGAGCGGAGCGACACCGACTGACGACCCGTCTGCTGTGAGGATCACCGATCAGCAGGTCACGCTCCGATGAACCTCACCGTTTCGGTCATGTCCGCCCGCCCAGTACGCAGCCGTGGCACGCCTTCTTCCTCAAATCCCACCGAGACACCGCAGAACAGCACGAGTTCGTCATCGGCTCCGACTATCTGGCTGACGGTCTCGCGATACATCGTCCACATCACCTGCGGGCAGCTGTGCAACCCTTCCGCCCTCAGTAAAAGCATGACCGTCTGCAAGTACATCCCCGCGTCCCCCCACTGCCCCGGCCCCATCGTCCGGTCGAGGTAGCAGAACAGCACAACCGGTGCCCCGAACGCCTCCGAGTTCAAGGCGGCGATCTTCACGGGCCGGGCGGGGTCGTCACGCTCGATTCCCAGCGCTTCGTATCGCTGGGCGGCCGCGGCGGAAAAACGGTCCAGATACGGCGAGGTCAGTTCGGCCGGGTACATCGGATACTCCCGCTCATCACCCGGGTCTCCCACCAGTGCCCTGGCCGTCGCACGCCTCTTCAGTTCGGCCAAAGGCTCGCCGGTCACGACATACACATGCCACGGCTGCAGGTTCCCACTCGACGGGGCCCGTGTCGCTGCCGCCAGCACTCGTTCGAGGACATCTCTGGGCACCGGCTCATCGCTGAACGCTCGCACGGCCCTGCGACTGTCCACGGCTTCATACACATCCACGTCTTCTGGTCCTCTCACTCCATGGCGGGCAGCGAAGACACGAGGATGATCATCGCACCCGGCGAGCAGGCCGGGCGGAGCTTTGGTGCTGCCAAAACTGACCGACATGCCTCCGCCGACCGATCACGAAGTGCTGCCAAAACTCACCTGCATGCGCTGTCGGTTCTCAGCGACAAAGCCAAGCGGCTTACCAACGGCGCAGGTCCTTAGACCAGGGCACGTCCTACGGCTGTGTCCAAGAGGTGGCTCTGTCGAAGGGCCTGCTCACCGTGTCGCTGGACCCCGCGTCGCTGGACGATCTGGGACTGGAAGACGCCGAGTTTGAGGCAGAACTCGACATGCCGGCCGAAGACATCGAGCGGATGCGGGAGGTGCTCGCCCAAGTGCTGGCGTTCGGACGGGAAGGAGCCCGTCCCCAGCGCGTAGATCTCTAGGCCCCGGTCTGCGTGGGCGGTGAGCCACAGGCTGGCCGCGCTTCAGCCTGCTGGCGGCACTTCGGACACCCCTGCGGGGCCGCCGAGCCGAAGAGGTGCAGATAGCGGGTGACCTGGTGCTCAGGAATGCCGCAGAGCGTTCCGCTGTCGGCCATCGCGTGCTCAACGCCGGGAACCTCTCTGCGCTCGCCCGCGCCGAAGCGGGCCGCCTCCCGCGCGGTCGCGAAGGGCCAGCCGTCGTCTGGGCCATGGATCATGCAGGCGAGCATGCCACAGCCGTCCGTCCGAGCCAGTCCAGTCCTGTGACGCAGACGTTCCCGAAATGAGTGGTCAGATCGCTGGCAAAGCCTTCGTCTCTCGGGATCCCCATGGGCATACCGGAGCCGGGTTGAGGGTCCTGATCGTCTCGGATTCGTCCCCCCTCGACCGATGCGCCTAGAGGTCGACGGACAGTCTTCTCGGCGTACTCGGCTATGTGATCACTGCATACGACCAAACTGGCTCTGCCGCCGATCTTGTGACGACGAGGATGCCGAGCGCCTACTGATTCACTTCGGCGTGAGCGCTAGCACCCGCTTCGTGGAGCTCGGCCACCATTGCGGTGGCGACTTCTTCCGGCACGTTCTTGAGGATGATGGCGGGCAGCCGGCTGATGAGGGACTCGCAGTGCCACAAACTCAGCTTGGTCCGCCCGTGAAGTAGCTTCACGACCTCGACGTCCCGGGGGCCAGGCTCTGTCAGAACTACGGTGTGCGGCACGTCGTCGCAGACCAGCAAGAACGATTCGCTCACCGTCGCCGGTCCCTCCAACAGCTTTCAGATTGCCTGCAGCATATGGCGAGGCTCGGCGGCACGTCCCGATGGGCCGCCCTGGCTGGAGGGCGGCCGGAGTACGAACAGGTCGCGGGCCCCCAGAGAACGTGATCCGACGCATGGGATTCGCTGCCCGATCACCCGTTCGGATGCACTTGGTATCAGTCGTCGCGGCATCCCGTGATTACGATTGATCGCTTTATACTCGGATGAGGGAGGTTCGTTCGTTATGCCCGCCACCCCGGATACCCTCGAAGGCACGACGATCACAAACTCGGCCAACCCGATTCCCCAGGGCGCCGCCGAAGCCATGGACCAGGCAGGAGAGGCTTGGCGCGCAAGCAGAAGGCACGCATTCGAGATCGCCAGGACGCTGCGGCCCACCGAGGTCGAGCGGAGCGAGAACGCCGCGCTGCTGGCCACGTCGGCCAATGCCGATCTCAACTCGGTGGTCGCCCGCCGCAAGGACCGAAGCGCGGAGCGCCGTAAGCAGCTGGACGAACTCGCCCTCACCGAGCCGGCCACCGTGAACGCCCTGGTTCCGCCGACGAACCTCCACCCCATCCCGGTGGCCGGGAGACACAACTTCTGGTTCGCCCAGACGAGAAGCTACGCCGAGGACGTGTACACGTCCTCGGATGAGGTGGATGGAGTCCACTTCAAGGGCAAGAAGACCTACGACGACGGCGACCTGGCCAACTTCGCCTTCGGGGCAGTGTTCCGTTACAACATCAGCCCGGATCGGATCCCTTTCCCCGACCCCTATTACCGACGGTGGCAGTCCGAACCGCACGTCGACATCCGCGGCAAAATCAGCGGCGGCACCTCCGCAGGCCTCTTCCCCGACGGGGACTTTTGGAGCAAGTGCTGGATGGTGAAGCGGCAGAGTCTCTTTCAGCCCACCCTTGCCCCGCCCGGGGGAACGCCCTGGGTCAAGATCGATGAGAGCGTCGAGCACAAAGAGTTGGTCTTCCTCGAGGAGTGGGGCAAGTTCAAGGAGTTCCCCTTCCATGGATTCGAGCAGATGCCGATTTGCTCGCCCGGCCAGGGCGTCCTGAACCCCGCGGTCGAGGTCTGGGCCGAACTCGAGGTCCGGTTCGAGATCCAACTCGAAGGCATGGCAACGCTCTGGATCATGGGGGATTCCCTGATCGTCCAAGGCGACCAATGGCCTCTCTGGGCCGTTTCTGACCTCGGCGGCTCAAAGAGCGTGACGTAGGGGCATCGAGGGCGAGGCCGGTTCCGGTGATGAAGCCATAGAGAGTATCGGGTCTCGGTAATGGAGGCGTTTGAGGCGGTTACGGTGATCGCGCCGTCGCCGAGGTTCATGAGGTGGGCGAGGGTGCGCACGTTGTGCTGCCGGTTCGAGGACCTCTCCTCGTTGTACTGGTAGGCGACCACCAAGCGGCCGACCAGGGAGCGGGGTCGCTCGACGAGCTGGCGGCCGCGGTCGGTCTCCTGCTGCTCGGTACGGATGTGCTCGGCGTCGCCGGACGGCGGCCGCAGGGTGAGCAGGCCGCGGCTGGACTCCTCGAACTCAGACCTTCTCCAGGAAGGCCACGAGCGTCGTAGCGCTCTCCAGCTGGTCGTCCGTTCGCCGTAGCTTGGCCGGGTGGCCCCGGCGAGCACCCACTGCCGCGCTCGCCGAACCTGGCTCTGGCCGCGATTGCGTGAATGATCTTCCAGTCCCCCGATCCCGTGGTCGGCCAGAGCCGCCTGGTTGGACGGGATGGCAGGGGAGCGTGATCTGTGGCTGGGAAAGGGAAGGCGAGAGGGTCTCCTGGGCACCTATTATCGGCTCCGTGATGTCGCGAAGGTCAGATGCCGCGTAAGTCCCCGCGCCTGGTGCGAGCCAGCCTCGCTGATCGCCAAGGGCATGACTCGGTCAGCACGCTGCTGACTACTGCCTGCCCTGGGCCACCCACTTGCAGCGCCGTACACACGTACCTCTATGTCGATGGCCTCGACTTGATCGCGCGCAGCTACAACGGTGCAAGCGGTGATCATCCGAATCGGCTACTCAGGCCCGGAGGCCCCCTCTATCCGCTGATCAAGCCCGGATTGTGGATGTTGCGACCCAAGAGCAGGGCACCAACGCCGCCTCGGCGGTTTGTATCCGGATCCGGCTCCGAGGTCAGACGGTGGTCTGGGGCGATCTGATGTACCCAGGTGCTGACGACCGGGTGATCGAGGAAGTTCGATTTGACCTGACCCAGTACCTAGCTGCGATCGAACAGGGCTACTCACGATGGGGCCGTGGCGCGTGATGCGTACCAGCGGAAGCACCAGCGGCTTTCACTGATCTGCGTGGACGCTCCTGCATGTTCTTCCGGGACTCGGTGAGGGTGAACTTCCCAGGAGCTTGAGGGGGCGATCGTGGCTGGCGAACGACTTGATGCCGAGTGGCTCCGCGGCTGGTGTCAGCAGGCGGATGCGGCGCTCGCGAAGCTGATGCAGTCGTTCCAAACACGGCACGCCTTCGAGCCGGGCAGCAACCTGGTCGCGCTCGCTACGGAAAAGAGCCACCAGGCCACCCACACGCTCGTGCAGCTGACACCGATTCCTTCGGACCTGACCACGATGTACTGGGTGATCGACAAAGTCTCCCTGCCCGATGTGCAGAACGGCTACTTCGTCCATCCGGCCTCGCTGGTCACGGACCACTTCCGCGAGTACGGGGCCGTCCAGATCGACGGGGAAGAGCCCGCTCTGGTCTTCGCCAGCGACGGCGGCGGTCATCTGTTCGCACTGGCAGGATCCGGGCAGGTCTGGAGGTCGACCACCGCCTCGTGGTTCGATCAGTTCGACCTCGCTGCGGCCAGTCTTCAGGAGTTCTTCGAAGGGCTCTCCCGGCAGATCAACAGCCAGCTCTGACATCCGTTCGAAGGGCAAGCCGACTCAAATCCGGGTAAGGATTCGGATCCTTAGGAGCCGGAACGAGGCGCGGCCGTACATGGCTCTCTTGATCGTTTTCACCCTGTTGACGTGACCCTCGACGATGCCGGAGCTCCAGACGAGGGTCAGGCCGGCGGTCACCGCGCCGAGGTCCTGACGGAGAAAGCCAGCGAAGCTACGGATCGGGGCTGGGCTGTCCAACTCGGCTTGGCGGATCCAATCAAGCAGGAGCTGGCCGCGGCGGTTGCGGACCAGGTCACGGAAGACGCGGGCGAGGTCGCAGGCCCTGGCGATGTCCGGGCAGGCGAGCCGGACCTGGTCGAGTTGCTGGCTCTGACCGGAGTTTCGTGAATGATCAAGCGCTGCGTGGGTGGTCCGTAAGTTCCGCTGCGCGTCTCCGTTGATGCTTCGGCCTGGTGACCGGCAACTTCCACGAATACATCAGGGCGAGAGCGATGCATCTGGCGTCCCGGCGGTCGTAACCGGTGGAGGCCCGGATCTCGCTGATCGCTTCCTCCCATCGTCGTTGCTTGATCAGCTCGCTTGCGTGCTCCTGCTCGGAGATGGGGACTGGGAGCTTGAGCGCATGGACGATGTCAGGGTCCCAGTTCTGGCGTCGCGCTCGTCGAACTCGTGACAGTGCGACTATCGACCAAGTCATCGCATCCTCCGAGAGCCACAGCGGTCAGTTCTGCTGAGTGAGGATACGGATCCGCAGAAACCGCTATGCGGTGACAGGGTCTCTCCCGGGTCAGCGGCTGGCGTCCTCCGGCCAGATGACCCGCACGGGGACCCTGGTCCGCTCTGCGTACGCCACATCGTCCGCCGTCCCGCCGTACCCCCATGCCGGCTTCCCATCCCACACGGCAATCAGTTCGTCGACCAGGCCGGACAGCTCAACCGGCCAGCCCGAAGCTGCCGCTCCATCAGCAGCACGTCCGAGTCCACCACCAGCACCGCCACCTCCGCCTGACCTGCAGCAATCAGCCGGAACCTCTCCGGACGGGCCAGCGTTCATGTTCGGATCACCCGGTCAGCGGCCTCACCCTGAAGCCGATACCACCCCGCTGCCGTGCCCGTCGGGTGCAGCAGCGATGATGCCCCCGTGGCAACCAACCTTGAACTCTTCGCGGACTACTTCCAGATCCACGTCCTGGACGACGAGTCCGAGGGCGACCTCAGTGACGTATGGACCGAACAGGCCGTTTCCGACGGGCTTGGCGTCATCGAGGACGCCCTGGCCATCGGCACCGCCGTCAACGTCACCGTGGCAGTCAGCGTCGATGTCCTCGCAGAACAGCCCGCTGATGACAGCGACGACTTCGACCACGTTGTCGAGGCAAGCCTCAATCTGACGTCCGGACGACTCGTCGTGCTGGGCTGTACCGATTACTTCCCCGATGCGGCACGATTCGAGATGCCCGCCGGGTGGACCCGCATCCGGGCCTCTCGGAGGAACCTGGCCGCTGCCGTGCGCAGCGAATCAGACCGGACACCCGAGACCACCGAGCAGGTGCGACTGCAAGCCTGGCCGGCGCCGTACTCCGAGCCGCACATCACCAAACGATGAGCCCACTCAGCTCCCCGCCCGCGCCAGCTCCGCGAAGTCGCTGAGGACCGCGGGGTGGATACGGCGCTTGGCGGGATCGGCCGCGCCCATACGCCCGATCTTCGGGGACACGCTGAAGTGGGCGACACGATCGGCCGTGAACGCGTTCGGGGAGATCGTGCCGTTGGTCTCGATGTGCACGTCCCCGGGCGGCGCCGCGAGCATCTGCTGCCACGCCGTCGTGAGCTGCCACAGCAGCGGTTCACCGCCGGAGACCACCGTGATCCCCGATCCGGCGCCATGCTCGCTGGCGGCGTCGACGATCTCCTTGGCGGTGCGCGGCGGGCACGTCTGCGCCAGGTTGTATCGGCTGGTGTCCCACGTCCGCTTCGAATCGCAGGGCGGACAGTGCAGGTTGCACCGGCCCAGCCGGATGAAGCACGCGCACCGGCCCGTGTACGGGCCCTCGCCCTGGGGCACCGGGCCGATCTCCTGCACCGGCAGGAGGTCCTCCGTAACCGTGCCAGCTACCTGGAGCGTCTTCATGCCGCCTACCTCGTGTACTCCGCCCAGTGTCGGCGTGCTTGGGAAAGTGGCCCTGGCAAGATTTCCGTGAAGCTCGGGTGCGCCACCGTGCGCCGGTGACGCTCCGTCACAGGTGGCGGCGTCGGAGCAGGGCCATGAGGATGACGCGGTGGCGGAGCAGCGGGACTCCCGCGCGGCCGGCCATGATTCGTTTCTGGAGTTTCAGGTCGGTGATGCGGCCTTCGTTGACGCCGGAGTTGAACGGGGTGGTGATGCCCTGCACGACTGCGGGCTGGTCCTCGCGGATGGCGTTGGCCAGGCTGGCCAGGGCTGGGAGGCGGGCGGTCGTGAGTTGCTCGAGCCAGTCCGTCAGCGGGGCGGCGTCGCGGGCGTCGAGCATGGCGGCGAACTGACGTACCAGGTCGTGGGTTCGGTCCAGTTCGGGACAGTGCTCGAGCAGCCGCCTGAGTGCCTCCGCGGCGTGCAGTCTGCGCCGGGATGGCGCGGTGGTGATCCAGCGGGCGACCTGACGGGGCGAGGGTGGTCGCTCTCGCGGCGTGTCGATCGGCAGGCCGCGGCGCAGCGGCGCGATGGCCATCTTGACCCGCTGGTAGTGACCGCGGTAGCCCTTGGCGACGATCTCCTGGTGCAACACCGTCGCGGTGTGCTCACCTTCCTCCCAGCGTTGCCGCAGGTACTCCAGGTATGGATCGAGGCTGGTAGGCCGGCGGGGCCGGGTGCGGCGCACGCATTCCTGCCAGATGGCGGCTCGCGCGTATTTGCGCACGGTGCGCCGGTTCAGGCCCAGCTGGTGGGCTGCGGCGTTGAGCGAGCGGCCTGTGTCGGTGACCGCGTGCACCGCCTCGAAGAGGTTCTTCGCGTGGCGGCGGGCGGGGGTATCGGCCTGGTCGGACGGTGCCGCTGGGCTCGGTGGCAGGGCCGGTTCGGGCTCGAGCACCGCGGAGGGCAGGCAGCCGCGGTGGGCGGCGACATCCCCGACCCGCTTCGACAGGCCCTGCCACAGCTGGAAGCGGTCGCTGACCTGCACCGCATCCGGGGCGCCGTCGGTGATGCCCTGCCGGTAGACCAGCGATCCGTCCCGGCAGACCACATCAACACCGGGATGCGTCCGCAGCCTGGCCGCCAACTGCTCGGCGTCGCGACCGGCCCACAGCTCGATCGGCAGCCGGGTGTCGGCATCCACCAGAAGGGTGCCGTAGACGTCCGCGTACAGCGCGAAGTCGTCCACGCCCAGCACCCGCGGCGCTGCTGCCGACGGAAGCGGTAATCGCATCAAGTGGAACAGCACGCTCGTCCGCGACAGCGGCACCTTCAGGATCTGCAGGAGCCGGGCGCCGCCGCGGCCGGCGAGCAGCACCCCGGCCATCTCCACCAAGTGCTGCAGCACCGGGCTACGGTGCTGGTAGCGCACCGTCAGCCCCTCTACCTGCTCGGCGAACGTCCGCCGACCGCGGTCCGGGCTGTCATAGAACAGCCGGCGCACCGACAGTCCGATCAGCACCGGGCGGCTCCCGACAGGGACATCGGCCAACGTGCGGCAATAGCGACTGTGCACCGGGCAGAACCGCGACCGCACTCCGGACACGCCACCATCAACTCACGGGTACAGGCGGCCACATGCACAGTGCCGACCTCCGCCCACACCCGTTCCACCCGCACCGTATCCAGGTGCGGAGACACAATCCGTACGAGGTCATCACACTCGCTGACAATGCCGTCACCTGTGACGGAGCGTCACCGGCGCACGGTGGCGCACCCCAGCTTCACGGAAATCTTGCCAGGGCCCGGCGAAGTCGTACCGCGGCAGGGCAGGCAGCCTGGATACCAAGCTCAGGAACGGTTCACCGTTCCCTGTGTCTGGCCCGCGAGGTACTCGGCCCGTTCGTTCTTTGCGACCTCGCGTTCACGGGAGTGAGCGGGTCGGCGTCGACGCGCAGGGTAGTGATCTCGTTGATGAGGCGCACGGCAGCAGCGGACGGGCCGGGCTGGTCGAGCTGATCAGCGATGGCCAGCGCCTCCCCGGCGAGGGCTGCAGCCTCTGCCAGGGCACCCCGGTCGCGCTGGACGGCGGCGAGGTCCAGGCAGGTCAGCGCCACGTACGGTCGCGCGCCGAGGGCCCGGTTGCGGACCAGCGCCTCGCGTAACAGCTCCTCGGCTTCCGCCGGGCGGCCGGCGGACAGGGCGAGACGGCCGAGTTCGCGACTGACCGTACCGGAGAAGTAGGCCGTGGGCGTGCCGAGCGCTCCTGGGTACGGCCGGAACAGAGCAAGCTGGTCATACACCAGCCGCGCGGCCTCAGCATCGCCGATCAGCTCGATAAGGTCGACCAGGTGCAGCAGCACCGCCGGCCACGTCGGGTTCGTCATCGGGATCGGCAGCAGCGGGCGCAGCTGGGTGTAGGCCTCCCGCGCCTCGTCCAGCCGCCCGGCGAGGAACAGCGCCCGCGCCCGCACAGACAGGATCACCGGCTGTCTCGGCGCCCGGTCGAGGTCACGCCACATCTCCTCGGGCAGTTCCCCGGCGTCGCCGCGAACCAGAGCCAGCTGCTGGCACAGTACGTAGTTCATGGCGATCGCGGTCTGGTCTCCGCTGGCCAGGGCGAGTTCGGCGGCGCCCTCGTTGCAGCGGCGGGCAGCGGCGAACTGTCCTTCCTGAACGGCCCGGGAGGCGCTGACGCGCAGCAGGTGCCAGCGAGTCAGCGGCAGCACGGAACGGGCCGCGATCGCCTCGATGCCGCGGATCGCATCGGCCACCAGGTCCAGCCGCCCCAGCAGGTACCCGGCTTGGATACGCCACTCGTGGCCCAGCACCGCGGCGAGCGGGTCGCCGAGCTGCTCGGCGCGGGATACGGACAGCTCACCCAGGCGCAGGCGTTCGGCGGTGTCGTCCGGATGGGCCAGGGTCATCTCCCTGGCCCGAGCCGCGTCGAGTTCGGCCCGCAGGTCACCGGTGGCCTCGGCCAGATCGAGGGCGGCGCGGGCGTGCTCGGCCGCCATCTCGGGCGAGCCGAGATCGGCCGAAGCGCCTGCGAGCTGGGCGAGCAGCCGGGCACGCACGGCGCCTGCTAAGCCCTCGACGGCCAGCGCCGCCCTGCACAGCCGGCTGATCGTCTGTGAGGCCTGCGGGAATGTGACGCCCTGCAGCACCAGGGCGACCTCGGCGAGCAGGGCCGGCTGGCCGGTTGCGTTCGCCGCGTCGGCCGCTTCGGTGCAGTGGCACAGGCTGGCGTCGTAGCGCCCGGCAAGGTACTCGGCGCGGGCCAGCTCGATGAGGGCTGGGGCGCGCTGCGGGTCCGTCGGGCCGAGTACGGCGGCGGCGTCCGCCAGGTGCCTGGCGGCATCGGCGTAGGCGTGCCGCTCGCGTGCCTGATCCGCTGCGATCCGGGACCAGTGCGCGGCGGCGGCACGGTGGCCGGGCTCCTTGCCGGCCCGTCGCCAGTGCGCCGCGATGCGGGCCGCCGCGGCCGCGTCTTCGGCCTGCTCCAGTGCCCGCGCGGCGGCTCGATGCAGGGCACGGGCGACGGCAGGGTCCGTTCGGCCGAGAACCTCGTCGCGTACCAGATCGTGGGTGAAGCGGTAGGTGCGTCCGGCGTCGGTGGTCTCTGCCGTGGTGAGGACACCGGCGTGCCAGGCCGCCGCCAGCGCCTGGGCGACGACGGTCTCGCCCAACTCCGGCAGGACTGCGGCGAGCTGGGTGACATCCAGCCGTTCGTCGAGCACGGCCGCGGCACGCATGACGCTCCGCTGCTCCGTGGTGAGCCCGGTCAGCAGCCCGCTGACGAGGGTGCTGAGGTCGGCTGCGTGCGTGCGCAGTGCCGCGACGAGAAGCGGCAGCCCACCGGTACGCCGGTACGACTCCGCCGCGTTCGGCTCGCCGACGCACTGTGCGACCTCCTCCCGGGTGAACGGCGCCAGCCGCAGCACGGCAGCCCCGTAGCGGCCCAGGTCCGCGAGCGCTCCGGCGGCTTCTTCGGGCACCGGCTCCCGGAAGGTGCCGAGCACGAACAGCCCGCACTCGGCCGCCTCGCCAGTCACCTGCCGCAGCAGGTCAAGGCTGGCGGTGTCGGCCCAGTGCAGATCCTCCAGCAGGACGACCAGCGGGCGTTCGGAGGCTGCCACGGCCAGCGCCTCACTCATCCCGGCCAGTTCCAGGAACCGCGCCGCCGCGGCGGCGGCCGGCTCCGTCGCCTCCCACGGCTGCTGCCCCGTCGCGGCCCCGGCTCCCGGCCGCGGCGCGGCGGTTCGCTGCGCCTGTGCCCCAGGGGTGACTCCCGCAAGGCGCAACGCTCGCCGCCAGGGCCACAGTGGTGGCGCCACCGCGTCTCTGGGGCAATGGCCTCGTACGACGGTGAATCTTGCGGAATCGGTGTTGCGGCGCAGCGCCTCGGCCGCAAGGGTGCTCTTGCCGATGCCCGCCGGGCCGGCGAGCAGCACCACGGATCCGGTGCCACTCGCCGCAGCCTCGATCCGCTCTGCGAGAGCCGCGAGTTCAGTTGCGCGCCCGACGAAGTCTTCACGTGGGTGCACCGGGCGTTCGCCACGATCGCGGGTGGGCACTGCCGAGGCGCCCTGGTCCGGCTCCCGCTGACGCTGGTCGGGCGCCGCCTGCTCGGCCTGCTGGTCCTGTGCGGGGGACTGCTGGGCCGGGGGCTCAGGCTCGGGCGGGGAGGCGCGGGCGGCCCGCAGCCAGCGCCGCCACTGCTCCTCGTCCAGCAGTCCTGCACCGATCGCGTCGGCAGGGATACGCCGGCCGCGGCAATGCTCAAGCAGCACCCGGACCAGGACCAGGAACGCCACCTCCGACTCAGGCAGGTGCCGGCCCTGCTTCCAGTCGCTGACCCGGCGTCCCGAGATCGGCCGGCTCCGCCCGGCGGGACGGCGCCGGTTGGCGTCGGCCACCGCACTCTTGATCGGAAGATCCGCCGCCAGTCCCAGCAGCTCGCTCAGCCGGTCGGCGAACACCCGCCGCGGTGTCGGCTCCGCCTTGCCCATACCCCGTCCCCAGCAGACCGCAATGTCCGGACCGGACCGGACCGGAAAACCCACCATAGGCCCTTCACCAGCAGCAATACCCCCGCCGTCACCGAACCGGCACCAATCACCGCGCACCGGCTGCATCAATTGGCGTGCACCAGCCGCACGGCACCACCGTCTGCACACCCCGGCCGGGCTCCGGCCGCCCGCAGCAGCACCGGCCGTGCGGAAGAGAGACAGAGAGAGACAGGGGGAGACATGGCCTGGTTACCGGCGCTACGTCAGGGGTTGAGGCCCGCATCCCGGCACCGGGGAGTCATGTTGACCGCCCTGGGCGTGGCAGCGAGCCTGATGTTCACCCTCGGGCCCTCGGGCTGCGCGGGCGCCAAGGTCACGGTGAAAGCACTCGCCCGGGGCGCCATGAGCGCCTCGCCGTTCTTCCGCACGGCCGGCCTGGCCGTCGACCTCATCGGCACGATCTCCGCCTTGGAGGGCGGCTCGAAGTCGGGTGCCACGCCGGGGCTCTACGGCGGGACGCGGCGGAAGTCCAGCTGCGACAAGGGGCAGCTCATCAAGTACCTGAAGGAGAACGCTGAGAAAGCAGCGGCCTGGGCAGAGGTCCGGGGTATCGACATCGAGCAGATCGAGAGCTACGTCAACAAACTCACTCCCGTGCTCCTGCGCAACGACACCCTGGTCAAGAACTACGACTACGACACACGGAAGAAGAAACCCACGTCGTTCTACGCCCTGCTCGAAGCCGGGGTGGCCGTCCTCATCGACGCCTACGGCCTGCCCGTGGTCCAGTGCCGCTGCGGCAACCCGCTGCAGGGCTTCGACAAGTCGCGTGACGACGTGGAGGTCGACTTCGGCACGGACAGGGACCGGGACAACAAGGGCGGGAAAGGCAAGAAAGGCAAGGAATGGAAGGGGTTCGACAGGAAGAGGATCGTGAAGGTCGAGCCCGCTGGGAAGAAGCTCGACGCCGTCCTCCTCGTCGAACACACCCGGCAGGGAGAGGTCACGGGCCTCGAACGGCCCCCCGGTACATCCGGCGAACAGGACCAGGTGCTGAAGGCCGACCCGGGGACCGAGGAGGAGGCCGAAGTGCCGGACGTCGTGGGCAAGCCGGCCGAAGAGGCTGAAGCGAGCCTGCGAGAGGCCGGGTTCGAGGTCGAGACGGCCGCCGCGGAGCCAGGCGAAGCGGAGTCCGCCGAACCCGGCCGGGTGGTACGACAGGATCCGGAAGCCGGCACCGTCGCGATCAGAGGCATGACGGTCACGCTGTACCGGGCGGAGGACTCGGGCAGGCGTGCGGCCGACTGCACTGAAGTAGGCGTCGACTTCCCCGCGTACGACCCGCTCGAACCCGGAGCGAGAGGCGCGCTCGTGGCCGCCGCGCAGTGTCTGCTGATGGCGGCGGGCTACGATCCGGGCCCGGCCGACGGGGAGTTCGGCGAGGTGACGGCCGCCGCCGCGCTGAGCCTTCAGTCCGACCACGGGCTGCAGAGCCTGGGCATCGTCGGGCCGAAGACCTGGACGGTCCTGCTGTCCCGCGGCGACACCCCGGAACTGCGAGCGGGCTCGAACGGCGAGGCCGTCACCCGGCTGCAGCGTGCCCTGACGGCTGCCCTGGGCGAGACCGTGTTCATCGACGGCGAATTCGGCACGGTGACGGAGAACGCCGTCCGCTCGTACCAGTCCTCCCGCGGCCTGGAGTCCGACGGTGTCGTGGGGCCGCAGACGTGGGCGGCTCTGCAGGCGGGACAGTGACGGACACCTGATCGGGCGGGGGGCGGGCCCCGCGCCCGCCCCCCCGTGCTACGGCCAGGGCAGTAAGGGGGCTGAGGGCCAGAAGGCAGGTGGTCCACAGCGTGTGCGCGGACCGGAAGCCGCCACACGCACGACATGCCCTGGCCCGTTGCCCGCAGACCCCCCGGGGTGCGGTGACACGTCAACAGCGCCCTTGCCGCTGGGGACGCAGTCCGTCAGGACTCAACACACGAAGGAGGGACGAGACGATCATGGCGAAGAACATCACGCGGCGAACGGCCTGCGCCGGCGCGCTGCTCGCGTTGGGCGCACTGCTCGGGGCTGCGCCGGAGGGCGCCGTCGCTGCGGCCGGGGCGCCGGACACCGCCTACATGGCGTGGCGCGGGACCGGCAACGACCCGAACATCTACTGGTCGCGCCTGGTGAACGGGCAGTGGACTCGGCAACAGGGGTTCCCGGCGACCACCGCCAGGGAGCCTGACCTGGCATACCTCAACGGCCGGGCGTACATGGCGTGGCGCGGCTACGGGGCGGACAACCACATCTGGTGGTCGAGCTTCGATGGGCAGCGCTGGGCCAGGCCGCGGCAGCTGGCCGACCGGCGCAGCACCTACGCGCCGGCGCTCGGCGTGGTGAACGGCAGGCTGGTGATGGCCTGGCGCGGAGCCCAGCCGGACAACCACATCTGGTGGTCCACCTTCAACGGCACCTCCTGGTCCGGCCAGCGGGTGCTGAACGACCGGCGCGCGGTGGGTGCGCCGGCGCTGGGGTCGGCCAACGGCAGGCTGGTGATGGCCTGGCGCGGCGCGGGAACGGACGACCGCATCTGGTGGTCGACCTTCAACGGCACCTCGTGGTCCGGGCAGCGGGTGCTGGCGGACCGTCGGACCGCCGCCTGGCCCACCCTGGGGGCGCACGGGCGGACCCTGGTGATGGCCTGGCGCGGCGCGGGAACGGACGACCGCATCTGGTGGTCCACCTTCAACGGCACCTCGTGGTCCGGGCGGCGGGTGCTGGCGGACCGTCGGACGGCGAACTACCCGGCGCTGGGAAGGGGGGCCGGCCGGCTGTACATGGCCTGGCGCGGGACGGGTGCGGATGACCACATCTCGTGGTCCTCGTTCAACGGATCGGTCTGGTCGGGGCAGCGGGTGCTGCTGGACCGGCGGACCAGCGGATCGCCCGGAATGAGCTGACGGACGCAGGCCCACCGCGCTTGCCGGCGGAGCCGCTCTCGGCGCCACGGTCGCCTTCGCCCGCTCGGCCATCGGCTGATCCGACCGAAGGCGCGGCAGATCGCCACCGGAGTCACCGAGGGCGGGATCACCATCGTCACCTGACGCACGGCGCACACAGGCGAACTGGGCACGGCGGAGGGGGGAGCGCGGACCCCCTCCGCCTCGTCACAGCCGACGGCGATGCGGCCCGCCGTCGTGGTTGCTCATCGCCTCCAACAGCCGTTCGTAGCGGGTGCCAGCGGGTGCCAGCGGGTGCCAGCGGGTGCCAGCGGGTGCCAGCGGGTGCCAGCGGGTGCCAGCGGGTGCCGGGTGAACGGATGGCGGATCTGGCGGGAGTTAAGTGCGATCATGCAGGTATGAACCATCTCGGCGACGCTCACCTGCGCACCTGGACGCTGCGATGGATGGCCCTCCTCGCAGCCGACACTCAGGATCAGCTTGCCTGGCTGGGCGAGCGTGAGCTGGAGACGGAGTCCGTCGTTGAAGAGGTGGAGCTCCTCTGCCGCATCTCCGAAGGACTCGCGGAGCGCGGAGCCTTCGAACCCAAGAATCTGCGCGATCTCCAGGCCATCGGCCGTCGCCTCGGCGAGATCGATCCCGCCTGCCGCGCCGGCCTCTGGGCCAACGTCCTGGCCACAGATCCGGCGTGGGACGGAATACGATCTCTCGCCCGCCAGTTTCTCCTCACGACGCTGGGCGACTGGCGTCAGCCACTGCCACGCCCCGTGCGCCCGCGCACGGGCGACCACTGAGCACGTCCAGGTCGCCTGTGCGACTCCCACGGAGCGTTCGAATCCTCAGTGTGTGCAGGCGCCTCCCGAAGCCGTGAACATCTGCTGTCCGTTCTCGGATCAGGCACAAATTCCGTGACGACGCCTGTCAGGAGGGCGAGGGTTCAGAGTCGTCCCATTTCCACCCGGTTTCGGGGAACTGCTCGAGCAGGACAGAGAACGAAGTCGCCTGGTGGATGGCGGACGACCAGTCCTGAGCGGAGACGTCGAGCAGGACCAGAGAAGGGGGTTCCTGCCGAAAGTCGTAGGTGAGCATCTCGCGGCTTCCGTCCCCGCCGATGACGACGCTCCCGGGGAAGCGTTCCTGGAAGTCGCCAGCCTCATTGACTTCGATGAGCTCTGCAATGGCATTGATCATGAGGAAGTCGTCCGCAGGAGGAACGAACCGGGCCATGCTCCCTTCCGTAGCCAGGAAGTGTCGGTAGTCCTCGGGAAAACGGACTCCGAAGTGGCACTCGGCCTGCGTGATCTGGTCGCCGTTCGAACTCATGAGGCCGTTCTATCAAGGCAGGTCATGTCTGATGGCGGTGGCTGCCTTGAACTGCGGTGAGCAGGACTCGCTTCCGGAGGAGGGGAAGTTTCACTCGTCCGAACATCTGGTGCTGACAGCGGGCGAGGAGCCCGCGGTGCACGGAGGGCACGGCGCGGACGCGCAGCGTGTAGCCCCGACCGCGCCGTACGGTCACGTCCTGGTCGAGCGCGGCCCGCTCGCCCGGGTCCAGCTCGGCCGTGCGAAGGAACTCGGCAACCCTGCAACTTCCGTAACTTCCGTGGTGCGGTTGCCCGTGAGTGAGATTCCTGGAGCCAGAGCGAATTCGGACGCGATGCTGGTCGGCTGCGGTGCCGGCGGGATTCGAACCCGCGGACGGGGAGAGGCAGACCCGCCCGGTCCCCGTCCGCCGGCGTGGGAGGGGCCTCTCTCACGCCGATCGCAATGGGCCGCTCTGCCACGGCTCCACAACCTGCGGGAACTGTGCAGTCCCGCTCTCGGTCAGGATAGAGACAGCGCCCTGTACAGGGCGAGCCCTTTACCTGGAGCGTGGCACAAGCCGACGCTCCGCCGTCACTCCCACGAAAGTCCAGCCAGAGCTCGTTCTCGTGAACAAAGGCAGTCCAGCGGCCACTACCGACAAAGCAGGTTGACGAGGGCCGCCTGCCCAGGCTCTGAGACACCGCGCTTCGTCGGCAACTGAAGCCGCAGAACACCTGGGGCGCAGGCCGGCGCGTTCCTCCAGCTGCGCGCCTACGACAACGCCGCTTCCCACGCGGCGTGCACCCAGCCGCACCGCACCGCCGACGGGTACATCGACTGCGACGGCCAGCCGCCGTAGTCCGACGCGCGCACGCGAGCCCCGGAGACCGCCGAGCCGGCTCCGGGGCTCTGTCATACCGGCAGGCCATAATGAGCGGTTGATCTGGTGACCGGCTCGACAGGGGGCATGACGACCACGGAGACCGCCCCCAGCACGACTGTTGCCGTCGATGCCCGGACCCCCGGACCGTCCCGGGCAGTTCACACCGGAGATCGCGGCGAGACTCGCGCAGATCGTACAGCGTGATTCATCTTGATGCGGTGGCGCGGAACGCCGAGCGTGCCGTCGGCCTTCCCGGAGCCCGGAGCCCGGAGCCCGGAGGCGGACCGGCCCCTGGAGGAAGGAGTGGGCTGGCGATCAAGCGGCCACGCGCTCCCGCGCAAGCGGTGAGCGGCAACGTGGCCGCGATGGCTGTGGAGTAGCTGAGCCCTGTCATGGTCCCACCCCTGGGTGACGCGGACCCTGTATGGAGCACCAGGCCAGAAGGGGTGAGTGTGCCAGGCCGGAGCCGCGCTCGCCCGCGCGTACCGAGGTCGTCGCGAGGCCGTCGCGGAGCGAGCCAGGACGGCTGCCCTCCGGTTGGCGGTGGCGTGCGGGGTGCACGAGCCGGTGTTCGCGGACTGTGTGCGGGCACCGGAACCGCCCCGCCGCCCTGCGGTTCGCAGCGTGGCTCTGTCCATGAGAATGGCCCCCGCCTCAGCGCCCAGCTGCCTCCCCTCCACGCGTTCCGACAGCACGCGCCTGCGGGAGAGGCCCTGGCGAGCGAACCTGAAAGCGTGGCTCGCATTCGCTTCTGCGTCTCCTGCGGGGCCCGGCAGCCGAGGAGCGAGTCGGTCAGGCGCCTCTACTGCGACGACGTACACCGGGCCCAGTCGTACCGGAAGCGACCGACCTCATACCGGGCGCTGGGGCTCGGGCTGATGCTCGCCGAGGCGGAACGGAACGGCGACACCAGCATGATCCGGCTGCTGACCTGCCCAGAGTGCGGTCAGATCACGTTCGCCGGGGGTGGCGTCGCCAGGACGTGGTGGGCTGCTCCGGTCGCTGCCGTTCGAGAGCGTGGCACCGACGTGCGGCTCGTTGCGCGAGGCGGCAAGCGTGACGTACAGCGGCGCTGCCTGGTCGGATGGGGTGCCAGCCGGTGCGGTTGGTCCAGCGCACCCGCTGTCCGTCGGGATGATGGCCGGGGGCCGGGGTGCCAGTCGAGCACGGCTCCAGTTCGAGGCAGCGTTCGAGCCCGCACGTGCCACCGGTTCGCCGCGAAGAAGTCCGGCAGAGGTCAGGCGTTCCACCATTCGTCGGTGCCACAGCCGACCTCGTAGTGCCACCATCCCTCCTCTTGCCCTCGGGCCAGAAGGGCCTTGATCCCGGCGAAGTCCCCGCCTGCCGGTGCGGTGAAGGCCACCATGGGGAAGTCCTCACTGAAGACCTCGCCCCCGAGCCCGAACGCCGAAAGGCGCCGATGCACCGCCTGCGGACTGCGCCCCAGGGGACCGGTGGGCACGGGCACAACACGGATCGTGCAGTTGCCGGAGGAACTGACCCGCCCGACAGCCCAATGGAGCCCGTCGGAGTCGGTCTGGTACCGCACTACGTCGCCCTCGGCCACCCCGTCCTGAAGGAAGGGAGCGTTCTGCACACTGGCCGTGTCATCACCGAGCTTCGTCGCCCACAGGCCCTCGGTGTCCTGCGGGAACCACCCGTCGCGAGGGACGAACCGGAACCAGACCTTGATCTTCTCGACCACGTTCTCCATGACGGCCATCATGCGCCGACCGGCAAAAGTACCCCGCACCGGGTCTGAGCCGGGCGATCAACCGTCGCTGTCACGAGACAGCCGGAGGCTGGAGAGCTCAGACAATGCCACGCCCTCAATGCGCTCAGGAGTCGTCGCCATGAGGGCAGACGGCCTCGAACGGCTGATCGCGGGGCGTCAGGGCAGTGCGACCTCGCCCGCGTGGACGGCACGCATGGCGCGCTCGACAGTCTCCTGATTTTGGCCGACCGGAGCCACGTAGTCGATGACGTTGCGTGCGGCGTCCTCCCCGAGCATTCGGGTGATCACCCACGTGGCAAGATACTGGGACGCCAGGCAACCGCCCGCCGTGGCGATGTTCCCCTCGGCGTGGAACGGCGCGTCCAGCACGGTGACGTCACAGGCTTCGACAAAGGGCCGGCTCTTCATGTCCGTGCAAGCCGGCATGCCCTCCAGCAACCCGAGCCGGGCGAGCACCAGCGCGCCGGAGCACTGCGCACCGATCAGCTGTCGCGAAGGGTCAAGCAGCAGCTTGGAGATCAACCGGTCGTCGGCGACCACGTCGCGCGCCTTCACCCCACTACCGATCAGCACGACGTCGGCCTCGGTCACGAACTCCATCGGGCGCTGCCCGGTCACCTCGACGCCATTCATCGACGTGACCCCCGGCGTCGGCGTCGTGATGAAGGCTTCCAAGCCGTCCTTACGGCACCGGTTGATCAGCGCGGAAGCGATGAAGCTGTCGAGTTCGTTGAACCCGTCGAAGGTGACGACGGCTACCTGCATCACAACTCCTTCAAGTACGGCATCAGGTCTGCAGTCTCCCTGGCGCCAGGTTCCGGGGCGAGGGCCAATCGGCGGCTGGTGGCATGCCTGCCGCCGCTCTGCGTTTCGAGCTCCGACCTGAGTACAGTTCCTACTGTCGCGCCGACCTGCTGACGTCCCGAGGCTCGCCAGGCTCAGCTCAGCGAGAGCACGATCGTGCTCGCCCTCGACAGGCGCTGGTGCCGTCGGACGTGGTCAACGGTGGTCGCGTCGGCGAGGCAGGAGCTGGGAGCGTCTCTGATCAGCTAAGCGAATTCGTGCGAACGGTGAGGTCCGGTGTGGGTTCTGCCCACCTGGGCGGGGCAGCATGAGCGTGGAGATGGAATCCCGCGCCCAGTGCTGCCCCTCGCGGCTTGTGCCGGTTGGTGGGTGTGCTGATCGTGGTCACGCCCTGGTGCCGGTGGGCTGCGCGGGGCAGCCGGGTCCGGCCCGTTGGTGCGTGTCCCTCCGGACGCTTGTCAGTACGACCGGAAGGCCGTGCTGGGGAGGGAACCTCACGTCGCCTGGGCGTGAGGCGGTTGTTTCGCGGCCGGGTGGGGCCGGTCTTCGACCGGTCCGTCCGGCTGGTCCTGGGGGCGGCCGTGATGACGGCCTTGGCCTCCATCGTGTCCACCACGGCGCGGATCATCATGGTATCGCTGGCGCGGTCCGCCATGGTCTTGGCCTGGTGCGAGAGGCCGCGTGCAGCAATACGCTGCCAAGCGCCCTGGTCTCGGTCGCCCTGCCAGCCGCAGCGGGCAGATGGCCCACTTCCAGCCGGACACGGTGGGCCGGTCCGGTGCCTTGCGGTGGCGGAGCTGCGTCAAGCAGCAGGGGCAGTGCTTGGAGGTGTTGCGCGGTGGAACGGTGACGACGGCGATGCCGACTTCGGTGGCGAGGTGCCGCATGCGGTCGGCGATCTGCCCGCGCACGGTCTGCGACAGGCGGGTGTTGTGGGTGCGGCCCATGCCCCCGGCTTCCATCGACCGCAGGTCTTCCAGGTAGATGACCGTGGCCCCGGCAGCAACGGCCTGATCGACGGCCCAGTGGGCGGCGGCCCACGCCAACGCGTCGTTGAGGTTGGAGCGACGCTCGCAGACGCGGCGGATCTCCTGTGCCAAGGTGGCGGCCTTGCCGTCCAGGGTGGTCTCGGCGAGCCGGGCGTAGTGGTCGGTCTTGGCGTGCAGGCGCTCGCAGATGCGGCGCAGCCGGTACTGCTTGGCGAGCACCCCGGCGGCCCGGAACTGGGCGCCTGCCCCGAGGGCGGTGATCCGCCCGTCCTGGTGGAGCCGGGCAGCACCCGCGCTGAGGAGGGTGCCCAGGCCCCAGTCCACGCCCAAGGCCACGGTGTGGCCGGTGCGCTGGGCTTTGGGGACCGGGTGGGTGCAGGCGAGGTCAGCGCGCACCTTCCGGTCGGTGATGCGCAGGGTGGGCAGGTGGATTACCGCGTTCGCCGGGACCGTGGGCGGCAGCGTGATGGGGCACTCGACCCAGGTCCAGTCACGGTATGCCTGTGGGTCGGGCCGGGTGGGGAGCTGTAAACGCAGCAGGGCCTTCGTCGGCTCCGTGGCGGATCGTTCGATGGTGGCCTGCTGCCCGTCGCAGGCGGCGAGGAGCAGCATGCGCGGCACACGCGGGGTGGGCTCCAGCTCGAACACGTCGGCCGGGAGACGGCCGCCTTTGCGCTCGAAGGAGATGATCTGACGGGTGCGGGAGCGGATGATGCTGGATGGCAGGTACTCGCCACCCGGTATCGCGGCGCGCACTCGCTCCCACTCCTGCGGGGTGCGCTTGTTCGGGTCGGCGGGCCATGCGGCCAGGACTCCGGCCAGCAGGTCGGCGCGCCACTTGACCGACCGTAGTGCACGCCCGGCCTGTTCCTGGGCCATGCGTACGATCCGGTCGTTCACCTTCGCCTCCAAGGCGGCGGTCCAGCCGAGGCGGCGCAGCGCCATCCAGGCGTTCGACGGCAGCTTCCTGCCGCCCGCATCCGGCCGGAGGCGAGCGTGTCCACGTCGGTGGTGTTCCAGTGCTCGGCCACAAGCGTGCTGGTCATGCCGGCTACCAGCTCGGTGCACCAGCCCGCGCGTTCGGCCAAGGCCGTGGCGGTGAGGAGTTCGCCGGTCTCCTCGTCCACGCCCGATCGGATGAGGGCGCGGGCGCATGCGGTGCGGGAGGTCTCCCCGTCGGCGCACGGCAGTTTCCGGCCACGTGCAACGGCCCTCGTCGTTGCACTGGCCCAACTCGGCCAGCAACCGCTTGTGGTTCTCCGCACTGCGCATCCCGTACAGGCGCCCGGCGAACGTCGTCACCAGCAAGACGAAGTCTTCGAGGAGTTCGTCCCGGCCCCCGAGCTTCTTCGGGTGCAGCACCTCCACAGTGACCCCGTACACGGCGAACAGCCGCTTCAGCCAGCCCACCCCGAAGCAAGCCAGCCGATCCTCATGGGTGACGCGGACCACGGTCACCGAGCCGTCCGACACCATCGCCAACACCCGGTTGAGACCCGGCCGGTTCTCCTTCAGGCCCGAGCCACGGTCCCGGACGACCTTGACGATCTCACCGGTCGACGTGGCCCGCAGTTCGGCCTCCTGCGCCCCCACAGAGGACTCCTGCCCGGACGAGCCGGACACGCGCACATACAGCAACTCCAGGCGCGGACGGCCGGTTGAAGAATCGCTACCACGCTTCATGTCCTCCACGTCCACGGAGGAGAAACCGCGCCTCACGGCCGACCCACGTGAACGCGATCTTGCCGTCCAGCGCCCACTGGCGAAGCGTCATCGGGTGTATCCCGAACGCTTCGCAGCCTTGGACACACGTAGCAACTCCACGCACGCGACCATACATGCACCGCCGTGGGCAGCCACTGCGCCGGGTCCTGGCCGGCCTTGCTCCGGTTCGTGCGGGCAGTGACCGCGACCAATGAAGTGGCCACTCCCTGGTCGTTGGCGTAGGCCTCGCGTCGGGCCGCAGTCCATCCGTAGCCGTCACCTGGCGGGGAGCATCATTCCAACCTTGCGATAATCCAAGGCACTGGCATGATCCTCGGCTCCTCGTAGGCGGTAGCGCGCGCCAACAGGGAGGGATGGTTGTGCTGCCGGAGATTCCCGGATGGTGAGCGATGTGATGTGGGCTCAGTGGGTCCGCGTCGGAGGACTCGCACCCGAGGGGGTGGCAGGCGGAGCCGCCATCGCCCTGAGCACCACCCAGTAACCGATCACCGTCGACTGGGCCGAGGACCTCGACCGCTACCTGGCCTTCATGAACCCGATGCTGTTCACCCCATGCGTCGCTGATCCTGCGCCCAGCCACCGTAATCGACCGCACGGGTCACAGGGGTAGCAGCACGGAGAGCGATTCCCGCGCGGCGGCAGCCGCACCCGCTGAGCGATCGAGGCCTTCTGTCAGGATGATCCTTGAGCCCAACGGGGTGCTCGGATCAGTCGGGACAGCCTGAAGTGTGTACTGAGGGCCAGTGATTTCCCATCGGGGGCATGGATGACATCGACGCAGGACACCACGACCGCCGCGTCAGCGCATGGCGAGTTGGTGGAGCGAGCGGTGAGCGCCGTGTCCGGCATCGCCTGCACGGACCACCGTTGGCATAGCGATGTGTACTACAACCTCATGTGCTTTCTCACCGGGGTGAGTCCGGCTGAGATGGAAGCTCATTACGCCCGATGGCTGAGCGAGTGGCGCCGCCGCTGGGTGGAGGCGGGTGAGGAGTGCCGAGGGGCCGATGTGGCAGCGGCCGAGGCCGAGCTCCACAGCAAACTGCTGCGCGAGCTCGACCGTCGGCCCGAGACGGAGCAGCACCTGCGTACGCTGATAGGTCACTGGGAGGTGGAGGCCCGCAGGGCACTGACGGCTGCCGATGTCAGGAAGGCCTTGGGGCTGAGCGAGGACTTCCGGGAGTGGACCGAGGCGCTCGATGCGGTGAAGGCCCCGTTCCCGTCGATCGACATACCCGTGGGCGACGAGCTCATCGCGCTGCTGAACGAGCTGGCGATCCCTCAGGCGGATCACGCCGGTGTCACCGAGGCGATAGCCGTCGTGACCGAGGCCGACTCTGCTTGGCGGTGGCTGCTGGAGCGGACCCTCAGGCTGATCCAGGACCGGATGGGAAGCGACCGGCACGTCCCCGTCGGCCCGGTCATGGCTGACCACGGAAGAGCAGGCCTGTACTTCTACGTCGTGGTCTTCCTGGCCGCGACACCAGCCGTGCGCGCGTTCCACCGCTCGACCGACGTGCCGGACGAGGTCTCCGCGGCAAGTCTGGCCGTACTCGGGGAGAAGATCAGCACCCTGCGACGGTCGGTCAGCGGCGTGGGCGGTCTCACCCAGCACCACTACGTCATGGGCATTTTCCGTGGGCGCATGTACCGGCTGGGACAGCTCGACTGCCTGGCCTGGAACGGCAGCGTGGACGTATCCGTCCCCGACGGAGCACATCCGCTGACGACCGTGCCGGACCAGGCGTGGGCGGACGGCGTTCACGCCTTCTTCCGTCGCCTGCCGCACAGGTACGGAGACGGTATCCGATTCGGCCAGAGCGCCATCACCATCAATGTGCGCAGCTGGATGGTCGACACGGCCCTGAGGGACTATCTGCCAGAGGACCACCAACTGCGCCGGTTCGTCGCCAGGCTCGGCCACTTCACCAGGGCGCAGGACCACCATCCCGCACCAGACCACCTCGGACTGTCCGCGGGCGACCGTGATGCCATCGAGTACGCCTTCGGACGACTCATGTGGGACCTGGACGACGCACTCTCGCTGACTGCCACGACCGACACCCAGCAGGCAGTGCTCGATCACATCCAGGCCGGCCACCACTGGACCCGGCCTGGCGCCGGCCACCCGATCTTCAACCGCTGACCTGCTCGCCGTCGGCTGTGTCCCCCTTCCGGCCTGCGAACTCCAACGCCACGCCCGGAGGATGCCGACCGCGACGCAGCGCTGGATCTCCCGCCGTCCCCGGGAGTGGTGAACCTGTCTCCGGGGGCGGCCGTGCGGCTCTACGGTATGCCGGGTGAGCAACGAGACGCCGGCTCCCGGTGAGACCCTTCCCGTGGTCGACGATGTGCTCGCGGGGGCTCTGCCGGCCCAGGCATCTATGTGATGCGGCAAACTTACGAAGGGACCTGCGCATTCCTGACCGGCTAAGAGCAGGGCTCGGGTCACCTCATTCCTAAGGAGTTCCATAATTGGCTTGTTCCTCGCGCGCAAGGGCGTCCGGAGCTCTACTGGCCGCAACTCGTCTTGTGTCAGGTGTATGACGATGGCGCTCTGCCGGACATCCGTTACGTGACTCCTGAGCAGGACAAGCAGGCAGTTGCGATCCTGTTCGATCTGCTCGAAGAGTGGGTTCGAGCTATGACTACAGCCGACGGATATCCAGTTGGGCACCTGGTCAAGTGATGACAGGGTGGGGCTCATGCCGTCGCCTACAGTCGAACAACTGCTCCGTGAACTGCATGCCTCGCTCGCTCTGCGCAAACGTCCGGAGGATGTGGCCAGGCTCATCCAGGATCTGTATGCGGCCCAGGGCGCCGACCTCGACGCGGTCACTGAAGCAATACTCGCCAAGGCCGCCGAGCACTCGCTGCGCAACCTCTGGCACGGCTATACCTCCATGCGGGAAGACTTCGCCCGCCCGGTCGGCGCACAGCGCCAGCTCGCCCGTGCGGCAAGCCTGTTCACGAATGTGCCGGAACTCCCGGACGGCACGGGCGATGATCCAGCACAAATCGAGGCGGTGATCCGGCGTGCAGGGGAGTCCATAGGCCGCTCATACGGCCAGAACGACTTCGGCATGGACCGCCTCGACCGAGCCGAGCGCACCGCGGCCGGCCTCGGTGAGATCTCCAAGCGCCAGTACAACAAGCGCTTCCGGCTCCTTCGCCGGATGGAAGCCAAACTGGCACGGCTTGTCCACGAGCAGCGCCGCCGCGAAGTAACGATGACGGGCAAAGGAGCGCTCGCCCACGCTCTGCCATACGATCTCTTCGCCGCTGACCCAGACACGGCGGCATTCATCGCGTACGTCACAGCGCGCGGCTACATGCGCAGTGTCTTCACCAACGGCCGCCAGCGTCAGGTCTACGACGAGGTCGCCGAGGCACTGTTCCAGCGCTTGCGCGCGTACCCCGAGCGGACCTGCTGGTACGCGGTCGCGCATGTGTATCCCACGGCCGAGGTACTGGCCGCTGTGTCCGACGGGGAACTCACTCAGCTGCTGGTCCGGTGGAACGGCTTCCTGCGCCAGGTGGCGGAACTACTGGAGGACGCCTGGAACCGGCACCCGCTGGAGCGCGACACCATGATCGTGCGGCGTGGCGACGACTCGTCGACGTGGAACCAGGCCGCACAGGCATGGAATGCAGCCCGAGCCCACTGGTTCGCGCTCCTCACCGAACTGGGCCAGGAGAAGGTCCTGGATCGGATCTGCCCAGGAAAAGTGCCCCGGTTGATGGCGGCCGACGTGGCGTACTGGCACCGCATGAGCGGCGGCGGGCTACACCCGGACACCTACATCTGGGCAGAGCTGCCCTTGCCCTGGGAAGTGCTCCGGGGCCAGAAGGAATGCCCACGCTCGCTAGTCGAAGCAGTCTGTAACCGGCATCGGGTGGATCCGGTCGCCGGTGCCTGGACCGCTCCCAGGCCAGCGGCCGAGGCTGTCGCGTTCCGCCGGACGCCCGAACTCGTGCACGGAGTTGCTGTCGCTGACCCTCTCATGGCCAGCGCCTTCCGGTCGGCAGGAATCTTCTCCGGGAAGGGCAAGAACGCCGCTGCGAAAGAGTGGCTGTGACCAACGGCCCCGCGCGTCCGAAGAAATCAGTTGACCTGTGCGGCGGCCCCAGCAATGATCAACACGGCGACGAGGAAGCTCTGCGGAGGAGCGCCCGGCTCTGATCCCGGGTGGACGTAGGTTCGAATCCTGCCCTCGTCGCCTCTACGATTGCAGTCGCCTCGGCGTAGGGATTGATCGATCCCCCGCGACCGCCTCACCGCCAAGGAAGAGGAGAAACCGCTGGCGGTCCGACTCTCCTGCTCGGACATCACCCGCGCCTGCGACCTGGCCCGCACCTTCCACGACCTGGTCAGCCACCTGCACGGTGAACTGCCCCATGGGCACGGAAGACGATGTAGCCGAGTTTCAGCAACGCCCGGTTGCTTGACTTGCCCGGATGTCGTGCGTGCCCCCGGCGGGGGTGGATGCGGAGCCTGGCGGCGTGCCGGGTCGGTCAGCGTGTGCATCATGGGCAAGACCCTCGCCACCTGGTCCGAAGCCCTGCGGACGGAGCCGCCGGTAAGCGCCGCCGCGGTCGTGGTCGCGCGGCCCGGTTCAGGAGGCGAGGTGGCAGGATGACACGGTGTCCGACTCTCTGCGTGAACCGTGGCTGCGCGGCATCGCCTTCAATCCGGCGGCGCCCTCCGACGTACTGGTACGCCTGTTGGATCGAGCGGCTGGTGAGGCCGGACTGCTGATGTGCGAGGGTCGTGACCTGCCTGACGCCGTCATCGACGCGGCCCTGCGCCATCCGGACGGAGTTATCCGCCGCGCGCTCGCCCGCAATCGGTACGTCGACCCGGCGCGGCTCGCGCCCTTGGCGACGGACCCGTCGGGGCTCGTCCGCGCGTGGCTCGCCAGTGGCCCCCGTCACCACCCCCAATGGGTCCGACCGCTGCCGGAGGACATCCTCGTGACCCTCCTCACTGCTCAGGACGGGGGCGAGGACGGCAAGGTCACCGCGAACGAGATCATCGCGGAGCTCGATTCGTCCCGGCAGATCCCGCTGTCCTTCTTCCGTTCCATGGCCGGCCGCGAGCGCCCCGAACTGCGGATAGTGGCCACCTGGAGGTGGGAGTCGCTCACCCCGGCGCAGCGGGCGGCGCTGCTCGACGATCCAGACCCCGCGGTCCGTGAGGCGGCGCAGGACAGGAACTGGTCGCTGGACCCGGAACGGGTGGAGGCCATGCTGCCGTCCTTCGGTTCGCGCAACGAATTCGTGTTCGCCACGTGCGCCCTGTCCCCCGCGCTCGTCGAGCAGTGCTTCGCGGACGGCACGGTGCACCCCCTGGCCCGGAACGAGCTCACCCCGGCCTACGCCGTCGCCCGGCTCGCCCGCCACCCCGAGGCGGAGGTCCGCGCGTTGATCGCCGCCCGGCCCGACGTGGGACCGGACCTGGTGGCGGAGTTGAGGGAGGACTCGGACGAGGACGTGCGGATGTGCGCGCGCCTCCACCCCTTCCCCCGCACCTGGGCCGAGTACTGGGCGATCCGCCGGGTCATCGGGCACGGCCCTGACTGCACCTGCCCGATCACCGAGCCGTTTTCCGAGTCGAATACTGAGCCGGCCGTCGGGCCGTCGCCCCACTGGTTCGCCGCCTGTGCGGTGTCCGAGGAACCGGTGCTCCGCCGGGTTGCGGCAAGTTGGCCGGGCCTGTCGGCGGAGCTCACCGAGACGCTCGCGCAGGACGACGACGAGGAGGTGAGGATCCGGCTGGCCTGCCACCACCCGCTCGCTCCGCCGCACCTCCTCCTGGACGTCTTCGTCACCCGCCCGGCCCACCGTCCGCACCTGCTGACCCTGCCCGCGTTCCCCCGCACCGGCCGGACCCACCTCATCGACCACCCGGATCCCGAGGTACGGGCTCTGGCCGCAGCCGATCCAGCCTTGCCCGACCCCCCGCTGGAGGACCCCGACGCGTCGGTGCGCCGGGCAGCGGCCGCCAACCCGAGCCTGTCACAGGAAGCCCTTGAGACCTTCCTCGCCGACCCCCGTATCGCCGAGGGCGCTGCGGCCAATCCGGCCCTCCCCGTTCCGCGTATGCACGCACTACTCGACCACTGCCTGAACGGCACCGCCACCCCGCCGGGGGCCGTCCAGCGCTGACGGACGACGCCCACGTAGCGATCACAGGTATGGCACCCTCCGTGGACCATCGACTGACGTCAACACACCAGACACGCGTTTCCAAATTTATTTCCCCACCCAGGTGTTCACGTAATTCCCCAGGTGGTGCAGCGGTTCAGCGGTCGATACACCGCGCAGCCTGAGGTGGCGGGGCACCCGTGGTCAGGATGTGGTTGACGACCGGGAGTGCCTCAGCCAGGGGCAGGGTGTCCTGGTTGGGATACTCGTCGTGTTGCCCGTTCGCCAGGATGAAGCCGTTACTCGAGCCGGTCGCGCCTGGGTCCACCGCGTGTTGGGCGGGCTCGTCTTCGCCGTCCATCAGCATGACCATGGCTCGCGCGGTGTTGCTGGTGAAAGCGAACGACCGGCCGGTCGAACTGGTCAGCCGTATCTCGAGTTGCCCGGTGCTGATCCGTTCCCGCAGCACCTCGAGGACCGCCGCCGCTGAAGCCGGCGCGGTGCCGTCGCTGAAGACCCAGGACTCGACCATGTGATCCGATCTCGGTAGGAACTACGCGCTACTGATAACGGGGACTGGCGATTCCCACTCCCTGGGACGCCACGGGATGAGGACAGTCATCGCGGGTCCCTCGCGAGGCTTGTGGAGAGCCGGGTGCGGTGCAAAGTCGCATGCCCGGTTCGGGAAGCGGCTCCGGGGAACGGACCGGTCGAAAGACGGGCACCGCGCCCCGGGCCGACTTCACCAGCCGCCGCGGCATTTGCCTCCCCGGCGATCCCTGTCCCGTTCCTGTACGCCGCCGCTTTGCAGCCCAAGCGCCCTCCTGGATGGCGCCGTTCACCGGCATGGACCCCCGTCGCTTCGGCAGGCTGGCAGCGATGGTGCGCCGCGCAGGTGCCGGGGTGACGCGCTGGGGTCGTCCGTGACGCCTGTCCTTCGAGAACCGGGGGCTGCTCGTGTTGCCGTTGGCGACGAACCGTGGCTTTCTGCCCTGCGCCGACCCCTCTACGGGCCATCAGCTTGTCGGTGACTGCGTGTGCCGCGACCTGCGCGGTACTCGCGTATCAGCACGCGAAGGGCTGCAACGACGGGTGTCGTGGGAGAGGCGCGGAGCAGGGTCGCGCCCTTCGCCTCGATCTGGCGCAGCCGGAGTTCGTTCAGGGTGACGAGGGCGCGGACAAGCGCCTTGCCGTGCGGTTGCACAAGATCTACGAGCGGGCGTGACGCCACCAGCCCGCGACGGACGAGGTCGGCTTGCTGCCGCACGAGGGGCTCGATGCGGGCTGGTGGTGCGCCGGCAAGGAGGTCCTCGCGCGTGAGGCCGTGCTGGGCAAGGGAGTCTTCCGGGATCCCGGGACGTCCGGCACGGAGGTCCTCGGCCAAATCCTCCAGGAAGTCCAGGCGCTGGCTTGCTTCGATGAAGGTACGGCATCCGGCCAAGTAGTCCTCGGACGGCTCAGAGAGCAGGCATGCGATCAGCATGAAGGCGGGATGCGAGTAGGAGTCGACATAGTGCTGAAAGTCGGCCTCGGTGGCGAAGCTCTCCCACGTGACTTCTGCAGGGGCGCCGGCGAGGAAGCGCTCGGTGTGATCCCGCAGATGCGGGTGCCGTTGGATCGTGTGGAGGAGGGTCCGCAGAACCGGCTGGTCTGCTGTGCCGCTGTCCAGGGCGTTGTGTACGTGGCTGTCCCAGTCGGCAAGTGCTGTGAGGCGCTCGTGAAGCGGGCCGTTGTCGAGGAGATCGTCACTGTGGTGCATGAACGCCGTAGCGCAGATGACGTCGGGGACAAGAGCCGCTGGCAGCAGGAGGCGTACGGCGACGTACTCGGCCCTGGCGAAGCGGGCCACCAGCCGACGATGCTCGGTGTAATCGCGGCGCAGCAGGGTGTCCGTGATGCCTGCCTGGTCGAGGGTCTGAGACCACGTGGGCATGATGGTGTGGTTCCTCCGAGTGGTGGTCTGTGCGGTGCTGCCGGCTGCGTCAGAGGCGTGACGCCGCGCGCGCCGCTCGAAGGAGCAGGGCCGGCCGGGTGAGGACTCGTGGGTGTGAGCGCATGTGCACCACGTGCATGAAGGCGGCATTGATGTGCGGATCCATGACAGATGCTGTCATGAGTTTGTCGCCGGCCCATCGGGCGAGCCGGTATCTGGGCGGATGGGGCCTGTCACGTGGGGCTGGGCGAGGCCGGCGGTCGTCGACAACTGCCGGGTCGCGTCGACGACCGGCGCGAAGGTGCGCCGAGACCTCGTCCCAACCACCGAACGCCGGTACGGGGACACTACCTTGCCCGGTGATCGCGCCCGCGACGGGATGCTCCGGTGCCGGACTCGGAGCCGGCCGGGCGAGCAGCGCTTCTTCCGCTGGAAGAAGCGCTGACCATGGCACCCGGCAGCAGCCGCGCGGACGAGGACGACCATCACGCTGACCGGAACTCCGCAACAGGCACCGGCGGAGCCTCCCCAGCGCGAGGCCGCAAGTGGCGCAGGATCTCCACCCCCGGAGCGGGAGCGGTGATGCCTGACGTCCCGCCCGTCAGCCGCCGGGCAGGCAACCCGAAGCGCCTGGGCGGCGTCCCTTCCAGACGTGATCGACAACATCGGCCCGGCCGCATACGACAACCCGGACGACTCGGAAGAAGTCAGGCCCGGGCCGCTCTGGCGCCATGCCGTGTGGGTGGTGGCTGTCACGGCTGTCGGTGTCGGACTCGGCTGGACAACCGGCCTGTTCCGCATCGGCCCCGAGGAATACGGTCTGCCCAGCGCCGCCCCTGGCCCTCTGCTGCCGTATCTGGCCGCCTGGACCGTGACCGGTCTCGCCGCGGCCACCGTGCTGCGGGCCGCCGCCGCCAGAGTGCCGGTCCACGCACCGGAGACGATCGCCCTCGGCGTCACCTGGCTCGGGACCCGGCTGTCGCTCGGCTGGCGCCCCGAGTGGCCGATGCTGGCCCTCATGGCGGCCGTCGCGCTGACGGCGGCCGCCGGGTGGAGCCTCATGGCGCTTGGCCCCGGTTCCGGCGCCATGAACCCCCGACCCTAGGCGGATGCGAAGCCACCGCGTAACGGCAGCGTGAAGCGAGAAAGCAGGGCGCGCAGCGTCCCCGTCGACCGGCTGCCGGGCCCCGGTGCGTGAGAGCACGCAGCGCTCGGTCCGGGCCGCAGCGGCCCGGACCACCGGGCGACGCAGGTTCTGGCTCAACTTTCCACGGTGGGGCTGTCGAAGCGTGCCGCGCCGGCGAATGCACGCGAACACCCTTGACCCATCCCGTCACCTCCAACCGACCCGCTGGACACCAAGACTGTGCTGACCTGTCGGCGGGCGCGCAACCACGGGCTGCGGTATGACGGCGGGCCGCGTGCGGAGGGGGAGATGCTGCTGGATGCGCCAGGTCGCCACGGCCCGAGGACTCGGGACACACCCCGGCCCCGGCCGATCCAGCCTCTCAAAGAAGCGCAGCACACGACTGGTTTCGTTCGTCCGCACCTGTGTTGCGCCATCACGTTGCAGGCAAGTCGGCCCCGGGCTCGTGGGTCGCGGGCATCAAGCAGCTGCTCGCCACACGGCAACCCTGGCGATCACAGCCCACTACCGCAACGGGCACGAGATCTGGGTTCTGCGAACTGCTT
Organism: Streptomyces sp. NPDC053673; assembly: GCF_055585225.1. Lineage (NCBI taxonomy): Bacteria > Bacillati > Actinomycetota > Actinomycetes > Kitasatosporales > Streptomycetaceae > Streptomyces > Streptomyces sp. NPDC053673. Next base: position 16,309 of record NZ_JBVJKN010000031.1, on the reverse strand, counting down.
GGGCTTCGCCGTTGTTCGCCTCAGCCGGCCTGGGCTCCGTGCGTGTCCGCGATCTTCGGCCGTCACGGCGGTCTGTTGTGCCGCGCGGGGCGCCCGTGCTCTTGCCGCGCCCCCGAGCCGGCGCCGGGTTTGGTGTCAGTGCCAGCCGAAACGGCGGTCCACGACCGCCGCGAACTCCTCCAGGGTCAGTACCGCGTCCCCGTTCTGGTCGGCGGCGTCGAACAGTGCCGAGGAGGCATCGGCGTCCCCCAGGCCCCAGAACGGCAGATCCCCGGACGCGGCCAGGTGCGGGCCCTTCGTGCGCAGGGCAGTGATCACCTCCTCGCGGGTCAGGGTCCCGTTCTTGTCCAGGTCGAGTGCCTCGAACAGCTTGCGGGCCTTGTCACTCATCACGTCGTACTCGTCCCTTTCACCGATGGGCGGGCCGGCCCACCCGCTCACCGGCACAAACGCCTCCCCTCCCGTCCGGGTTCCCGTTTGGCTGCCGCACGCCGTCGCGCCCACGGCCGGCCGCCGCATCTTCCACCCCGCGGCCGCCCTCGCCGGTGCGCCAAGGCCCCGTCGCCATCGCCGTCGGCCTGCTCGCCCGGCTCGAGGATCTGCCGTAGCGCGACGGCGACCGCACATAGCGCGCTTCGAAGGCAGGCTGGCTGCAGCAGAGATTCCGGCCTCGCCGCCTCAGCTGGGCCTCAGAGGATCGACACCAGGCTCTTTGTTACGGGTGCGTGTTGCCTTTGCATGTTGCTCGCCTTTGTCGAGGGACATACGTCACCGGCGGTGGGTCTGGACACCCGATGGGGGGTGTCAGGCCCTGGCCGGCATCGGTGGCCGGGTCAGGCGACCGGGCTCACACCGGCGTCCCCGGCCGTCTTGTCTGCAGTCGTGTCGTTCTCGTCCTGTGCCCCGGAGGCTGTGGGCAGCTGCGGCGCGGGCGGAGTGCGGACCAGCAGCGCGACGAGCACGGCCAGCGCGCCCAGCACCGCGCTGACACCGAACCCCCACCGGACACCCACGGCCAGCGCGCCGGTGGCGCTCGCGCCATCGGCTGCTGCCGCGGCGGCAGCCTGCCCCGACATGACGCTGACGACCAGCGCGGTGCCGGCCGCGGCCGCGACCTGTTGCAGCGAGCCGAGGATGGCCGAGCCGTGCGGGTAGAGGTGCGGCGGCAGCACGGACAGGCCGGAGGTGAAGACCGGGGTGAAGATGAACGCCAAGCCGGCGCTCAGGGTCACGTGCAGGGCGAGCACCAGCCACGGCGAGGTCTGCTCGCCCACGAGGGCGAACAGTGCCAGGCACAACGCGGTCACCACGGCGCCGGGCACGACCAGACGTGGCGCGCCGAGCCGGTCGTAGAGCTTGCCGACCTGCGGCCCGAGCAGGCCCATCGCCAGGCCACCGGGCATGAGCAGCAGCCCGGTCTGCAGCGAGGTCAGGCCACGCACGTCCTGCAGGTACATCGGCAGCATGATGAACGCGCCCATCAGCGCCATGAACGACAGGCATATCAGGCCGAGTGTCACGGAGAAATGCCGGAATGTCAGGGTGCGCAGGTCCAGCAGCGGAGCGGAGGAGCGTTGCAGCGAGAGCTGCCGCCACATGAACAGGCCCACCAGCAGGGCACCAGCCAGGGTCGTGGCCAGCGGCGGTACCGGGGCCTGGGCGGCGTTGCCGGCGCCGAGCCCGCTCAGGCCGTAGACGAGGGCACCGAAGCCCAGTGCTGCCAGGAGGACGGACGGCCAGTCGATCGGGCTGATGCGCGGCTCACCGATGTTGACCAGCTTGCGCAGGCCGAAGACGGCCATGGCCCCGGCGATCGGCAGCACCGCCAGGAACAGCAGCCGCCACGACCCGAGCTGCAGCAGCACACCCGAGACCGCCGGGCCCAGGGCCGGTGCGACGGAGATGACGAGGGTGACGTTGCCCATGACCCGGCCGCGGTCCTGCGCGGGTACGAGGGTCATCAGCGTCGTCATGAGCAGCGGCATCATGACGGCGGTGCCGCTGGCTTGGATCACTCGGGCGGCCAGCAGCACGCCGAAGGCGGGGGCGGCCGCGGCGAGGGCCGTGCCGGTGAGGAACAGTGCCATGGCCAGGCCGAAGGCACTGCGGGTCGAGACGCGCTGGAGGAACCAGCCCGTCACCGGGATGACGACGGCCATGGTGAGCATGAACGCCGTTGACAGCCACCCCGCGGCCGTTGCGGTGACCTCGAACTCGCGCATGAGCCGCGGGATCGCGTTGACCATGATCGTCTCGTTGAGGAGGACGACGAAGGTCGACAGCACGAGGATCCGCAGCACGACGGTGACGTGCGTGGGTGACAGCGTGGGCGCTGCGTGTGGCTGGGACATGGTGCCTTCCGTCATAGGGGAGTCCTGCGCAGGTGGTGGGTCACACCGATAGACCGCGGCGGTGTTCAGAACTCATCGAGGATGCCCGATCCTCTCCGGGACCACTGACAACGATCAAACCAATTTGCCGACGCTGATCGGTATGTGGTCCGCGTCACGGCCGCGGTCCCACCTGGACCGACCCGGAATGAACACATTTACGCCCTCTTCTTTCCGCTTGCATCAAGTGTCCCGGCCCATCAGTACGCGGCAGGAGCCCGCCCCCGTTCTCCGCGGATCCCGGGCCGGCGTAACCGGCCCGTTCGTCACCGCGCCGACGAGGCTCTGGGACGTTCCCGGGGAGGGCTGAACTGCAAGATTCATCTGACTGGTGAGGGCGGGCGCCGTCCGCTTGCGTTCGTCATCACGCCCGGCCACTGGGGTGATGCCCCGCAGTTGTCCCGCGCCCTGGTGGCGGACGCCCACGTACCCGGCCCGATCATCTCGGGGGCGACTAATAGTCGCTTCACCTCTGCGCTGCCGGGACGCGGCCGGTCCGCCGACGGGGCGACTGATCGCCGACCGGGCCCTGGCGGCTGTGCAAGGCCATGGCCGACGGTGTGATCAGAAGGGTTCTCGACCGACCTTTGCGGGCCGCTCCCGCGGGCAAACCGCATGGACAACTCGCCTTTTCTCCCCGTAGGTTCCGCGAGCGTCCGCCGCTCGGGTGGATGTCGCACACCTGTGGGGGGTTGTCTTTCATGTCCACGTTTCCTGTGTTCACGCCCAGACCCGAGTTCCGGGTGCCGGTGCCGACCGGGCTTGCTGCGGCGACCTGTGTGCTGCTCGGCCTGGCCATGCTGGCCGACGTGTTCGCGGTCGTCACGGGGGCGCAGTACTACCGCCTTTGGAGCGGTTTCGGCGAGGAGGGGTTCCATACGGTCGGCCTCGGGGAGGTGGAGGGAGTCGAGCGCCTCTACAGCATCGCGGGAGTGATCCAGACCATCACCTTCCTGATGTGCGCGATCGTGTTCATCCTCTGGTTCCGGCAGATGCGGGAGAACGCCGAGCTCTTCGCGCCCGACGCTCACAGCAAGGCTCGGCACTGGGTGGTGTGGGGCTGGATCCTGCCGGTCGTCTCTTTCTGGTTCCCGCGCCGCATCACCCTGGACATCTGGACGGCGAGCGAGTTGCGGCGCGACGTGCCCGACGCACCGCGCACGCCGGTGACCATCGTCAATGTGTGGTGGACGGTGTGGGTCTGCGACATGATGCTGACCCATCTGGCCTCCCGCTACTACACGCGTGCCGAGGAGGCGGATGCGGTCAAGGAGGCCGTGGGACTGACGATGGTCGCCGACGTCCTCGACATCGCCGCCGGTGTGCTTGCCATCTTCGTCGTGCGCAGGCTCACCCGGATGCAACTGCGCAGGGCGACGTGGACCGGCCACGACAGCCCGGCCGAAGCTTCCGAACAGCCCGCGTAGGCCGTGTCGGCCAGGACCACGCGCGCCGTACAAGCTCGCTCGGACGCCTTCGGCACCCTCGTTGCCCGCACCACATGTCCAGACGCAGCACATGCCGGCCCAGCCACCTGGGCAGCTCCTTGAGAAACACGGTCTCCTCGCTCACGCACGGGATCCAGCAGCCATAGCCGTCGCTCGGTGCGGCCGCAGTGCGGGAGGTTCGCTCGTCAGCGTCGCCGCGCTCGAGCCGGTGGCTCGCCGCGCCCCGGGCGCGGCGCTGCTCCTCGGCGGCCTCCTACACCGTTGCCGGGCAGCACGGGGGAGGCGGTGCGCAGCAGCTTCAGGGCTGCCGTCTGGTCGGTGCGGCTGTTTCTGAGGATCGCATCGCACTGCACGTGACGCACTTGGTGACCAGGGGCCCGGGCCCGGGCGACCACGCCCGGCTGTGATGACGGCCGTGCCGGACCGTACCGTCCGCCTGAACCGAGGATCATTCCCCCGCTGCTGGACCTCCGCCTCTGATACGACTTGGTGTGGAGCGGGCGGGACGGGAGGAGCCGGGACATGTCGGAGTACCAGCACTATCAGTTCGCGGTCGACGCGCCCATGAGCGACGAGCAGCTCGCGGAGATCCGTGCGTTGACGACGCGCGCCCGCCTGACCCGGCACAGCTTCGTGAACACGTACGGCTGGGGCGACTTCAAAGGGCACCCCCCGACATTGGTGGAGACCCACTACGACGCCCACCTGTACTTCGCGAACTGGGGCACCCGGCAGGTGATCCTGCGGTGGCCCGCAACCGCCCTTCCCCTGGCCATCGCCGACACCTACTGCGCCGGCCCTTCAGCGGCCGGCCGCGAGGGCAGCGGCTACGTCCTGATCACCCTGGGGTCCGACCCCGAGGGCGCGCCGGAGGACTTCATCGACCTCTTCGACCCCGATGACGACGGCGACGACATGGGCGACCAGTGGCTGCCCTCCATCACCCGATCCCGCCACCTGGTTGCCGAGGGCGACCTGCGCCTGCTCTACCTCGCCTGGCTGCTGTGCCTGCACAACGGCGAACTCGACGACGACGACCTCGAGCCCCCGGTGCCGCCGGGCCTGGCCGACCTGCCCGAGCCACTGGACGACCTGGCCACGTTCCTGCGCATCGACGAGGACCTCATCGCGGCCGCCGCCCAGCACTCATCCCACCCCGAACCCCCTCCCTCCCTCGCGGCCCACCGGGCCTGGATCGCCACCCTCGACGCGGGCGAGAAGGACGATGCCCTCGCCCAACTGCTCCACGACGGCGATCCCCAGATCCTGCGCGGGCTGCGCCGCCGCTTCCGGGACATCCGACCGGCCACCGGCCCCCACCCGGCACCCCGAACGGTCGCTGACCTCCGAGCCGCTGTTCCCGCCCAGAGGGCGATCAGGATCGCGGCCGAGGAACGGCAGGAAGCCGAAGAACGGGAACGGGAAGCCCGCGAAGCACGCCAGGCCCAGGACCGACGTCTGGCCGACTTCCAGCACGACCCCGAAGCCGCCTGGGAACGGGTGGGAGAACTGCTCGCCCAGCGGGCGACCAGCCGCTACCCGGAGATCGTCCGCCTCTTGGGCGACCTTGCCGCACTGGCCGACCGGGACGGCGCCACCAGCGCATTCACCGAGCGGTACGCCCACTTCATCACCACGCACCGGACGAAGAAGGCCCTGATGCGCGCGCTGCGAGCCCAGGGACCGGCCTGCGCCGCGCTCATCGCCCTCACTCCTGCGCCGGACTGAGCAACCCCGCGGGATGTCCCACCGACACCCTGCGGTCAGGGGTTCTTGTAGCCGCGATCGGGATCGCGGGCCGCGTCGGAGTGGAAGGCAGTGAACCATTCCTGGGGCTCGAGGTTGACCATGCCCAGTGCCTGGTTGATCTCGTTGCCGCTGTCTTCGACGCCGTCGAGGGCCGGGGCGAACAGCATCAGTACGTCGTGGTCCTCTTTACCGACCACCAATGTGAGCAGATGGAGGCTGGCCAGCGCTGATGCTTCGCGTAGGTGTCCGCTTCGAAGACCCGTTCTCTTCCGCGCGGATGACCCGGCATTCTGGCAGCGCCGGAGAGGCAGGCAGGAACCGGGGGAAGGGATGAGGCCATGGTCTCAGGTGCCGAAATCAGTGCCGTGGCGAAAGCCAGCACAGGGGTTGTGTCAGCGCTCCGCGGCCTCTCTGGTTCATCGCCTGTGTGGCCGGATGTCCGGGAAGCACTCATGGAACTGCATGTCATTCTCGATGAGTGGTGTGAGGTCGCAGAGGAGACCAACGCGGTTGTTCGGCGGACTCCAGCGAGTTCCACACAGTGATCATGAAGTTACCGTGGGTGCGTTGCGTGGGCGGCCGCGATCACCGCGCCAGATGATCGAAATCCCCCAGGCAGACCCTCGCCCCGCCGGCTCGCTCAGCCGCGGGACAGCTGGGAGTGGCCGGGAACCGCTGGTACGGTGCGGCGCCGAGATCGCCAGAAAGAGTGAACATGCGGCACAGGTTGCCGTCGGCGTGCCGAAGGCCTCTCGGAGAGAGCGGCTGTGCAGAGCCCTGTGCGCTGATGGCCGCCGGCTCTGAGGCTCCCGGCGCATCCCGGCCCGGCCTGGGGCTGGAGCCCGTTGGTGGCACACCGTCACGGCAGGCAGGGCGGCGGGGCTTTCGCGTAGCGCTCGAGGCCGACGGCCTCGACTCGGCGGGAGGGCAGGGGAAACCCGCAGCGTACCGACCAAGAAGTAGGCCCTGGCCGCAGGGCTTCTTGATGGCCGCGCGGAACACAACCGGGAGATGGCGATCGCCTGCGGCCAAGACCAGCCGGCCTGTGCCGCTTTCGAGGAAGACGCGACGGATCGAGACGGGCGACAGTTGAAGGTGAAAGTGGCATCCGTGAGGGAACGGGCCCCAAGAGGGCTGTCCGCGCGGTGAATTCGATAACGACTCCCGATTCTTTGAGGAATCCGCCTTTCTGATTGTGAAAGGCCAGGTCAGGGGCGTGCTATCGGTAGCGATTACCAACATCATTGCAGCCTTTGCGTGAACTCCTGTTGTGCGCTTCACTGCACAGCTGAAAGGCCGGGAATTCGCATGCGAGGGGGAAATGATGGGTGCGGGGCATGGCCACGGCGGTTCGCACGGCCACGACCACAGTCATTCAGTGACGGGGGAATCGGACAAAAAGTGGCTCTCGATCGCACTGGCCCTGATCGTCGGGTTCATGTCGGTCGAGGTCGTCATCGGGGTGGTGGCCAAGTCCCTGGCCCTCATCTCCGACGCCGCCCACATGCTGACCGATGCCGTCTCGATCGTCCTCGCGCTCGTGGCGATGCGGATAGCCAAGCGGCCTGCCAAGGGCAGTTACACCTACGGCCTCAAGCGAGTGGAGATCCTCTCCGCCCAGGCGAACGGCCTCTCCCTGATTCTGCTGGGCGCATGGCTGACCTTTGAAGCCGTCGAGCGTCTGATCCATCCTCCCGAGGTCAAGGGCGGGCTCATGCTCGCCACCGCCCTCGCGGGAGTCGCCGTCAATGTGGCCGCCACATGGTGCATCTCCCGTGCCAACCGTTCCTCGCTCAACGTCGAGGGCGCCTACCAGCACATCCTCAACGACCTGTTCGCCTTCATCGGCACCGCCCTCGCGGCCCTCGTCGTCCTCACCACGGGCTTCGCGCGCGCCGACGGCGTTGCCACGCTCATCGTCGTCGCCCTCATGTTCAAGGCCGGGTACGGCCTGCTCCGCGACTCGGGGAAGATCTTCCTCGAAGCCGCACCCGCTCATGTCGATCCTGACCGGCTCGGCGACAAGCTGGCGGCCCAGCCGCGGGTGAGGGAGATTCACGACCTGCACATCTGGCAGATCACCTCCGAAGAGGCTGCCCTGTCCGCGCATGTGCTCGTCGAGCCCGGCGGTGACTGCCACGCCGTACGACGCCGCCTGGAGGATCTCGTCCGCCGCGACCACGGCATTGCGCACACCACCCTCCAGGTGGACCACCAGCCCGAGGTCCTCCTCCAAGTGGGCGCCCGTGACGGCGCGCTGGGTGCGGCAGTGCACTGTGCCCACCCGCACGGCCGGGTCCACCGCGCCGGCCCGCATGACCACTAGGGCGTGTTGCGAAAGTAGCGCCGTCCGCCCGGAGGGCGGGGCCCGCGGCGTCTGGTGCGTGCGATCGCAAGGCGGTGGGGGCACCTCCCAGGCGCAGCTCTGGGGGAGACCATCCTCGTACTGGACGTACTCGGATGAGTCCGACAACGCAGCGTGGGGGCACCTCCCGTGCCCGAAGGGCTACGGGGGAGGGCGTGCCAGGCGTCGTGGGCCAGGCGGGACTTTCGCGACACGCCCTAGGCCACGCCTTCTGCGCCGAGCGGCTCGCCGCACCCCCTGGGCCGGCGACCGGGCCACAATCATTCAGGCTTCTCTGAATTCAGGAATCCATGTATTGTTTATGTCGTGCTGAATCTCGTGACCGACATCGAGGTGCTGGCCCGCTTCGGACGGGCTCTCGCCGATCCGATCCGTTGCCGGCTGCTTCTCGCGCTGCGCGCGGCCCCTGCCTATCCGTCAGACCTGGCGGACGCGATCGGTATCTCCCGCACCCGCCTGTCGAATCATCTGGCGTGTCTGCGCGACTGCGGCCTGGTCGTGGCGGTACCCGAGGGCCGCCGCACGCGATACGAGCTCGCCGACCCCCGCCTCGGGCACGCGCTGGACGACCTGCGGGAGGCCGTGGTGGCGGTCGCCGCGGACAGCACCTGCCCGGATGCCGAGGAGAAGGGCTGCTGCTGATGGCCGCACAGGTGTCGCTCGGCCCGACTCCCGCGCGCCGGGAGGTTCTGGCGCGGAGGATACGGCTGTTGGCAGCGGCCACCATCTCGTACAACGTGATCGAGGCGGTCGTCGCGATCACTGCGGGGTCGATCGCCTCCTCCGCGGCACTCGTGGGCTTCGGTCTGGACTCCGTCATCGAGGTCTCCTCGGCGGCAGCGGTGGCCTGGCAGTTCTCCGCACGCGAACACGCCGTACGAGAAGCGCGGGAGAGAAAGGCGCTGCGGATCATCGCCGTGTCGTTCTTCGCGCTCGCCGCCTTCGTCACGGTGGACGCGATCCGCGCGCTCACGGGCAGCGGAGAAGCAGAGTCGTCGATACCCGGCATCGTGCTCGCGGCCCTGTCCCTGGCGGTCATGCCGTTTCTGTCCCTGACGCAGCGCCGGGCCGGCCGGGAGCTGGGGTCGGTGTCGGCGGTCGCGGACTCCAAGCAGACCTTGCTGTGCACCTACCTCTCGGCCGTGCTGCTGGTGGGCCTCGTGGCCAACGCGACGCTTCACTGGTCGTGGGCCGACCCCATCGCCGCACTGGTGATCGCCGCCATCGCGGTCAAGGAAGGCATCGAGGCGTGGCGCGGCGACGGATGCTGCGCACCCGCCGGCCTCAGCGCGATAGCGGCAGGCGACAAGCCTGCCGAAGAAGCCGACGCCTGCGGCTGCTCTCCGGGGTGCGCCTGCTGCAACTGACCTGACACCGCTGCGAGCGCAGCGGAATGTGGGCTTGAGGGCCCGTCAACTTCACAAGGGGGATTGTGCACGGCCCCCTGAGCGCCACCGAACAGCTCAGGGGGCTTTGACGTGCGCTGTGCGCACGAGAGGTTGCCGGCACGACCACCGGCGGCCTCTACCGGGCCGGCACCGCGGCCCGGCTCTCACTCGACTTCTGTTTGCGCCCTGCTGAGGAGCATCCATGGCAATGCCCGGCACCACCGCAACCGACCAGCCAACGCCCGTGAACAGCGGGCTGGCACGCAAACGCTGGCTCGCGCTGGCCGCGCCCGTCTTCGGCCTGATGATCGTGGGTCTGGACGCGACCATCCTCACCGTCGCCCTGCCGACGCTGGCGAACGAACTCGAGGCGACGACAACAGAACTGCAGTGGTTCACCGACGGCTACACCCTTCCCTTCGCGGGCCTGCTGCTGCCGCTCGGCGTGCTGGGGGACCGGATCGGCCGCCGCCTGGTTCTGATCGGCGGACTGCTGCTGTTCGGAGTCGGTTCGGCGATGGTCATGGCGGTCGACAGCCCCGACGGGCTGATCGTCGCCCGCGTGATCATGGGCGCCGGCGCCGCCGCCATCACTCCCTTGGCGTTGTCGATCGTGCCGCTGATGTTCCCGCCGCATGAGCGTTCCAAGGCGATGGCCATCGCCACCGCCGGCTTCGCGCTCGGACTGCCGCTCGGCCCGCTCGCCGGCGGATGGCTGCTGAGCAACTATTGGTGGGGCTCGATCTTCCTGATCAACATCCCCGTCGTGATCGTCGCCGTGATCGGGATCATCCTGTTCGTGCCGGAGTCCCGCGACCCGAACGCCAAGCGGCTCGACCTCATCGGCGCCGCCCTGTCCCTGATCGGTGTGTCCGCGTTCGTCTACGGCGTCATCGAGGTACCGAACGCGGGCTGGAGCGACCCCACCGTCCTCATCACCATGATCGGCGGCCTGGTTCTGCTGGGCCTGCTGCTGGTGTGGCTGCGCCGCTGTGCCAACCCGCTCGTGAACCTCGGCTTCTTCCGCAACGCCCGCTACACCTGGTCCAGCGTCGCCATCTCCGCGGTGATGTTCATCCTGTTCGGTGTGCTGTTCGTGGTCCCGCAGTTCCTGCAGCAGGTCCAGGGCAAGGACGCCATGGACACCGGCCTGCACCTGCTGCCCATGATCGGTGCCCTGATCGTCGCGGCCGCCGTCGGCGGCAGGCTGGTCGGCCGCATCGGCACCAAGGTGATCGTCGCCGTCGGCATGGTCTTCTGGGTCGCGGGCCTTGGCCTGCTGGCCACGGTGGATCCCGACACCGACTTCACCGTCACCGGAACCGCGCTCGCCATCATGGGCCTGGCCCTCGGCTTCACCATGCCCACCACGCTGGATGCCATCCTCAGCTCCCTGCCCGCCGACCAGGTCGGGGCAGGCTCCGCGCTGGCCAACAGCATGCGCCAGATCGGCGCCTCGGTCGGAGTCGCGGTCCTCGGCAGCTCACTGAACTCCGCCTACCGCAACAACGTGGACGGCGACATTCCCGCTGTCCTGCCCGGCCAGGCTCAGGAGGCGATCAGGGACAACGTGGCCGGCGCGCTCCAGGTGGCGGAGAAGCTCCCGGCCGCGCAGGCGGGTTCCCTCGCCGATGCGGCGCGGGACGCGTTCGTGGCCGGCATGTCGACGGTGTCGTGGATCTGCGCCGGCCTTGCCGCGGTCACCGCGGTCGTCGTGGTGGCCCTGTTGCCGGCCCGGGACGAGACGCCCCTGCCGGCCGAATCGCCCGAGGAAGCGGCGCAGGCAGGGGCGGCCACCTCGTAACAAGGCGCCTGGTCGTACCCGCCCGTGCTGGGCACGGCCAGGCGGGCGCGGCACGGTTTCCATCCCCCGTGCCGTGCCGCGCCCCACCACTGCCGGGCCGGCGCCCCCGTCCGGCCCGGCAGTCCGGTTCAACCAAGCAGCAGGGAACATCCAGCAGGCAGTGCGAGGGGGTGCGCGCCCCGATACGGGCGCGCACCCCCTCGCACGGTGGTCGCTGCCGCACGCAGCGGTCAGCTGGTCTGATGCTCCTTCTCCAGTGTCTCCTTCAGGCGCTGGAGGGTGACCTTCATCGTCTGGCGGTTATGGGTGGCGCGGTCGTGGATGCCGCTGACCTTGGGGCCGATGAAGTGCATGAACCAGCCGCGCTGGTCGATCCACGTCTCGGTGACCTTGGTCGCCTGGCCGAAGTTGAGCGGCTCGAAGCGGTAGCTCCAGATCGCGACGCGCAGACCCACGCCGCGGGAGAGGAAGGCGAACCGCTCGCCCGGCTCGGCCGCGGTCACGGTGCACTGGGTCGACCAGGGCCGCTTGGCGGAGCGGTTGTGACCGGTGAACTTCATGCCCGGCCGCACCCCGGGGGCCAGGCCGTCGTTCTTGACGTCGGCGCCGGTGCACTCGGGGCTCCAGCGGCCCATGTCGGCCACGTTCGTCACCGCCGCGTACACGACGCTCGGCGGCACAGCGATCTCTATGGACTCGGAGACTCTCGCGTCCATCGGCAACCCTTCTCGAAGACGTTCTCGGCTCAACAAAAAAGCCCTCACGCGGAGGGCGGTCATCGGCAGATCCAGGTACACGCCGCGGCCAGTACGCCGGCGGCCATGAGGACGGCTGGAGCGACAGCAACAGCGCACGCCATACAGAAGACGGCCGAAGAAGTCAGGGAGCTGCAACATCGGCGGTTGGACAGCAGATGCCGGCGACGGGCGGCCACCGGGCAACCGGCCCCCGCATCAGGCTCGGGACTCTTGTCGTGGGCCATCCGCGCCAGCGCGCTGGCCGTGGTGTGGCGCCCGCACTTCAGGCGGGCGGCGCAGTCGGCCCGCATCTCGATCAGACCGTGGAAGCGCTCAGCGAAGCGGACCGAGAACGGCCGCTTGGGCAGCGCCGCGCACAAGGCATCACTGAGCTGCGTCAGGAGATGGTGCCGCTGCCGCAGATGGGCGTGCTCGTGGGCGAGCACGGAGTCGACCTCTTCCCGGCTGAACTCGGCAAGGACGACGTCGGAGATGACGGCATGACCACCCCTGGGCCCTGGAACGCTGTAGGCGAGTGGCTGACGGCTGGGCAGTACCACCGCCGGCAGGTGCTGGATCCTGCGGCCGAACAGCCCGAGCAGGGTCAGATGCCGCTTTCGGCGCTGGGAGCCCTGCCGGTGGATCCTCACGTAGGCATGAGCAACGCGCAGGACGAAGACCCACGCGATCACCACGGCCGTGAGGCCGGCCGACAGGTTCAGCGCCTGGTGCTGTAAGGACACATGCGGAGGCGAGACCAGCACATAGGTGGCGCACAGCAGCGCCGTGAGTGCGCCGACGCAGCCGGCCAGCCACAGGCACAGCGCGGCGCAGGGGGCCCGGTAGGGCCATTTTCCATGGGTGACCGCGGCAAAGACCACGGTCATCAGCAGGACGGATAACAACACAAGGCAGAGCGCATCCACGTAACCCCCCAGTCACACAGGTCCACTTGTTCGCATCCGCAGGGCCGGCTTCCTCCCCAGGGAGCCGGTGCCGCCCGGCTTTGCCGGCGGCGTGCGCGGGTCCTACGTCAATCCCGCGTGTCACGCTCCTTCTCGCCGAGGGTCTCGGCGAGTGCGGCGCGGGCTTCGGGGCTGATGACGTCGACGAACCGGAGCATCGCCTCGTGCTCGTCGCCGGCGATCCCCAGTGCGTCGGTCATGAGCTCGGTGAACATCTCCTCCCGTGTGGCGACCGCGCTGAAGCGGTGCGCACGGGCCTGGGAGTCCTGGGTGACCAGGCCCTTGCGGGCCAGGCGCTGCAGCGTGGTCATGACCGTCGTGTACGCCAACTGGCGGCCCGCCAGTGCCTCATGGACCTCGCGCACGGTCTGCGGTTCGTCGGACTGCCACAGGCAGTCCAGCACCGCTCGCTCGAGGTCACCCAGTCTCGCCATGGCGAGCAGCATAGAACATCGGCCGATCCTTGACTATCCGCGTAGTACTACTGCAATAGTAGGTCGCGCCGTGGTCGGGCCTCACCGCCGACGCCAGGCCGCGTGCTGCAGTTTCTTGCTGCTCACATCCAAGGGGGATTTCATGGAACTCGCTGCCATGCTCGGCTGTCCGGACACTGCCTTCCGCCAGCCGATGAGCGAGTGGGAAGCCTCGGTCACCGCCGCCCTGCGCGGCTCGTTCGCCGAGCACGCCGAGCACAACGCCTTCTACCGCGCCCAGTGCGATGCCGCCGGTGTGAAGGCCGACGACATCACCACCCTTGCCGACGTGGTGAAGATCCCGCTGCTGCCGGTGCGCATGTTCAAGCAGCCCGACGCCCACGTCCTGATGACCGCCCCGCTGACCGACGTCGAGCTGGAGATCCGCTCCACCGGCACCGGCGGCGTCCCGAGCGTCGCCCGCCGCGACATCACCACGGTCAGCCGCGTGATGACCGCGATCTTCGCCCAGTACCGGGAGTTCTTCCAGGTCGGCAAGGGAGCGGGCCTGTTCCTGTGCCCGTCGACGGCCGAGACGCCGGAGATGGGCATGGTCAAGGCGTTCAACGTCCTCAACGGCCTGCTCGACGACCACGCCTACATCGTGCGCGACTACGCCTTCGACCCCGAGGAAGCGCTCAGCCAGCTCGACAAGTGGGAGGAGTCGATGACGCGGCACATCATCGGCCCGCCGTTCCTCGTCGGCCGGCTCCTGCGCTACCTGGAGCTGGAGGACGTCACCCTCAAGCTCGATGCCGAGTCGCTGGTCATCACCCTCGGCGGCTGGAAGCGCTACACCGGCGAGTCCATCAGCCGCGAGGAGTTCAACGCCAAGATCGAGAAGTACCTGGGCATTCCCGCGGACCGGGTCCGCGACATGTACGGCATGATCGAGTCGAACATGCTGGCCATGGAGTGCGAGCACCACCGCAAGCACGTGCCGCCGTGGTCCTACATCTCGATTCGCGACGTCGAGAACACCGACGTCGAACTCGCCCCCGGCAAGACCGGCGTCATCGCCCTGCTGGACGCGCTGTCCACCGGCTACCCCGCGTTCATCCTCAGCGAGGACGTCGGCGAGGTCGACCACACCCCCTGCCCGTGCGGCCGCACCGGCCAGACGGTGTCCTTCCGCCGCCGCCTGCAGGGCGCCGAACTCGGCTGCTGCGCGGTGAGCATCGAGAAGTTCATCGACAGCCAGGAGATCGTCGCCGAGTGCGAGGTCCCCACCGCCGCGCCGGTGGAGGGCTGAGACCGATGCCGCGCTACAGCCCGACCGTGGTGGACCACTTCACCAACCCGCGCAACGCCGGCGAGCTCGACAACCCGGATGTGAAGGCGTTCATCGGCAACCCGGTGTGCGGTGACCAGATCATGCTCACCGCCCGCATCAGCGACGGCGCCGTTGAGGAGATCCGCTTCCGCGCCCACGGCTGCGCCGCCTCACTGGCCACCGCCAGCGTCATCACCGAAGCCGCCCTGGGCAGCAAGCTCGCCGAGATCGAGACGTGGGACGACGAGCGGGTCGAGGCGATGCTCGGCGGGCTCGCCCCCGACCAGCGGCACGTCGCCGCGCTGGGCCGGCAGGTGGCGCACCGCCTGGTGACCAACCACCGGGAGGGAGTGGACGATGACGCACCCCTCATCTGTGCCTAGTCCGTCCCCGCCCACCGTGGGCGGAACGGGCATCTACCTCGACCACGCGGCCACCAGCCCCGTCTGCCCGGAAGCGGTCGACGCGGTCCTGCGCGGCATGACCATCACCGGGAACCCCTCCAGCCGGCACGACGCCGGCGACGAGGCCAAGGAAGCCCTCGACTCCTCCCGCACCCAGCTGGCCGCGCTCCTGGACTGCACGGCCGACGATGTGGTCTTCACCGGCGGCGGGTCGGAGGCCGACGCGCTCGCCGTGTGCGGCACCGTCCTGGCCGCCCAGGGCCGGCGCCCCGTACACCTCATCACGACGGCGATCGAGCACTCCGCCGTCCTCGAATCGTGCGCCATGGCCCGCGAACTCGGGGCAGAGGTCACGATCCTGCGGCCCGATGCACGCGGCTGGATCGACCCCGAGGACGTGCGCCGCGCGCTGCGGCCGAACACCGTGCTCGTCTCCGTGATGCACGCCAACAACGAGACCGGTGTCCTCCAGCCGGTCGCCGACATCGCCGACATCGCCCACGACGCCGGCGCCCTGATGCACACCGACGCGGTGCAGACCGCCGGCAAGGTGAGCCTCGCCGGCCTCGGCGCCGACCTGGTGTCGGTCTCGGCGCACAAGTTCTACGGCCCCAAGGGCGTCGGCGCCCTCAAAGTCGCCCCAGGGGTGCACTTGGCGCCGCTGATCCGCGGCGGCAGCCAGGAACGCGGCCTGCGCGCCGGCACGGAGAACGTGCCCGGAGTGCTCGGCATGGCCGCAGCCGCGACCGCGGCCCTCAGGCATCTGGACGACGAAGCGTTCCAGGCACACCGCCACGCCCTGCGCACGACGCTGCTCAAGGGCCTTGAGGAGGCGGGCGACGTCACCGTCAACGGCGAGGGCGCGCCCTGCCTGCCGGAGACACTGAACGTGTCCTTCACCGGCATACGCGGCGACACCCTCGTCGACGTGCTCGCCGTCCACGGCATCTGCGTCTCGGCCGGCTCCGCCTGCCACGCCGGCAGCGACGAGCCCTCCCACGTGCTCACCGCGATGGGCATCCCCGCCCAACGCGCCCGCTCCTCGGTCCGGTTCAGCCCCGGCCGCACCAGCACCCTGGACGCGGTCACGGCGGCGGCCGGGCGGACCGTCGAGGTCGTCGGCAAGCTGCGGGCGCTCGGCCCGGCCGACGCGCCGCAGCAGACCCACGCCTAGGTCGTGTCTGACACATAGCGCCGTCCGCCCGCAGGGCGGGGCGTGCGGCGTCCGGTGCGTGCAATCGCAAGGCGGTGGGGGCACCTCCCAGGCGCAGCTCTGGGGGAGATCATCCGCGTACTGGACGTACGTGGATGAC